>NZ_JAMBEP010000001.1:1669988-2003986 GCF_023374055.1 Luteimonas galliterrae | reverse complement strand
ACCAGCGCGCCGCCGGAATTGCCGGGGTTGATCGACGCATCGGTCTGGATGAAGTTCTGGAAGCCGATGCCCGGCAGGTTGCTGCGCCCGACCGCCGAGACGATGCCCGACGTCACCGTCTGGCCCACGCCGAACGGATTGCCCACCGCCACCACGAAATCGCCGACCCGCAGCGCATTGCTGTCAGCCAGCGCGATCGCGCTCAGGTTCTGCGGCGGGATCTTCATCAGCGCCACGTCGGTGTCGGCGTCGGAACCGACGAATTCGGCCTTCAGCGTGCGGCCGTCGGCCAGCGTCACCGAGACGTCGTCGGCGCCTTCGATCACGTGGTGGTTGGTGAGCACGTAGCCGCGCTGCGCGTCGACGATCACACCCGAGCCCAGCGATTCGCGCACGCGGTCCTGCGACAGTTCGGGGAACATGCGCCGGAACATCGGATCGTTGCCGAACGGGCTCACCCGCACCCGCTGCTTGCTGTGCACGCTGACCACCGACGGGGTGACCCGCTGCAGCATCGGCGCCAGTGACGGCAGCGCCTGGCCGTCGACCGACGTCGGCAGCGCGGCCACGTTGGGCACGGCGGCTATGATCGGCGGCGCGGCGGCCGGGGCGGCCTGGGCCGGGGTCTCCAAGCCGTCGCGCAGGGCGGTGGCGGCGAAGCCGCCGAATGCGGCGGCGGCGGTGAGGGCGATCAGGGTAGGCAGAGGACGCATCGTGGTTCGGATTGTCCGGTTCAAACGGGGATGAGACGTGAAATCGTAGCCGTTGCGGGCAAATCAAGGCCCGAGGCGCGCTGGCCGAATGGGCGGTCTAGTGTCCGCAATGACCGTTAAATGGCCTATGAAGTTCATTCGCCGCCCGGCCGTCGCGGCCCCAAGCGCCTTGCGCTGGCCAAGCATGAATCAGCCCATGGCGAGCCGACTGCGTGGATGGGAAGGCCCCAAGACCCGGGAGAAAGTAAGTCGGGCGCGCTGCCGCCAACGTTGCGCCTCATCGGCGCGGCCGGAGCCTTCGAGCAATGCCGCCAGGTCGCTGCTGATTTCCGCATAGTCGTCGGTGACGGCGAAATGCGCGGATTGCAGGCGTTGCAGGGCTGCGCGGATTTCTTTCTCGCCGTGGGCGCGATCGCCGGTGCGGAACAAGGCCAGGCCGTAGGCGGATTGCAGCCGGTTGAGCGGCGGATCGTCGGCGACGTGCCGGGTGGGAAATCCGGCGATCGCGGCGGCCAAGAGCGCTTTGGCCTGCTCGTCGCGACCCTGCTTGAGCAGGCATAAGCCCTGTTGCCCCTGCAGGACCGCCACTTGCGCCTGCGGGTCGTCGAGCGCGCGAGCGCGCGCAATGGCGCGGGCGAATGCGGCTTCGGCTTCGGCGTATCGCCCTTCCTGCATGAGCAGATAGGCGCGTACGCCTTGCACGTTGATCGCGATCGGATGCGCCGGCGGCAAGGCCTTGCGCAATACGCGTTCGGCTTCGGCGACGGCCGTTTCGGCCTCGCGCCAGCGGCTGGCCTGGCCGCTGCGCGCCATCGCCAATCCCATCTGCAGCCAGACCATGCGCGGGTGATCCGGGCCGTGCTGTTCGAGCATCAGGTCGGTGGCGCGTTGGAAGGCGGCTTCGGCCTCGGCGTAGCGATCCAGGCGCAGGTTGGCGTTGCCCAGGTTGTTCCAATCCACGGCCAGTTCGGGGCTGGCGTCGCCGAACAGGACGCGGCGGTCTTCCAGCACGGCCTGCTGCAATTCCAATCCTTCGCGGTGGCGGCCGCGATAAGTGAGGCTGGTGGCCAGCGTGTTGCGCAGCTTGCTGCGCCATAGCCGCGCCTGTTCGCCGGTGGCGTGTTCGATCAGGGCCAGGCCTTCGCGGGCATCGCGTTCGGCGCCGGCGTAGTCGGCCGCTATCCGGCGGATGATCGCGCGATCCTGCAGCACCTGCGCCAAGGTCTGGCCCTGCGCGCCGATGCTGCGCAGTTGCGCCAGGCCGCGTTCGACCAGGGCCAGGCCGGCTTCGGTATCGCCGAGGTTGTACAGGCTGAAACCGATCGCCGAACGCAATTCGGCCTGGGTCTCCGGCGCGTGTTCGAGTTCCTTGTCGACGCGCTGCGCAGCGGCCTTGAGCAAATCCACCGCGGTCAACTGCGTGCCGCGCGCGCTGCGCAGCGGGTCGGCTTCGCGAAACAGGCCGACGGCGAAATCGCGCGTACTCAGCGCGCGCGCGGCTTGGGCCTCGGCGCGTTCGGCATTGGCGACGGCGAGCGCCGCCTGTTCGCGCGCCTCGCGTGCCTGCCAGACGGCGGTCGCGGTCGAGCCGCTCAACGTCAGTATCGCCAGCGTGGCCGCGGCGACGCCCCAGCGGTGGCGGGCGACGAACTTGCGCAATCGATAACGCCGGTCGCCGCGCCGCGCGGCGATCGGCCGCCCATCCAGCCACGCGCGCAGATCGGCGGCCAGCGCTTCGGCGGAAGGGTAGCGGCGCGACGGGTCGGATTGCAGGCAGTGATGAACGATCGCCGACAAGTCGCCGCGCAACGCGGCGGCCAGCGCGCGCGGTGCGAGCTGCCGCGCCTGCGCCTGCATGGGCGCGATACGCTCGGCGGCGCGCGCGAGCGGCTCGGGTTCGCGTTCCAGCCGGGCCAATGCGGCCGAACCGGTGGCGCCGAACGGATACGCGTCCGCCAGCAGGCGGTACAGCACCATGCCGAGCGCATACAGATCGGTCGCGGTGGTGATCGCCTGGCCGCGGATCTGTTCGGGTGCGGCGTAGTCGGGCGTGAACGGGCGATCGGCCGTGGTGCCGCCGTCGGTGCCGGCCTCGAGCAACTTGGCGATGCCGAAGTCGAGCAGCTTGGCCTGTCCGTCGTCGGTCACCAGGATGTTGCTGGGCTTGAGGTCGCGGTGCACGGTGAGGTTCTGGTGTGCGTGCTGCACCGCCGCGCACACCTGCAGGAACAAGCGCATGCGCGCGCGCACATCCAGCCCGCCCGCGTCGCACCAGCGGTCGATCGGTGCGCCTTCGATCAGTTCCATCGCGAAGTAGGGCGCGCCGTTGTCGGCCACGCCGCCGTCGAGCAGGGTGGCGATGTTCGGATGCTTGAGCCGCGCCAGGATCTGCCGCTCGCGCAAGAAGCGGCGGCGCAGTTCGGGATGGTCCAAGCCCAGGCGGATCAGCTTGATCGCGGCCTGCTGCTGGAACTCGCCGTCGGCGCGCTCGCCGCGGTAGACCGCACCCATGCCGCCGCGGCCGACGATCCCGGCGATGCGCCAGGGGCCGATGCGCTGGCCGATCAGCGCGTCGTCGTCTTCGTCGGCGAGCGTCGCGTCGGCCAGCAGCGACTCGGGACTGCGGTCGAGCGCGGCGCCGTCGGCGCGGTCCATCGCCAGCATCGCGGCGACTTCGGCGTGCAATGCGGGGTCTTGCTCGCGCAAAACCCGCAGGCGCCGTTCGCGTTCCGCCACGTCCAATTCGACCAGCTCGTCGAACAGCGCAAGCGCACGTTGCGCGAGGCTCGGCGCGGTCATGGCGCCGCCTCGCTGCGGGTCATCTCGTGCAACAGGAAAGCGCGCGCCTTGCGCCAGTCGCGGCGCACGGTGCGGTCGGTGACGCCGAGCATCTGTGCGACTTCCGGTTCGGTGAGTCCGCCGAAATAGCGCCACTCGACGACCTGCGCCAAACGCGGATCGGCTTCGGCCAGACGCGCCATGGCGGCGTCCAGGGCGAGCAGGTCTTCGGCGCCGCGCTCGTCGCCGGCCAGACTGGAATTGAGCGTAACGCGCAAGCACTGGCCGCCGCGTTTTTCCGCCAGGCTGCGCCGCGCCTGGTCGATCACGATCATCCGCATCGCGCGCGCGGCGAGCGCGAGGAAATGCTCGCGGTCGCGCGGATCGACATCGGCATGCGCCAGCTTGAGCCAGGTTTCGTTGACCAGCGCGGTGGTGCACAGCGTGCGGTCGCGGCGATGGCGCAGCTGCCGGCGCGCGGCGCCGCGCAATTGTTCGTACACGAGCGCGTAGGCGCGATCGCCAGCCGCCGCGTCGCCGCCGCGCGCGCGGTTGAGCAGGACCGTCACCGACTCAGCTTCCATCCCCGACCCCCGCGCCACTCCCGCCTGCGAAGCCTCGCGCATGCGCCCGCGGCTGACAAGCGAATGCGTGTCCGCTTCGCGTACCCGAATCCGAGGAGCGCTTGCGAGGCCGTTCATGCGGTCCGGCGCTGTCGTGGGTTCCCCGCCCGCAGAGGCCGTCCCGGAGGGTACCGGGCGGCGTCGCGGCGGCGCCGGGCCGCTTTCTCTTGCGTCGCGGTGTCCGGATCCGGCGCCAGCTTCGGCCTGGAGCTGTAGTGCGATGCGACGCGACGGGGTCATGTCCGGATTCGCCGCCGCGTTGCGAGACCGCTGTCGAGGCCGCCGATCGGGGACGGCCGTCCACAAGATTCGGGAGTACGAAATGAAACGACCCATTCGGCACGCGCTGCTCGGCGCGGCGATCCTGATGCTGCTGTCGGCCGGCGCGGCCGCGGGCGAGGTTTGCGACAACACCGACGCCGGCGAAGCGGGCACCGGTTCGACCGCGTCCGGCGCCGGCGCTTTCGCCTGCGGCGTCGGCAGCGACGCCAGCGGCGACGACAGCGTCGCTTTCGGCGTGGACAGCATCGCCAGCAACCAGTTCGCGGTGGCGGTGGGCAACGAGGTCGTCGCCAGCGGCTACAAGAGCAGCGCTTTCGGCGTGGGAAACGAGGCTCTGGGATTGCAGTCCACCGCGGTCGGCAGCATGAACGCCAGCAGCGGCGGGAGCAGCGTGGCGGTCGGATACGCGAACGACAGCCTCGGCGATTACAGTTCGGCCGTCGGCGTCATCAACAATGCCACCGGACAGGCGAGCAGCGCCTTCGGCGCCAGCAACGATGCCAGCGCCGAACGCAGCAGCGCCTTCGGCTACGGCAACAGAGCCAGCGGCGTCGCCTCGGCGGCGCTGGGAACGCAAACTTTCGCTTCGGGCGTGGGCAGCCTGACTTTCGGGAGCCGCTACGTCATCGGCAGCGCCCAGGACAGTCCCGATACCATCGCCGCCGGCGACTATTCGGCCGCTATCGGCTGGGCCGCGCACGCTGCCGGCAGCGGTAGCGTCGCGTTCGGCCTGCGTACGGCTTCGACGGGGGCGAACAGCATCGCGCTGGGCACTTGGTGGGATCGCGACGGCGATGGTCTGGTCACGCTGGATGTCGATGCGTTGGGTGGTTCGACCCTGGACTCGAGCACCGAAACCGCCGTCGCCACCGGCACCAGCGCCGTGGCCATCGGTGCCGGCGTGGCCGCTACTGCCGACCATGCCAGCGCTTTCGGCGTCGATGCGCAGGCCAGCGCTGCGGGCAGCACCGCATTGGGTTTCGGCGCGCGCGCCGATCGCGAGAACACCGTATCGATCGGCGCCGCCGGCAACGAACATCAACTGGTGAACCTGCTCGCCGGCACGCAGGACACCGATGCGGTGAACGTCGGCCAGTTGCACCCGTTCGCGACCGCGCTCGGCGGCGGCGCCAGCTACGCCGGCGGCGTGTTCGTCGCGCCCAGCTATACGATTCAAGGCAACGCCTACGGCAGCATCGGCGACGCGTTCACCGCGGTGGACGACAGGCTCACCGCGTTGAGCGGGCAAGGCGGCATTCCGGGTCCGCCCGGTCCGCCCGGTCCGCAAGGACCCGCAGGCCAGGGCGGCAATCCCTTGAGCGTGGCCTATCAGGATGCAAGCAAAACCGGCATCCAACTGGAAGGCGCGGGCGGCACCGTGATCGGCAATCTCGCCGCCGGTGCGGCCGCGACCGATGCGGTCAACAAAGGCCAGATGGATGCCGGCGATGCGCAAACGCTGTCCTCGGCCAATGCCTACACCGATCAGCAGATCGCCCAGATCACCGGCTTCGCCGGCGAGATCGGCGCCTTCCGCAACGACGTCAACCAGCGCTTCGCCAACCAGGACAAACGCATCAGCCGGATCGGCGCGATGGGCACCGCCATGGCCCAGATGACCGCCTCGGCCGCCGGCATCCGCCAGCGCAACCGCCTGGCGGTGGGCACCGGCGTCCAGGCCGGCCATGCCGCGCTGGCGGTGGGCTACCAGCGCGCGGTCAACGACCACGCCACCTTCACCCTGGGCGGGGCCTTCAGCGGCAACGGCGAGGACACCGTCGGCATGGGCATGGGCGTGGGCTGGTAATCGCGCCTTTCCAGCGTTGCGGACGCGCCACCACCCCGGGGCGTCCCCGGCACGCCGCGCGGTGCTCCTGCCGCGCGGCGTTTTTACGCCATGTCCCTCGCAGGGGCGTCTTTTGTAGGAGCGGCTTCAGCCGCGAGCTCTTCCTCCACGGCCTCGCGAACTTGGGGAAAGCGCTCGCGGCTGAAGCCGCTCCTACAAAGAGCCGCTTGGCCCCGAATATGGCCGGTTTTGCCTCGGGATCGCGTGCCCACGCCCATTCTGCAAAAGCATGACCGGGATCATAAAACCCGTTGACTTCGGCCCCGCCCAGGGGTAGCTTGGATCCCCGCGCCGCCACAACATCTTGGGGTGTGTGGGGCAGGTGAGGCCCAAGCAGTGGTGATTTTATGATCACCCGGCTTGGTTTCCGGGTCATCGCCTTGGGGGAGGTGAATGATGCGAGCAGGCAGGCCGGCAGGACGAAAACACAGCTGAAACGCGGCGCGCAAAGCGCAGCCGCGGCATCGCCGTCGGCGCGGCTCCGGGCCCCGGGCGCGCGGCGGGACTCACAAGAAAAAGCGGTACCCACAAGAACAATAGGCAGGGCTAGATCCCGCGCCCCGAACGATGGAGATGGAACAGGCATGAGCACAGTGCGCCTTGAGGCGGTCCAGCCCGGCAGCGACGACAGGGAAATCCCGATGCAGCCGGCTTCCCAGGACATCTGGGACAAGAAATACCGGCTTAAGACCAAGCAGGGCGTGGCCCTGGACGCGGATATCGACGGCACCTACCAGCGCGTGGCCAAGGCCCTGGCCGAGGCCGAGCCGACCGCCGAGAAGCGCAAATACTGGGGCGAGCGTTTCGTCTGGGCGCTGCGCCGCGGGGCCATCCCCGCCGGCCGCATCACCAGCAACGCCGGCGCCCTGGAGCACAAGCCGGCCACGTCCACGATCAACTGCACCGTGTCGGGCACCATCGAGGATTCGATGGACGGCATCCTGGACAAGGTCCACGAAGCCGGCCTTACCCTGAAAGCCGGTTGCGGCATCGGCTACGAATTCTCCACGCTGCGCCCGCGCGGCGCGTACGTGTCCGGCGCCGGCGCGTACACGTCCGGCCCGATGTCGTTCATGGATATCTACGACAAGATGTGCTTCACCGTCTCCTCCGCCGGCGGCCGCCGCGGCGCGCAGATGGGCACGTTCGATGTGAGCCACCCCGACGTGCGCGACTTCATCCGCGCCAAGCGCGAAGACGGCCGCCTGCGCCAGTTCAACCTGTCGCTGCTGATCACCGACGGCTTCATGGAAGCGGTGAAGCACGACGGCGACTGGCCGCTGGTGTTCCCGATCAACCACAAGGAAGCCGCCGACCTCGACATCAACGATGCCGAGCAGGTCGTCTGGCGCGAATGGCCCACCAAGGGCGCTTATGTGAGCCGCGACGACGGCCTGGTCGCCTGCCGCATCTACGGCCACCTGAAGGCGCGCCACCTGTGGGACATGATCATGGTCTCGACGTACGACTACGCCGAGCCGGGCTTCATCCTGATCGACCGCGTCAACGAAATGAACAACAACTGGTGGTGCGAAAACATCCGCGCCACCAACCCCTGCGGCGAACAGCCGCTGCCGCCGTACGGCGCCTGCCTGTTGGGCTCGGTCAACCTGACCAAGTTCGTGCGCAACCCGTTCACCGACCAGGCCTCCTTCGATTGGGAGGAATACAAGGAAGTCGTGCGCGTGTTCACCCGCATGCTCGACAACGTGGTCGAAGTGAACGGCCTGCCGTTGCAGCAGCAGCGCGACGAGATCCTGCGCAAGCGCCGCCACGGCATGGGCTTCCTGGGCCTGGGCAGCACCGTGACCATGCTCAAGATGAAGTACGGCTCGAAAGATTCGTGCGAATTCACCGAGCGCATCGCCCGCGAAATGGCCGTGGCCGGCTGGGAAATGGGCCTGGCTTTGGCGCAGGAAAAAGGCCCCGCGCCGATCATGGAAGAGCGTTTTGCCGTGACCGCCGCCATGCTGCGCCAGCGCCCGGAAATGGCCGCCGACGGCTGGAAGATCGGCCAGGAGATTCCCGGCAAGGTGCTGCACGCCCGCTACTCGCGCTACATGCAGCAGGTGGCCACGGTCGCGCCCGAACTGGTCGAGCAGCTGGCCGAAAGCGGCGCGCGCTTCACCCACCACAGCTCGATCGCGCCCACCGGCACCATCAGCCTGTCGCTGGCCAACAACGCCAGCAACGGCATCGAACCCAGCTTCGCGCACCATTACAGCCGCAACGTGATCCGCGAAGGCAAGAAGTCCAAGGAAAAGGTCGACGTCTACAGCTACGAGCTGCTGGCCTACCGCGAACTGGTCAACGCCAAGGCGATGCCGTTCGCCGAGGACGCCGAAGGCAAGCTGCCCGACTACTTCATCTCCGCCGACGACATCACGCCCAAGGAACACGTGGACGTGCAGGCCGCCGCCCAGAAGTGGGTGGACTCCTCGATCAGCAAGACCGCCAACGTCCCCACCGACTACCCGTACGAAGATTTCAAGGACATCTACCGCTACGCCCACGAGCAGGGCCTGAAGGGCTGCACCACGTTCCGCTTCAACCCCGCCGCCTTCCAGGGCGTGCTGGTGAAGGAAGCGGACCTTGAAAACACCCTGTACCGCTTCGAGCTGGAAGACGGCAGCGTCCTGGAAGTGAAGGGCAACGAACAGATCGAATATGACGGCGAAATGCACACCGCCGCCAACCTCTTCGACGCCCTGAAAGAAGGCTACTACGGCAAGTTCTAAGCTCCGCTTCGCCCTCTCCCGCTGCGCGGGAGAGGGACAGGCGCAAAGCGCCAGGGAGAGGGTCCGGCTTTAACCCTTCAGCCACGCAAGCAGAAATCCTTGCACCGCCACCAGATCGCGCTACATTCCGCAAACGGGCACATCGCCCGTCATTAGAAAAGACGAGGACACCCCGATGAGCAATGGAAACGGAGTCACGGCGACGATCTCCAACGCCGCCAGCGCGGTCGCCGAGAAAGCGTCCGAAGTGGGCGGCACGGTCGCCAAGAAAGCGAAAGGCGCGGTCGCATCCGCCAAAAAGACCGCCAAGAAAGCCGGCAAGGCCGTCAGCAAGCGCGTCGCCACCGCCAAGAAAGCGGTCGGCAAGCGCGTGACCAAGGCCAAGAAGACCCTGGCCTCGGCCAGCGCCAGCGCCAAGGCCGAAGTGGCCGCCCTGCGCAAGAAGGGTGCCGGCAAGAAGAAGGCCGCCAAGAAGTCGACCAAGAAAGCCGCCAAGAAGACCGCCAAGCGCACGGCCAAGAAAGCCGCCGCCAAGAAATCGGTCCGCAAGGCCGCCAAGAAGACCGCACGCAAGGCGCCGGCCCGCAAGGCGCCTGCCAAGAAAGCCGCCAAGCGTCCGGCGAAGAAGGCCGCCAAGAAGTCGGCGCGCGCTTCGCTGACCAAGCCGCGCCCGCCGAAGAAAGTCGCCGGCGGTTGATGTCGTAAAAGCCCTCTCCCGCAAGCGGGAGAGGGCTGCAATTTCCCTCTCCCCTTGCGGGAGAGGGTGCCCCGCAGGGGCGGGAGAGGGGTGTGAGGCGAAGCCGAATGCCCTTGCTCTTAACCCGTAAAACCGCCAAATAAAAACCATAAATCCAGCGCACCAGGAACACCGCAATGGCCGTCAAAATCGACAAGAAAATCAAGGGTTACGCCGTCGTCACGCCGGAAGACAAAGCCAAGGAAGCCGCCCAGGCCGCCTCGGTCTCCCGCGCCGCCGCCGAGGCCGACCTGCCCACGGCCGACGTGATCCAGATGCACGAGCGCATCGAGCGCCCCGAAGTGCTGATCGGCAGCACCTACAAGATCAAATCCCCGCTGGTGGAACACGCCATGTACGTGACCATCAACGACATCGTGCTCAACGCCGGCACCGAGCACGAACTGCGCCGCCCGTTCGAGATCTTCGTCAACAGCAAGTCGATGGAACACTTCCAGTGGATCGTCGCGCTGACCCGCATCATGTCCGCGGTCTTCCGCAAGGGCGGCGACGTGACCTTCCTGGTCGACGAAATGAAAGCCGTGTTCGACCCCAAAGGCGGTTACTTCAAAGCCGGCGGCGTCTACATGCCCTCGCTGGTGGCCGAACTGGGCGCGATCGTCGAAGACCACCTGAAGTCGATCGGCATGATCCACGACCCCGAGATGAGCCCCGCCCAGCGCGCCCTCATCGCCGAAAAGCGCCACGCCTACGAGCAGCGCTCAAAAAAAAACAATGAAATAAGCCCCACCGTCGGCGGCACCCTGGCCGACCCGGCCGAGCGCGAAAGCAACGAAGACATCGCAGTGACCGGCGACGGCGCGTCCTTCCCGCCGTCGGCGACGCTTTGCCATAAGTGCAGCGCGAAGGCGCTGGTGATTATGGATGGGTGTGCTACTTGTTTGAATTGTGGTTATTCAAAGTGCGGATAAAGCACTAGGGGGAGAGATGGATTCGCAAGACTCGCACTCCAGGGCGAATGCGGATTCGCCTTCTAGCTTGAAAACGAGTGCTACTGTAGCCGGCGTTATCCAAGATCAAAAACCACTCAGTCACTATGAGTTCGTTTTTGATCTTGTTACGGCCGTTGGCACAATAGTTGTTGCTGCGCTAGCAGTGTTTGGGGACAGATTCCGCAATTGGCTAGCCAAGCCAAAAATTAGCATTGAGCTTGAATCGAAGTCTCCATATGTGGGAGACGTTGAAAGTATCCCTGCTACGGCGGCAAGCGGCGCGGCAGAAGCTTTCCAAAGAATCATACGTCTTCGTCTAACGAATAACGGAAAACTGCCAGCCAGCGTAGCCCGGGTAAGCGAAGCGCACCCGGGGCTCTTCGATCCGACGTGACGTAATCCCGGGTGAGGCCTGCGGCCTTACCCGGGCTACGGGTTTTTCTTGCATGGCGGCGCGGATTCTTCCGATAGCCAGCGTAGCCCGGGTAAGCGAAGCGCACCCGGGGCTCTTCTATCCGACGTGACGTAATCCCGGGTGCGGCCTGCGGCCTTACTCGGGCTACGGGTTTTTCTTGCATGGCGGTGCGGATTCTTCCGATAGCCGTGATCGGTTGAGGCCGTCACGCTCGGGGCATGGTGCGATATCGGCGCAACCGCGAGTGCAACGGGACTTACTTCTTTACGGTGACGCTGCGCGACCGGCGGAGCAGTCTGCTGGTGGAGCGCTTCTGCGACCTGCAAGAGGCTTGGAAAGCCGCTGGTCGACGGATTCCGCACGATGTCGTTGCCGCCGTCGTGCTTCCCGACCATCTGCACGCCGTCATCGCCATGCGCGACGGGCGAGACGACTACTCCCGCCTATGGCAGGACATCAAGAAGGGCTTCACTCTGCGCACCAGGGCACGGCGCACTACGCAATCGCCCTGGCAATCGCGGTTCTGGGAACATACGATCCGCGACGAAACCGATCTGCGCGCGCATGTGGATTACGTGCATTTCAATCCGGTCAAGCATGGCCATGTCGAATGGGCGTCCGATTGGCCGCTATCTTCGTTTCATCGTTATGTGAGGGATGGTTTGCTTCCGCGGGATTGGGGCGACGCGGGACCTTGAAGGGGCGCGTCCCGGGTGCGCTGCGCTTACCCGGGCTACGACGACCGCCGCCGCGGGTTCATGTATAGGGCCGTAGGCTGGGTTGGCTCCATCAACCCAGCCTACGGTACTGGCCTCGAACTCAGCCCGCGCAGGGCGGAACCCGCGAAGCGGATTCCGCCGACAAACGCGCCCCGAAGCCGGGCGAAACACCTTCGGCGTTCCGCCCTAGGATCGGGTAATACGGCTCACGGCATCAAGTGATCTGCTGTAATTTTCTTGCCGTCGATCGATACCGACGCGTAGCCGCCTTGCCTTAAATCGTTGGATGCCAAACGGCCTGCCACATCGAGCCGTAGCGTATGGGTATTGCTGAAGGCGCCAGGGGCGGACAGTCGGACCCCCGACCATGCGTAGCGGCTGAAAACACCGCTCAGTCTGCTTTTTTGGGCTTCCATGACCGAGGTCAGGGCCGCGGCGTCGACCTTCGACAGCGGGATGACGTAGTCCTCTAGTTTGAAATCCGCCGCATTGCCCCCGGTGACCGTAATTTCGACCGGGTTCGGCGGTCCAAACTCCCCGCTTTCAAGGTCCAGGTCCGACCTTAGAAGCTTCCGCGAATCGTTAGGGTCCTGGTATTGGACGGTGCAGGTCGTCATCTCGCCTGCAGGCTCAATATGGCTGGGCTCGATCTCCTTGCCCGCGCTGAAGAATGAAGTGATCTCCGAGACCTTCGCGTCGGCCCCCAAGTGCTTGGCGATAGCGCGAAAGCACACGTCCGGGCCATCGGCCAAGTTGAAGGCTGCTGCGGCTCCGGTATCTTTTTGGGTCTTGGCTTCATCCATAGCCGGCGCCTGGGCCGACTGGGCTGTCGAGGACGGCTGGGCCGCTTTAGCCGCCGTGGAAGACGGCTCACCTGGGACTTCGTCGCTTCCTCCGCAGGCCGAGAGTCCGAGGGAAAGTACGATGTAGAAACACAGTGCGGCGGGTTGCGGCTTCAACATGGCGTTAGGCTCCTAAGACAGGATGGCGAATGGGGGAACCCATAAGACGGAATAAAGAAGGCATGACGGACAACCGCGCCGGTTGCCCGCAAAAACCGACCGTGTGCTGCCATCGACAACACCGCACGTAAGCCGCAGGGGCCGTAGCCCAATACCGCGATCCTCATTCGGCGGTTTGAAACCCGTCGTTCCATGCGCATGTCCAGCGTGGGCAGCTATCCGTGGACTGGGGCGGCAGCCTGGTGCGGATTCGCCGCATGCCGCATTCGGCGGCGGCGTATTTGGGCCAGCGGAAATGTGGCCCGAACCAAAAAGGCTTCGGCCCGGAACGCGGGTTCCGCTTGCGCGCTTGCAGGGATAGACTGCCGCCACGTCCGTCAAAAGGACAGCACATGAATGCGTTCTCTCTTTCGCCTGACGGGAAGCTTGCGATAACGGCCAGCGAGACTTCGTCAAAAAACGATTTCGATTATCTGGTGGGCAACTGGAACATCAGAAATCGTACGTTGAAAGAACCACTGGCCGGCAGCGACGAGTGGGACGAATTCGACGCGACCCAGGAGTTCCGCCTGATCTTGCTGGGCCTGGGCAATTTCGACATTTTCCATGCGGAGTTCGACGGAAAGCCATTCGAAGGCCTCACGGTGCGTTTGTTCGACCCGCAGACGCGCCTGTGGACGATCTATTGGGCCGACAGCGACGCAGTGAAGCTCGACGATGGAAAGGTAGGTTCGTTCGATGGCGATATAGGCGAATTCTTCGGCCGTGAGGTTGTCGCCGGCAAGGACGCCATCGTGAAATTCCACTGGGATAAGCGCAACCCGAAAGCTCCGATTTATAGCCGTGCGTTTTCCGCCGATGAAGGCCGAACGTGGGAATGGAATTGGTACTCGAAATTTTCGCCACGGTGATGGACTGAGTCGGCTCAAACGAGGGCCGCTCTTTCGGGGCGGCGCGGCGCCTTGCGTTCGGCGGGTCGGGACCCGCCCTACGCGTCGAAAAAATTTGCGGGCGGCGTCGATTTCGGAACCTTTCGTTCGTCGGTTCCCTGAGAGGCCGACTTGGCCACCGTGACATACGATTGATTCGTGACTGGAGCCCGCCATGACCCCCACCATCACCGCCTTCGAAAGTTCGCCGGACCGCGGCAAAGGCCTCGCGCGCGACATGCGCGTTCGCTGGGCGCTCGAAGAAGCGGGCCAGCCTTACGACGTGCGCTTGGTTTCGTTCGAGGCGATGAAAAAGCCCGCGCATCTGGCGCTTCAGCCGTTCGGACAGATTCCGACGTACGAAGAGGGCGACCTGGTCCTGTTCGAAACGGGCGCGATCGTGCTCCACATCGCCGAAAGCCATGCGAGCTTGCTGCCGGAAGATGCGAACGGACGCGCGCGCGCGATCGCGTGGATGTTCGCCGCGCTGAACACGATCGAGCCGCCGATCGTCGAACACACGACCGCCATGCTGTTCGAGAAGAAGGAGGCGTGGTACGAGCAGCGCCGGCCGATGCTCGAGGACCGCATCCGCAAGCGGTTCGCCGCGCTTTCGGATCGCCTGGGCGATGCCGATTGGCTCGAAGGCGGCTTCAGCGCCGGCGATCTCATGATGGTGGGGGTGATGACCAGGGCGAAGAGCTCGGGATTAGTGGACGAATATCCGAACCTCGCCGCCTACGTCGCCCGCGGCGAAGCCCGGCCCGCGTACCGGCGCGCTTTCGCGGCGCAGCTGGCGGTGTTTACCGGGGCTACGCAAGCCGGGTAGGGCCATCAACGAATTAATTGGTTGAAGACCGCTCCAGGCGGCCTAAGTCAGGCACAACTAATAAATGAGTTAGCGCTATGGCCCGACCTTGGCGTTAAGCGCGCGCCAAGCCGCATGACGGCCTGCTCGAAAGAGGACGGACCGCCGCCGCGAGCTCATGCATAGCGCGCCGCCGCCATACAGATCACGGTGATCGCCAACAGACCGGCGGCCAGGCGGGCGACCAGGGCCATGCGCGTCTGCGCGGCTGCTTCCGGCAACGTTCCTCGGGCGAGTTGCCAGCGAGTGCCCGCGCCGGCGCCGACCTGCACGATGAAGGCCAGCAACGCGCAGGCGATGCCGATAGCGAGAACCTTTTCAGGCCTTCCGAAAGCCTCGCCGTGCACGGCGCGCCAGAGATAGCCGCCGGTGAGGATGGTCACGATCGCCGCCCCCAACATCGGCGCACGCAAGCGCGGACCGCCGATGCCGCCCAGGCGCGCGAGAACGAAGGTGCCGCCGGCCCAGAACACCGCGGCGAGAACGTGCAAGGACAAGGCAATGATCAAGATCGTCTGCATCGGCTGCTCCTGATAGCGGGAATTAAGTTGCGAAATTAGGTATTGATGCCGTCGCGGCACGCGACCGCGCTAACCGTCGAGGGCGGTCAGATCGAGTTGGCTGAGCCGCTTCGGGTCGCGCACGATGTCGATCTCGGTGATCTTCCCGCCACTGACCGTAAAGGCCATGACCGAGAACAGTTTTCCTTCGAGCATGCAGACAAGCCCCGCGGCGCCATTGACGAGCACCGGGCGCCTGAGCAGGCCGAGGCGCGAGAAAGTCTGCGCTTGGCTAGCCACCTGCTCCGCACCGCGGACCTCGATGGAGGCCACGTCGGCTCGAAGGAGCACCTCGGGGTCGAGGATAGCGACTAGCCTGCGGAAGTCGCCGTCTTGCGCAGCTGCGACAAAGGCGTCGACAAGGCTTCGTTGAACCTGCATGTCGGCATCAGGAGGAGGGTTCCGCGCCTGAAGGCGGCGGCGTGCGCGGCTGGCGAGTTGGCGAGCCGCAGCGGGGGTGCGCTCGACGATGGGGGCGATCTCCTCGAAGGGCACGCCGAAGATGTCGTGCAGCACGAACGCGACGCGTTCGGCCGGCGCAAGCGTCTCGAGCACCACGAGCAATGCGAGGCCGATCCCGTCCGCCAGCAGCACGCCGTGTTCCGGGCTCGTTCCATCGGCGCGGTCGATGATCAGATCGGGCAGGCGAGTCTCGCCCCGTATTTTGCGTGAACGGAGCATGTTCAGCGAGATGCGCGCGACGACGGTCGTCAACCACGCGCCAAGGTCGTCGACCTCTTCGTAGGTTGCTCCGCTAAGCCGGAGCCAAGCTTCCTGAACAGCATCTTCGGCCTCGCTCAGCGAGCCAAGCATGCGATACGCGACGGCCTGCAGACGGGGCCGCTGCTCCTCGAACCGTTCCCCCAGCCATTTGCGCTCATCCATCGGTCGCATTCCTCCGCAGCGCGGTGTCTTGCATGTAAGACCCGCGACGCACGGCGGATGTGACGGGATGGCTTCGCTGAACTCGGCCCGTCACATCCCAATTCCGTCGCGTGTCTTATGGGTGCCACGCCACTGGCGGCTCGGCGCGAGCATACCCAAGCCAATACCACCACGAACGAAGAGAAAGAACCATGCTGGAAAAAATCGTATACGCCACCGTGTTCGTCAGCGACCAGGACAGAGCCCTGGACTTCTACACGAACGTCCTCGGCTTCAAGAAGCGCGCGGAAAACCCGACAGCAGACAGTTCGACACCCGACAGCCCGCGGTTCCTGGCTGTCGGCGTGAAGGATCAGGACTTCCTGCTGGTGCTCTGGCCAGGAACGCCCGGACAGGGCCATCCGGTACAAGGCCGCATTCCGGCGGCGTACACCATCGAGACGCCGGATTGCCGGGACGCGTTCGAGGCGCTGAAGTCGCGCGGCGTGAAGTTCGAGACGGGAGTGCTCGAGTATCCATGGGGCTACGTTGCGGTATTCCAGGATCCCGACGGCAATCGGCTGCAACTGCGGCAAGGCCGCTAACTAGGCAGAGGGCCGCAGCCAGCGTAGCCCGGGTAAGCGAAGCGCACCCGGGGCTCTTCCTCTCCCGCCGCCGCGAACCCGGGTGCGGCCTGCGGCCTTACCCGGGCTACGGGTTTTCTCGCATGGCGGTGCGGGCGTTCAGTGGCCTCTGATCCCGTTCTAGCCGAGCCAACGCGGCCTGCGGCACTTCGATCCGAAGCAAGGCGGTTGCGGTTCAAGCATCGGCGTCCTTCAGCACTTCCCACATAGGCGCCGACAAGCCGTCGCACACGCGTTGCAGCGTATCGAGCTGCAAATTCTTTTCGCCGCGTTCGATGGCGCTGTAGTAGGTCCGGTGCATGCCGATCGCATCGGCGAAGCCTTCTTGGCTGTAGCCGGCGGCTTCCCGGCGCGCCCTGAGGACCTTTCCCAGGCGCTGCATGACAGGGCCGTAGGCTGGGTCGACTTCATGGACCCAGCACCCGCGAATCCGCGGCGCAACGCGAAAGCCGGGTGGGCGTAGCCAACCCAGCCTGCGCTGATCCATCTGTTCGTGCACGAGTAGCGGATATGACATCTTTGTGGATAGCGTCTGCTGCTTCAGCCGTATTCGAGCACGTTGGAATCTCTTGGCGTGAGATCGCAAAACGGAGTCGGAGCCTGTGTAGGCGAACCCGAATAGTGACTTCTTGCCGATTGCGTTCGCTTCGGCCTCCGGTTAACGTCGCGCGCACACCTAGCGGCGCCGCTAGCGGCGTGGGGGCCGAGATGAAGCGTAGGGATTTCCTGTGGACGTGCGCCACGGCCGCCGGTGCGGCGACACTCGCGGCCTGCCATTCGATGCGCGGCGGACGGGAGGAACCGGCGAGGCTGGATGCCGCGGCCTTTCATGCGTCGCGGCGATTCGTTCCGACGCGGTTCGGGCGTATCGCGTACGTGGAGCGCGGGAGCGGCCAGGCCGCGCTCTTCCTGCACGGCTTTCCGCTGAACGGATTCCAATGGCGGGGCGCGCTCGAACGGCTGTCGCCTTACCGGCGGTGCCTCGCGCCGGATTTCATCGGGCTGGGCTACACCGACGCGCCCGACCAGCAGGACTTCTCCCCGCAGGCGCAGACCGACATGCTCGTCGCGCTGCTCGACGCGCTCTCGATTCCCTCCGTCGAGCTCATCGCCAACGACAGCGGCGGGACGATCGCGCAGCTCTTCGTCGCGCAGCACCCGGCCCGGGTCCGCACGCTGCTGCTCACCAACTGCGACGTGCACGAGAACAGCCCGCCCGCGCAGATGCGCAACTCGATAGCGACGGCGCGGTCCGGGCAGTACGATCAGAAAATGGCGCGCCATCTGGAGGATCGCGTGTACGCGCGTTCGCCCAAAGGCATCGGCGGATCGGCCTACGTCGATCCGGCCAATTTCACCGACGAGGCGATCGAGGTCTACTTCACTCCGCTGGTGTCGTCGCCGCTGCGAAGGATGCAGCTGAATCGCCATTTGGCGGCCTACGAGCCGAATCCGCTCCTGGCCATCGAGCCGGCGCTGCGCCGTTGCGCCGCGCCGACCCGCATGGTGTGGGGTACCGCCGACCCGCTCTTCCCGGTGGTGTGGGCCGAATGGCTCCATCGGACGCTTCCCGAATCCCGCGGCGTGCGTCTCGTCGAAGGGGGAAAGCTGTTCTGGCCGGAGGAGAGGCCCGACCTGCTCGCCGACGAGGCGCGGGCGCTCTGGGGCGTTTAGCGGCGCAGCCCGGATAAACGAATCACATCCATTTCCCGATCCGACGCGATGCGGCAGCGGGTATGGCTTTACCCGGGCTGCGTTCACCGGCAACGGGCGCTGATGATCCAGGCCCGCGAATCGAACCACACGCCATCATCGCGATGGTGTTGCGCGACGGCTTCGCGCAGCCGCGTCCGCTCGCGCTCGACGGCTGCGGCATCCAGCGATCGCAAGGCCTCCCGCGTGGCCTGGAATTGCCCGATCCACGCCAATGCGGCCTCGACGCTGTCGCCGTAATACACCGGCTCGTGCACGTCCTGGAACGTCGCATCCGCGAAGCCGGCCGCGTCGAGGATCTTTTTTGCAAGGGAAGGATCGGCAAGCGAGAACGCGGCCGAAGACTGCGGGCGATCTCCCTGAATCGCCAGCGACCATTCGTTCGCCTCGAGCGCTTGCCAAACCATCATGATCAGACGGCCGTCGTCCGCGAGCGCGCCGCGGATGTTGCGGAACGCGGCGATGGGATCGGCGAAGAACATGGTGCCGAACCGACTGATCGCGACGTCGAAACCTTGCGGCGGGAACGAATGCGTTTGTGCGTCGCCAAGCTCGAAGCGGACGTTTCGCACATCTTCGGCTGCCGCGAGCTCGCGCGCGCGAGCGATCATCGACGATGAGGTGTCGATCCCCATCGCGCTGCCCGCCGACGCGGCGCGTGCGGCGTCGCGGGTGGTCTGTCCGGCCCCGCACCCGATGTCCAGCACGCGCTCGCGGGCAAGAATGGCGCACGCATGACGGAACGCGCGGTTGTGCAATCGGAGCTCCGCGTCGTAATCCACGGGACGGGCGCCGGTATTCGGCCGCTCGTCAGGCAAAGCCGTTTCGGGAACCTTCATGACTCCTCCTGAGATCGGACTTAAGCGGATCCTGCGTCGGTGCGCGGCGAGATGGGCGTCGCCACGCTTGCTCGCTGCGCGGTCGCCGCACGCACCAGATCGACGATGCGATAGCCCCCTTCATAGACGAGCAGCGGAAGCAGCCAGCTCAGCCAGAGCAACGTGGCGACCATCGCCGGCGACGGCGCCAGCCCCATCGCGATCTGGGCTTGAAGGAGTATCCGGAAGGTGATCGGGGAAAGTGTCACGAGATAGTTGCGGATCATCCAGCGCCGGTGCGGCCGCACTCGGCCGCGACGTATCGCGATCAGCGCGATCAAGGCCGTCGTCAACCACGCCAGCGCGGTGGCGGCGAACGCCGAGCGGATTTCGAAGGGAGCCGGGGACGTGGCGATCAGTCCGGTCGCGCCCGTGCAGGCGATCAGCATGCCGACCATGTAGATCCTGCCCGTCCAGCGATGCAGGCGCGGATAGGCCCGCGGCCAACGGGTCAGGAATTGAAGCGGCCCCAGGACTACGGTCAGCGCACCGCCGGCAAGGTGGGTCCACAGCCAGCCGCGTCGCGTCCAGAACATGGTGTACGCGTCCGGATCCGGATGGCCGTACTTGCCGTAAACGGTCAGCAGGAAGTGGATGCTGACCATCCCGAGGGCGAGCCACACGATGGCCCAGGCCATGCGCCGGACAAGGCGAACGCGGGCGGGCGAAGCGGCATCCTGGCTCGCATAATCCATAGGCACCCTACCTGAAACGGTTCATTGGCTATCATGCCATCGCATCCATGAGTGGGTCGCGCATATGGCACGATTTCGCACCCGTCTTCGCAAGGTTTGCGCTGTTGCGGCCTTGTCGGCTTCGGGCTTCGTTTCGCCGCAAGCCTTTGCGGCCGCGGATTCGCCGCGTTGCGTCGTTCCGGCGGGCACGGTGCCGTTCGAATTCGCCAGCGACGGCAACCGCCTGAGGGGTTTCATCGATCTGCCGGCGACTGCCGGCAGGCATCCGGCCATCGTCATCGTCCATGGTTCTGGCACGACCGACGTCGCCAAAGGCGAGGGAACGTACAACGGCTCGTATCGGGAAATGCGCGCGGCTTTCCGGTCGGCGGGAATCGCAACCGTCGTTTGGGACAAGGCGGGCAACGGTTGCAGCGACGGCCGCTATATGCATGTCGACGATGTCTACGCGCGCGCGAACGAAATCATCGTGGCGGTGGAGGCGCTGCAAGCGCGCGGCGACATCGACGATTCCCGCATCGGCGTCTGGGGCATCAGCCAGGGCGGCTGGGTCGCGCCGATAGCGGCGGTGCGATCGCCCGCCATCAAGTACCTGATCCTCGTGAGCGGGCCCGGCAAGGATTTCTTCTCCACCTCGGAATACCAGGCCGTGAACCAGCTGCGCGCCGACGGCGTGCCCGAGCAGGACATCGAAGCGGCCATATCGGCCATGCGCCGCGCCCTGATCGTGATGCGGGCCGGCGGCACCTACGAAGAGTTCACGAAGGCGAGCGAACCGTTGTTGAAGTACCCGGTGTTCGGCAAGCAGCTCGGTATCACCGGCGGCACTCCCGAGACGTACGCGAAGGGCAAATCGCCGCCGTTCATGCGGATCTGGACGACGAGCGCAGATACGTACTTGTCCGGACTCGAAGTGCCCTTGTTGGCCATCTTCGGCGATCGCGACGTCAAGATAAATTGGCGCGAAAGCGTCCGTGCCTACCGCGAAGCCTATGAGCGTGCGGGCAACCGCGATTTGACCATCAAGGTATTCGAAGGCGCGAATCACGAACTGTTTCCCGTGAATCCGGCCAAGGCCGCGCAGAGTCCGCACGCGTCGCCGCTGGTTCCGGACTATCTGGCCACGATGATCGGCTGGCTGCGTGCCAGGGACTTTACGGCGCCCGCAGCGACAGTCAAAGCGACGAAGTGAATGGAATGGCCGCATCGATCGCCGGCGAGATCTCGCTAAGTTAGGGTGAGCGGCGATCCGCGACGCCGTCTTCGCACGCGCACTCAACCTCTCGGCAACGGCGCCATGACGCCGGCATGACGCCGTCACCGCAATGATGGCGCTGCCGTTTCGCGAATCCTTCATGTCCGCACGACTCGCGCGGCGTCCTGATGCGGCTCGGCAAGATCGACGCCGCGCTCGAAGCGCCGGTGCCGCCAAACGCCAACGGATGGCGCAGGCGGATCAGGTGCAGTGGAGAAACGAATGACTGAGAAAAAATTAACCAACGTTGCATCAGGTCCGGTCGAGCTAGGCGTGCGCATCGCGGGAGACAGCGGAAACCCGGCGCTCGTTCTGCTGCACGGCTGGCCCCACAGCGGTGCGCTTTACGATGGCGTCATCGACAGGCTGGCTGCGGAGAATTTCGTCCTGGCGTTCGATCTGCCCGCCATAGGCGCGTCGCACGGAGCGCCGCCGTCGGCCGAGAAGACCGTGTTGGCCGACGTCGTCTTGAGCGCGGCCGAAGCGCTCGGCGCAGAATCCATCGTGATAGCGGGGATCGATGTCGGCGGCATGATCGCATTCGCGGCGGCGCGCGATCATGCCGATCGCATTGCCGGCGCTGCGGTCATGAATACGGTGATTCCCGGGGTCGAGCCCTGGTCCAAAGTGATCGCCGACCCGCGCATATGGCACTTCGCCTTTCATGCCGTTCCCGAATTGCCGGAAACGATGGTGGCCGGCCGCGAGCGCCCGTACTTCGATTTCTTCATCGACTTTCTGGCGGGCGACAAGAAAAAGATAACCGGACCGATGCGCGCGGCGTTCGTGGCCGCCTACGCGAGGCCGGAGGCGCTGAAGGCGGGATTCGACTGGTACCGAACGTTCGAACTCGACGCAAAGCGGAACGCGGTGCCGAAAACGATCGAGACGCCCATGCTATACGTTCGAGGCGACGCCGATGGCAGACGAATCGCCGAATACTTGCAGGGCCTCAGCCATATCGGGGTTACGAAGCTGGAACATGAAACCATTCCGGGCGGCGAGTTTTCTCCGTTGGAGGCACCGGATGCGTTCGTGACGATGCTGCATCGATTCTGCGCACGCTGCCAGCCCAAGCCACGCTAACGGCGCGGCCTGGCGCTGGGTGGATGCAGCCAATCGGCCTACCGTCGGCGTCAGGCCCGACGCCAACCAGCCACGTGCCCATCCGGGTTCTTGTCCGCCACGAGATTCAATTCGACGCCGTGCTCGAGGAAAGCCTTGAGGCCCGCCAGCGTCCAAGTGAACCCTTGGGTCGACTCGGCGACATACTCGACCAGCTTGTCTCCGTCGCCGGTCCAGCCGGACTCCGTGACGACGACATAGGTCGTTTCGTCTTCGCGTGAGGAAAACGTCCACTCCACCGTCGTGCGGCCGCTGTATCCGTCCCATTCGATCACGATGCGTTTGCCGGGTTCGACGATCTTGGCGAGCACCGATGTGGATGCGCCGTACATCTCCCAATCCCACCTGACTTCACGACCGGCCTCGAGCCGGCCGCTGCTTTTCGTGAACCAGAAGCGGGTCGTAATAGCAGGGTCGACGAAAGCTTCGAACACGTCTGCGACGGGCTTTCGTATCAGCATCTCGGTTTTCGCAACCGGTGGCTTTGTGATCTCCGCCTTCATAAAGCACCTCGTTCGCCAGGTCGGGGGCGAAACCCCCGACGTAGCGAACTTACCGAAGGGCGCGGTAGGCCGGGGTGAAGCCCGCTATCACCAACTTGCCGATGAGCGATCTATCCCGCGACGGGGGCGGCGTAAGCCGGGTGAAACCCCGACATGGCGCACTCAAAATTCCCAGGAGCAGCAGAGCGACATCGCAAAGTGTGCGGCCTGCGGTCTTGCCCGAGCCGCCGCGCTGCTATATTCGGCCTGCGGCATGGGGCCGCAACCTTTAACAGCATGGAGCATGGAAGATGCGCAATATTCTAGGAGTGTTGGCTGTATTGGGCGCACTGGCGTTGGCGCCGAAGGTGGCGAATGCGCAATCGGTGACGATCGCGTGCGAGCCGAGCAATCTTTGCTTTTCGGATGCCACGGGCATCTCTTATAACTCGATCGCATGGCAGGCTACGACGACGGGAACGGACGCTATTTTCCCGGCCAGTTGCGCCAACAAAGAAGTCTGTCGTTTTTATTGCCCGCGCAAGCCGGGATTCATCAACATTAAGGTGAATTACGTGCTGAACGGCCAGGTGGCAGGTTCGGCGAGCGCGCGCGCGCGTTGCACGGCGCAAGACATCTGAGAGAAATCGCGGTTCGGACCCCTGGAGCGATCCAGGGGTCTTAAAGGAGCGCAGACTGGGCGAAACCTCAACATCGCGGACCACGAAGCGCCGCAGCGAGCCAGGGCGATCCAACTCGCGTTTACGACCAGATTCCGCCGAGCTGATTGATCGTACCCAGCGCCAGCCCCTGGGTGGGGGACACGGGCTGCGACTGCGACGTCGGGACCCCTTCGCAGCCTGACGCCTTTGCGCGGTCGGCGGCGGCCTGCGCATCACGGGCCGACTGGCTGGCATTCACTGCGGCATTGTCGGAAGTCTCATGCGATCCGTCTCCGGGGCCGAGGCCATTATTGGAGTTGACTACCGCCTCTGCTGCCTGGTGTGCCGTCTCGGCGGCAGCCTTTGCTTTGTCGGCGGCGGCCTGCGCGGCTGCGGGATCGTTGCAAGCCCTAACGGCATCCGCTGCTGCCTCGGCGGCTGTCTTTGCAGCGTCTACGGCTTTGTCGACGTTCGCTTGATTTTCGGCCGCGGACGGATCACTGGATCCCGAGTTCGCGTTTGCAGAATTTGAGCCGTCTGCGCCCGAGGCGCCGGAAGCGGAATCCACCATAAAAATCATCCCTTCAATGTAGCGTCAGCAACTGACCGTTTGATCGCCGGTGTGGTCGCCGGTTACCGTACCCGTGACGGTGATCTCGCCGGTGCACGGGTTATGCACCGCCCGGCCGACGACCTGGCCGTTCTCGAAATAGGTGTACACCCAGCCCGGAGGAGGCAGTTTTCCTCCTGCGGCCGACGCGATAGTGGCGGCGCTCGCCAAGGCGAGCCCCAGCAGCAGATGTCTCATGCGCATTTCGAAATTCCTCCTTATATTTTCGGCCGTGGCCGCAGATTCGGGTGAACCCCAACGTCACGGACTAACCGATCGACGATTCGCTCCAAGACATCGCGTTAACCCCCTTGCACGCTAGAACTTCCAACTGGCCCGGCCACCGAAGAAGCCGGTGGTGTCGCCAGTGACCGCATCATAGGTGCCCCTGCCGGTGAGACCGATCGTGGCGCCGTTGATCCCCTTGTAGTTGAGCTGGCCCTCGCCGATGACGCTGGTGACGGCGTCGGCGTTGAAGTTGACGGTCGCCTTGGCGGTGCCGCTGAGGGTTTCGGAGAAATCGTGGGTGAAGTCGGCGGTGGCGCTGCCGTTCGTGAAGCCGTTCGAGTTGAAGTTCGCGGCCGCGCTGGCGGTGAACCTGTCGACATCGGTCAGGCTGGTGCTCACGCTGCCCGACAAGCCATAAGTCGGCTCCGCCGCGGTGCCGAAGGGGCCTGCGGTGAAATCCAGGCTCATCGCATTGAGCCCGCCGATCGTATTCACGTCGGCCTTGTATCCGAGGTGCGCGGCGGCCGTGACGCTGGGCGGCTCGAGCCCCATCCTGGCCTGCAGGCTGGCGTCGAAAGTGCCCGCATCGACCATGCCGTTGTAGGCCAAGCCGGCGTTCACCGAGATGCTGGCGAGATTGGTCGCCTCGATGTTGGCGGTGTTGAATCCGGTGATGCTGAAGCTCGGGGAGAAAGCATTCATTTCCTGGATGGATGGCTGCGCGGGCGTAGGCGCGGCCGCAGCGACATCGGCATAACTGAGGCCGGAAGGAATGCCGCCCAGCGATGTCACCGACGAAAAATCCAACGTCGGCGCGGACACCGACATCGCACTGAGCTGGGAGAGTGTGCTCGGCGACAGCGTCATATCAACGGGCGCCGGGTTGACCTGAGTGACAGCTGGCGTCGGTGCGGCATTTACAGCTGCGGCTGCGTCGGCCAGCTGCGCTTCGGTGGTTTCGTTGGCAGCCTGTGTGTCTTGCGCATTCGCCGCATCGTGGGCGGCTGAATTGCCGCAATTCCCGGATACGCCGGAACTGGGGTCGGCCATGGGAAACGCTCCTTATGGAAGGCGCCGCGCAGGCGGCCACCCTTTCGATGTAAACGTTTTCAACAGGCGCAAATTAGCAGCTCACATGGGGCCGTGATACCTAGGACAGACCCCAGGGCGACCGGGCGGAACCCGCGAAACGGTTTCCGCCACGCGCGTGATCGGCGCCGACCGCTCGCTTCGTTTGCGCACGCTCTTGCCTGTCTGCCGGCACGGCGCTACAGCGCGGCGAAGTTGCGGTGCGAAGCGGGACAGCGAACAATCCGTCGCTTCCGGGGGGTGGCATGAAACTCATCGCGAATGGATTGAATGGCGACTATCTGGGCAACTGCATGCCGGGGGCCGAGCACGAAGTAGGCGAAGTGCTTGCGGCCATTGCCTATGGATCGCATTCCAATAACGAGAAAGACGATTTCATCTCGAACTGCTTGAGAAACGGATCCAGGCTCGACCTTTGGATGCGGTACGACCACACGGTTCCGGTGACCATACCTTTGTTGAGGCGGATTCTCCGCCACCATAAAGACAACATATTCTGCAGGCTCATCCCCGACTGCCTGCACAGCAAGGTGATTTGGTGGAAAGGATTCGGAGCATACATCGGCTCTGCGAACCTTTCGGATCGAGCGTGGATGACGAACATCGAAGCCGGACTGTTCTTGACGGAAGCGGAGCTGCAGGGCTCCGGCGTCGCGCTCCAGTTGGAAGAGTTCTTCGACGGCCTGACCGAGCTCAAGGAAGCGTTTCCTCTAAGCGAAGAGGTCATCGCAGAGCTCGAGAGGATCGACAAGGAGCGTCGCGGAGTCGATGACATCGGCAAGGCATCCAGAACGGTCCCGGTTTGGAAAGGGCCGCAGTTCCTGGACTCCACGAAGGTCGTCGACAGGCGCATGGAGAATTTCAGGAAGGAGTGGCATGAAACCTTGACTACCCTGCGGTCCATCGGCGTCAGCTTGAGGGACTTCACGCCGTCCTGGCTGAGGGCGGGAACGCCGGTGAACTGGGAAGTGGATCAGTTCCTGCACGCCTACTACTACAACCAGGTGGGCGATCGCAACAGCAAGCCCTACCAAACCTATTTTCTCAAGAACAAGGCGAATCCGAAGCTCGCCACGCAAGCCGCGCTTTCATGGTGGCAGCAAACCGCGGCGGCGCCGTCGGGCGAAGACGAGAATCTTTACGTCAAGGCCGAAGGAATCCGCGAAATGTTGGCCAGGGAGCGGATCATCGGCTTGTCGGAGCTGGAGTTCGCGAGGGTGTGCGAGTACACCCATGCCACGACCGATCACATCGCAAAGATGGATTTGGCGACGCTGGGGCGCCCCGAAATTTCGTACATGCCGCTTCAAGAAAGGATACCGCTTTTCGCCGACTGGCTGATGCGGCGAAAGAACAGGAAAGGCTGGGGCGTGCTGCAGCTCCTCGAGTTCGTGCTCTACGGCGGAGCGGATTCCGAGCTTTGGCGGAGGATCTACGTCGCCGCCAAGGATCGTGAGTATGTGCTGCCCCACTATGGCCTGAACTCGATTGCCGAGGTCGCGGGCTGGGCGCGTCCAGAGCTTTCGCCGCCCAGGAACGGTCGCACCAGCAAAGCCCTGAAGGCCCTGGGTTACGATGTGAGAATCTACTGAAGGGCGCGGGCGGAATCCGTGGATTCCGCCATATCACGATCGCGGCAAATCGCCCTACGGCCATTTACTCCTGCGGCTTCACGCCCAGGTAGGCGCCGGCCATCGGCTCGGTGACCCAAGGATCTTCGTCGTCGAGGTCGATCGCGCGGTCGAACAGTTGTTCGGCGGTCGTGCGGTCGCCCTGCAGCAGGTAACGCGCGGCCACTTCGGCGAAGGCGCGGGCATCCTTCGGGTTCTTGGTGAGATAGCGGTCGAAGATCGGCTTGGCCTTCTGCCAATCGCCGGCTTCGGCGTATACGCGGGCGATGCGGTACTCGTCGCTGTCTTCGTGCTTGCCGTTGAAGATGTGGTCGAAGATTTCCTGGCCCTGCGCCTTGAAGCCGCCCAGGTAGTACACCCGGCCCGCGCCGATGCGTTCCCAACTGCCGTTCTTGCCGGATTGCGCCTGCGCGATGAGCAGCAGCGCCTGGGCGGCTTCCTGCGGCGCCTTGTCGCGATAGGTCTGCGGCGTGGGGCGCAGCTTTGCGCCGTAACCGACGCCGATGCCGGCGACGAAAAAGATCGCGGCGGCCGCCGCGGCGATGCGTAGCTTCATGCATTTTCCCCTGATGTAGGTATGACGGGTACGCGCTCCCCGCGGTTCCCGGCGAAATCCAGGGTCCTTCGCCCTGGCCGCGCAACCAGTCTAACCCGCGCAGGGCCGATGAATTGGCGGGCCTGGCGGGATTTCGGAGCGGATTCCGCAGGACGAGACTGGTGCGGCGTAGTGGGCGCGCCGACAACCTGGACGGGAGGGCGCGCGATGGCAGCGAACATGCAAAGCGACGGCGGGTGCGCCGACCGATCGCCGGCCCGGCGCGGTGATGCCGCAGTTCTCCTAACCTATGCGGAGCGATGACCTGCGCGGCCTGCGCCTTACATCGCTTCGAGGTTCATCCACGCCGGCTCGAACGTGTTGCCGTCCGGATCCTCGAAAGTGCGCAGGTACATGAAGCCCAGATCCTGGGGCTCGCGTACGTCGATCTTGCCGCCGGCCGATTTGGCGGCTTCGACGATGGCGTCGACCTCTTCGCGGCTGTCGCGCGACAGCGCGAACAGGGCGGGGCTGGCCGCATGCGCGTCGGCGATGGGCTTTTTGGTGAAGGTCGCGTAGTACTCCCGTGCTAGCAGCTGGAAGACGATCGCGTCCGACCAGACCATCGACGAGGCGTTCTGGTCGCTGAATTGCTCGTTCTTCGTGCAGCCGATCGCCTCGTAGAAGCGGGTCGAGGCGGCCAGGTCCTTCACGGGCAGGTTGATGAAGATCATCTTGGACATCGCGGTTTCTCCTTTCGTTGGGTCGATGGGGACAAGGCCGGCCTGTTCGGCTGCTTGCGGCCCGTTATGGGTACGACGAACGACGCTGGCCGGAATCGACAATGGAATCCATAACGTCCCAGGTGGTGCGATAGCTCGGACAAGCGGCGTGCACCCGTGCCTCTCGCCGGTCCTGCCGCCTCTGGAGCCACCAGGATTCTAGGGCGGTATCTCTCTCCGCTGCTCTTCGCTCTTAAGCCGTTCGCTCTTAAGCCGTTCGCTCTTAAGCCGTTCGCTCTTAAGCCGTTCGCTCTTAAGCCCTTCGCTCTTAAGCCGTCATCCCAGCGAAGGGACCCATCTTGCTCTTGCTCCTCAGCCGTCATCCCGGCGAAGGCCGGGATCCAGGCTCGCGTCCTCGCCGCTTGCGCTGCGACTCGCGCCATGGACAAAGGCTTCCGCGCTGCGCGCGGGTCACTTTCTTTGCTGGCCCAAAGAAAGTAACCCAAGAAAGGGCCTGAACTGCGGTGCGATGCGTCGCGCCTGAAGTCCGCCAGCGGTCCGGCTTTCGTCGTGGATGACCTTCTTACGCAGGCACTAGATTTTGATCCGCAGCCTATGGGTGACGTGGCTTTTGCGGATTTACGCTAAGGAGCAGTTCTGGCTGGAATCACCTCAGCACCCGCTCCGCATCCACGATTTCCACGCCCTGCATTTGCCCCAACCAGCTGTCGAACCATGGCTTGTGCGAAGCGCCGACGACGGACAGGACGCGGGCGCCGGGACGTTCCCGGAACGTCTGGTGGATATTGGCCACCATGCGCAGATTGCGGATCTCCCAGCCGGCGACCCAGATCTGCGGATAGTGCTGCGGCGATTCCGCGCGCATCGCCGCGCCGGCGTTGACGTCGGCGCGAATCCGTAGATTGTCGGGACGGTTGAGGAAGCGGTACAGCGGCAGCAGGTCGCGGCTTTCGGACAGCGTCTTCTCCTGCGCCTCGGCGCGGTCGAGTTCGGCCCGACCCGACTTCCAGGCCTGGCTGATCGCCTGGCCGAAGGCTTTCGCTTCCGTGTCCGCGATCTGGATGTTGTCGCCGGTATGGTCGTCGACGGCATGGACGCGCTGCAGGCCCAGGCGCGCGGCCAGGCGTGCGGCGATCTGGTAGTTCTCGTTGTTTTTCGTGGCGAGCTTCTCGAGCATCGCCACCAGCGCGGCGTCCAAACCGTCGCCCGCGCGGCGTTCCGCCTCGGGCAGTTGCAGCCACTGCACGTAGGCCGATGTGCGGTCGTTGGCCGCCAGGAACAGCGCGGCCAGGCGCCGCCGCTGCGCCGGCGTCGGCTGCGCGGGCCAGGCCGCGAGCGTCTTGTTCGCCTCGGCGATCGCGGCGGGCACTTCCATGCCGGTCGCGGCCTTCGCCGCGTCGGTATCGGCGCAGAAGTCCGGCCCGTACACCGTGGGATGGCGCGCGGCGAGATCGCAACCTTCGCCGGAAATCGCTTCGATGGTGATGATCTGCGGGCCGTAGGCCGCCAACCGGTCCAGCAACGGATCCAGCGATGCGGGTTTGAACGTGTCGGGCATCTGGCTCAGGTGCATGGTGCCCAGCACCAGCACCTGCGTGCGCGGGCCGGTCATCTCGCGATCGAGGGTCGTCAGATCGATCTGCGCCTGCGCTGCGGCGGGAATCGCCAGCGCCATGGCGAGCCACCATGCTCGTTTCGTCCGTCCCTTCATGCATGCTCCGATCGATGGATGTCGAGGGCCGGATTCTTGCAAAGCCGGCGGCGCGCTTCCTGTGTCCTTAGGCATGGTGCGCAACCTTACGTCCGCCAAACCGCAACGGAGGCATCGATCAGGTAGATTTGGCGCGGACTGCGGCGCGATTCCGGGAAACGCGCCTCTCGCCAGAAGAATGCAGGAATCGAGGAAGTGATCGAAGCTTTACGCGCCCGGGTGGGCGGGCTGGAACGCGACGATGCGTTGTTGGAACCCGATCGATTGCGCCGACGCATCGATGCGCTCGATCGCCTCGAGAACCATCTCGCCGGCGGGCCGTCGGCGGATGCGGCGCTGCACGCCAGGATTGAGTGCCTGCGCGCAACGCTAGAAGCGGCCAACCAATGCCTCTACCGGTCGATCCGCGAAGAGATACAGCGCGGCGCCGGTGCGGAATCGATGCGCGGCTGGGCAGCCGCAGCGGCTGCGGACGGGCAGGCGTCGCCTCCGGCCGACGGCGAGCGCTACGACTATCTCGATACGCTGCTCAGCGGCGTCCTGCAGTTGGACGAACCCGCATCCGGCGTCGCCGAACTGGCGGAGGAAATGGTGTTCTATCAGCCCACCCCGGCGCGCCATGCTTTCGACATGATCCGTCGCGCCGCGCTTGCCGAACGCGACGTACTGATCGACCTCGGCGCCGGCCTGGGCCATGTCGCGCTGCTGGCCGCCATCTGCACCGGCGCGCGTTGCATCGGCATCGAACGCGAGGCGGCCTATGTCGATTGCGCGCGGCGCTGCGCGAATGCGCTCAACCTGGACAACGCGACGTTCGTTCCCCAGGACGTGCGCTCGGCCGATCTGTCGGCGGGGACGGTGTTCTATCTGTACACGCCGTTCGTGGGCGCGATGCTGGACGAGGTGCTGTCCCTGCTGAAGCGGCAGGCCGCCTCACGCGAGATCCGCGTCTGCACGCTCGGGCCCTGCACCGCGATCGTCGCGCGGGAGCCGTGGCTCGAGGCCACCGACGTGCCAAAGGCCGATCGGCCGGCGCTGTTCTGCAGCGTGTAGGCGCGTGCGGCTCATGCCGCACAGAAGGCGCTGAGCGCGGAGCCGACGGCATAAAGGCCGATGCCGAAAATCGCGTGCGTCACCAGGCTGTGGAACCGGGTTACGGCAGGGCGCGGCATGCGACTGGCAGCGATGCCGGCGCCCATGCCCGGCTGCATCAGCAGGAAGGGCGCCGCCACCGTGCCGATTCCGACGGCCAGCGCCGGTCCGATGATGGGGTGGCGAATCCAGGCAGGCCAAATCGCGAACAAGACAGCCGCGAACGCGGCGCCGGTCAGATAGTGCGCGATCCATCCGATCGCGTGCTCGCCGCGCACGGGCGGCGCGGTCGCAATCGCCTCGTGACGGAAGCGTCCGCGCGGCATATGGCCGAGCCAGCGCCCCACCAGACCGAAGTCGGGCAACGGAATGCCGAGCAAGCGCTTGCGCAAGATCGACCAGAGATCGATCGCCGCCGTCGCGCCCAGGCCGGTAAGCAGGATGCACGCCAGATCGTCCACGACCGTCTCCAATGGCTTGTCTTCCGCAGGCATGGGCGGCAGAGTGCCACTTCAAGTCCACTTTAAGTCAAGAGGTGCAGGGCGTGGATATCGCCGAAGTGTCGCAGCGGTCCGGCTTACCCGCCTCGACGCTGCGTTTCTACGAAGAAAGAGGTTTGATCGCCTCGATAGGCCGGCATGGCCTGCGCCGCCTGTTCGATGCTGGCGTGCTGGAACGGCTGGCGCTGATCGCCCTGGGGCGTTCCGCGGGCTTTTCGCTGGATGAAATCGCGGGCGTGCTCGCGTCCGGCAGGCGCCCGAAGATCGACCGGCAGATGCTCGCGGCCAAGGCGGAAGCGCTGGATGCGACCATCCGCCAGCTGCGCGCCATGCGCGACGGCCTGCGGCATGCCGCGGTCTGCCCGGCGCCGAGCCACATGGAATGCCCGACGTTCCGCCGTTTGTTGAGCGTCGCGTCCCGAACCGTAGCCGAACGGAACAGGAAGCCGCCGTCGAAACGGCGGCGGATCGATCCTTCGCTGCGGACGCGACGGCCCTGATGGCTGTCGCCGAAATTCGGCCGTGCCTCAGTTGCTGCTGCCGTGCGGGGTCATCATCTTGCGCTGCGCGTCTTCCAACGCCTTCTTCATGCTCAAGGTGTCCGCCCCCTGCGACGGCGGGAAATCCATCAGGCTCTTCAGGTGCGCTGCGATGAACGGGCCCGCGGCTGTAGGCGCCCACAACTTGGCGGCGAAGAACTTCCGCCCGGCGTATCCCCATTCGTGCGACTGGGGATCCATCTTCTCCATCGGGTCCATCCGCAAATTGAAGAGATACGGCACGCTGGGATAGTACTTCGCGTCCCACCAGCTCTCTTCGCGCTTCACGCCGATGTGCATCTTCCAATTGTCGACGCGAATCGCCATCAGGTCCGTTTCGTCGTAATAGAAGAACTCGCGTCGTGCGGACTTGGCCGATTTGCCGGTCCAGTGGTCGAGGTTGTTGTACCCGTCCAGATGCACCTTGTACTCGGTGCCGTTCATCTTGTAGCCGGCGAGCAGCTTCTCCTTGAGGTCCGGCAGCCCGGCGGCGGCGGCCAGCGTGACGTACATGTCCTCGTGGCTCTGCATCTCGTTGGAGACGCTCCCTGCCGCGATCTTGCCGGGCCATTTGAGCAGGCACGGCACGCGCAAGCCGCCCTCCCAGGTCGTGCCCTTTTCGCCGCGGAACGGCGCGTACCCGCCGTCGGGCCACAGCATCAGCTCGTTGCCGTTGTCGGTGGAGTAGAAGACGATGGTGTTGTCGTCCACGCCGAGCGCCTTGAGCTTGGCGAGCAGCTGGCCGACCTGCTCGTCGTGTTCGAGCATTTTGGCGCGGACCACGTCTTCCTCGGCCCGGCCTTCGTCGACCGCCATCTGGATGTACTTTTTCGGCGAATGCGAATGGATGTGGATGGCGGTGGTGTTGAACCAGCAGAAGAACGGTTTGTCGCCCTTGCCGACGCGGTCGAGCCAATCGAGCGTCTTCTCCACGACTTCTCCGTCGAAGGTCTCCATGCGTTTGCGCGTCAGCGGACCGGTGTCCTTGATCTTCTGCTTGCCGACGCGGCCGAACTTGGGATCCTCGCTGGCGTCGTCCTTGTCGGTCGCCCAGGTGTGCAGCACCCCGCGCGGACCATATTTCTTCTTGTACTCGGGGTTTTTCTGCCCGGGATAATCAAGTTCTTCCGGCTCTTCCTCCGCATTGAGGTGGTAGAGGTTGCCGAACCACTCGTCGAAGCCGTGCATGGTCGGCAGGAACTCGTTGCGATCGCCGAGATGGTTCTTGCCGAATTGGGCGGTGGCGTAGCCCGCCGACTTGAGCACCTCCGCCAGGGTCGGGTCGCCCTTCTGGATGCCGCGCGTCGAGCCGGGTATGCCGATGGTGGTCATGCCCGTACGTACAGGCATCTGGCCCATGATGAAGGCGGCACGGCCGGCGGTGCAGCTGGGTTGCCCGTAGTGATCCGTAAAGAGCATGCCGTCGCGCGCGATGCTGTCGATGTTGGGAGTCCAGCCCATCATGCCGTGCGTGTATGCGCCGATATTCCAGAGGCCGATATCGTCGCCCCAAATGACTAGGATGTTGGGCGGGCCCTTTTTCTTGGCGTTGGCGGGCTTGGTGGCTTTGCTGGCAGTGGGCATGGCGTTGTCTCTCCAGGGGAAGGCCGTACTGTCGGAAGTCGAGAGCATCGAGTCGGGAAGGGCGCTGACCTGCTACGTAGGCGCAGGCGCCGATCGGATGGAAAGCCAGACGGCGGTCAGCCCGCCCAGCACGAAGAGTCCCAAGCTGGCGACGAGCGTCCCCCGCCTGCGCGCGACGTATCGGCCGTGTTCGATGCCGTGCCCTACGCGCCAGTAGCGATAGATCGACCGCAACAGCAAGGCCAAACCCAATATCACCATGCCGAGGCCCGTATTCCCGCTATCGCCAAGCATGAAAACGTCCGCCTTGCCCTCGAGCCCGGTCGCGACTTCGGCAGGCAGCGCTGGCGCGAGAGTATCGGCTTCGTACATCGTCGTTCCGACTTGGGGCGATTGCGCCGGAATGCTCAGAATCTGCGCGTCGGGACGGATGGCCGCAATCGTGCTTCTACTGCCTCTGCATCAGTAAAGTTACGGAACCTTGCGGTGCGCGGACACCGGCGCTCTTCAGACGTAGAAAATCCGGCGCTTCGCCGAGTCGAGGCTCCCGCCCAGGCTGCCCGGCCGTTTGGAAGAGTGCGTCGGCGGGTTTCGAAGCTCTTTTTTCGAACTTCCGTCATCCGTATTCGCCATAGGCGCGGATGCGGGCCGGCATGGCTTCGCTTGCTTACCGCTGCTTTCCGCGGCGGCGGCCCTTGGCGGCGTATCGTGCGAGGAACGTCCGCACGCCGTCCTGCGCGCATGCGATGAGCTGCTTCGCGGGCGGAACCGCGCCGACCATGATCGCGCGGTCGAGCGGTTCTCCGGCCACAAGGTAGGCGAACTGCGCGGCGGCGCGTCGCGCATCCGTTACGTCGAGCAAACCGATGCGTCCCAGATGCTTGAATCCCGCGGCGAGGGCGTCCATGACCCGTTCCGGTGCGCGATTGAAGTAGTCCGCCGCCAGCTCCGGAAAATACCGAGACTCGCCGATCAATAGCCGCCGGATCGCGATCACCGGCGGCCGCACGATGCCGAGGGCCAAACGTCGGCCCAGGTCGTCGAGCGCAGACGGCAGATCGCCGGCGGTGATCGCGCCGGGAAACGACTCGCGCAGTTCGGCGACGAAGGCGTCCGCGAACGCGGTGACGTCCGCGACGACCTGGGCGAAAAGCGCGTCCTTATCCCCGTAGTGGTTGTACAGGGTGCGCTTGGCCAGGCCGGACAGCGCGGCGATGTCTTCCATGGTCGTCCCCGCATAGCCGTTACGCAGGAACAGGGTCCGGGCCGCTTCGATCACGGCCGCCCGCGAACGCACGACGCGCGGATCGTCCGCTCGCGGCGGCGGCGTACGCCGCGCTTTTCGCCGGGCGCCGGCGGTCTTTTTGGATGTTGCACTCATGAGTGAACTATTATACCGTCGAGGCGACTAATAGGCGAGCGGCGGCCATGGGCGCGATGCCGGCAGGAACGAAACCAGGGCGGTCCGGGCGCGGCGCGATCGCGACACCGTTGCTGCTGCGTTGCGGCGTGGCGGCGGGGCCGTTCTACCTGGCGGTCGGGCTGATCCAGGCCCTGGTCCGCGACGGGTTCGATTTCGCGAGGCACCCGCTGAGCGTGCTCGCCAACGGACCGGGCGGATGGGTGCAAACCGCGAACTTCGCGATCAGCGGCTTGATGGTGATCGCTGCTGCTTTGGGATTCGCACGCTTGCTGGGATCGGCTGCGCGCGCGACGCCCTGGCTTCTGGGCGCTTTCGGTGCGGCCATGATCGTCGCCGCCGTATTTCCGGCCGATCCGGTGGACGGCTTTCCGCCCGGCACGCCGGAGGGCTTTCCTACGTCCATCAGCGCTGCCGGCTTGACCCATTTCATCGCGGGCAGCTTGGGCTTCGTCTGCCTGGCGGCCAGCGCTTTCTTCGCGATCGCTCCAATGCGGCGTCTGAAAGCGCCATCGCTCGCGTTGCTCTCGCTTTTCGCCGGCTGCGCCGTCGTGCTGGGATTCTTCGGCGGCATGGTGCTGCCGTTGGGGATCGCGGGGATCTGGTTCGCGGTGGTGGTGGGATGGATTTGGCTCGGCGTCCTGTCGCTGTGTCTGCCGCGCCTGGCATCGCTGACTTCTTGACCAACCCTTCGCACGCGTCGCGTCAGGACTGCGGCGTCTAGCGCCGGCATCGCGAACCGGCGTGCTCAGTTCCAGTTGTCGATCTTGACGTCGTCCGGATAGGGCGAACCCTTGCCGGTTTCCAGCAACGACTTCAGGCTCAACAGGAACACGGCCCACTTGGTGCTGCAGTGGTGCATGAACTCCACCGGTTCCTTCCAGCCTTGGTGCTTGAACAGGACGACGGTATCGCCGTCCTCTTGCTCGAGGTCCCAAGCCACCGTCGTGCCGATCCATTCACGCGGGCCGTCGGTCACTTGCCACAGCACGCGCTTGCCGGGATCGGCCTCCAACACTTTCATGTCGCAGAAGCCGAGTTCGCCGAAACGGAAGCGCAGCGTGCCGCCGGCGCCGCCGTCGCCCTCGGCGTCGACGGTCCACCAGCCGGCTACGCCTTCGCTTGTGGCGATGGCGCGGTAGACGGCGCCGGACGACGACTGGATGCCGACCCTGTGCAGGATATCGACCATGGGCAATTCTCCTTAGATGCGTTTGCGAGGAATCGCGGGAACGGGATGAATAATTCAACTGCAAGGTTGAATGTATTTCCGGGTTCGGGTAAAGTCAACCAGTTGGTTGAATTAATCTGCGCTCCTGCCAGGCTGAGGTTTCGGTCCGGAGGGCCGAGGCAGCTTCGGTTGGCTCCAGTGCGCAGGGGGGCGATCGAATGACGGCACTTGTCGAATCTCGGGTCTCTGCATCGACGATCGGGTGGGCCTGGCGGCGGCGGCGATCGCGGTGTTCTTCCCATCGGCGCGGCGGCCGAAGGATGGCGGCGGCGTCACGCCTGCGCCGCAGCCGGCGTAGCCCGGGTAAGCGAAGCGCACCCGCGACGCGACCTGTCCGCTGCCGCGGACCCGGGTGCGGCCTGCGGCCTTACCCGGGCTATAGGTCTGCGTCTTTGAGCACTTCCCACATCTGCACGCCCAGTCCCGCGCACACGCGTTGCAGCGTATCGATCTGCAGGTTCTTCTCGCCGCGTTCGATGGCGCTGTAGTACGTGCGGTGCATGCCGATCTGCGCCGCGAAACTTTCCTGGCTTCTGCCCGCATGCTTCCGGCGCGTTCGTAGCGCGCGCCCTATTCGCTGCATGAGCGGAATCGCCATGCCTCTAACTTATGAAAACGCGCGATCGAGTCTACAGTGCGATAGGTAGTCTACTTTTAGGTAGCATGGATGAGCGGTAAGAGAAGACAGCTGGAGCAGGTCAGAAGACGGCTTTCCGATCGTCGTCAGTATTGAGCACTAGTGTTTCATTCTTTCTGCTTCATGCGCGACGAACGTAGCCCGGGTAAGCGCAGCGCACCCGGGACGCGGTATTTCCGGTCGCGCGTGCGACCCGGATGCGGCCTGCGGCCTTGCCCGGGCTACGGCCGCGTCATGCGCGACGTGCCGGCAGCAGACGGCGGTTCCGCAACAATGCCGCCGAGATCAGCGAGACGATTACGCCGACCGGGAAAATCTCGGCAAACGTCATCGGCCAACGATAGGCCGGATTGGCATAGTGGGTCTTGAAGCTCTCCATGTCCGCGACGAGTTTGGCGAGGGCTTCGCCGCTGACGCCGGCGGCCTTCTGCCGTTCGATCACCGCGCTGGCATAAGTGCCGGCGAAATCCATGCCGGTGATGGCCAGCGCCGATTCCCACGCGATCACGTAGAACAGGCTGGCGACGAAGCTTACGCCCAGGCCCAGCCCGAACGCGGGCCAGAAACGGATCACGCCGCCCAGGTCCACGTCGCGGTGGCGCTTGATCGCCACGAACACCAGACTCAGCCCGACCAGCATGGTCAGATAACCGACCAGCATGCCGATGGCGCCGTGACCCATCTGGTCGCCCAGGGTCAGGACGATGACGGACAGCGCGCCACCGACGATGAGGCCGGAGACGGTGCCGTAAGACAGGATCTTGCGCAGCATGGATAGCCTCCTCGGGTTGGGAGCGCCCATTGGCGGGGATCGAAGCGGTTCCGGCAATCGGCCGAAAGGATGATTTTGGTGCGATCGGCCGATCGGCGGGCGGCGGATCAGGGGACCAGGCCCAGTTCGCGGGCTCGGTTGACCGCATCGGTGCGGCGTTTGGCGCCGAGCTTTTCGTAGAGCCGGGCGACATGGGTTTTGACCGTGCTCGGCGCGATGTGCAGGCGGCCCGCGATCTCCTTGTTGGAGCGGCCGGCGACGATTTCCTGCAGCACCGCCAGTTCGCGCGCGCTGATCCCCAATGCCGCCTGCGCCTTCGGGTTGCCGTCGAACGCCGGCGGCTTGCGCGCACCGGCGAACGCCCGTGCACCGACGAATACGCCCAGGCCGAGGAAGGCAAGGGCGATGCAGAGCGCGTAGATATCGTCCCAGTGCGTGCGCGCCAGGCGCTGGTAGTCGAGCCATTGCAACCCGATCGCAGCTACGGCCAGCAGCAGGCCGTAGATCGCGATCCGTTTCCATATCGGCGCCATCGTACGGGCGAATCGTGCGATCAAAGAACGGAGCCTCGGCGTTGCGGCGGCGCCAAATGTAACCTGCGCCCCGCACGTTTGCCGCATGCGTGGAGACGGGTCGTAAGCCCCCCGCGCCGCGTTACCAGGCGACGGTCACGGCATCGGCCGACCGTTTCGCGGGGCCGTGGTAAACGGCTTCGACGTTGTTGCCGTCCGGATCCAGCAGGAAGGCGGCGTAATAGCCGGGGTGGTAGTCGCGTTCGCCGGGCGGACCGTTGTCGCGGCCGCCGGCGGCGAGGCCGTCGCGGTGGAAGCGTTCCACCGTGGCGCGGTCCAGGGCCTGGAAGGCGAAATGCACGCGGGTAGACGGCTCGCCGCGGTCCACCCAGAGTTCGTCGGCGTAGAAATGGCCGTCGCCCGCCGTCACCGGGATGCCGAGCGTGCTCAGCACGGCCTCGTAGAACCGCCGGCTGGCGTCGAGGTCTTTGGCATGCAGATGCAGGTGATCGATCAGTCTGCCGCGCTTGAGTTCCATGGGCCGCTCCTGACGATGGAAGTGCGGCGATTGTGCGCGCGCTGGCGTGCAGGCGATGTCCAGAGCGCCGTGCCGCTTGCCCGATCCTGCGATGCCATGCCGCAGGTCCGGACGATCGTGCAATGACGCCGCAAACGCCATGGTCTATCGTCTGGCGATCCCCACGCGCAAGGTAATATCCCCATGTCTCTGGCTCACGGTTACGCCGCGCAAGACGCGCATTCTCCGCTGGCTCCTTTCACGTTCGAACGCCGCAGCCCCGGGCCGAACGATGTGCGCATCGAAATCCTGTACAGCGGCATCTGCCATTCCGACCTGCACCAGGCGCGCGACCATTGGAGCGGCGCGCTGTACCCCATGGTGCCCGGCCACGAGATCATCGGCCGCGTGGCCGAAGTCGGCGCGCAGGTCACGAAGTTCAAGGTCGGCGATTACGCCGGCGTCGGCTGCATGGTCGATTCCTGCCGGCATTGCGAGCATTGCAATGCGGACCTGGAGCAGTACTGCGCCGAAGGCGCCACCTGGACCTACAACAGCAAGCTGCGCAACAGCGAGGAATTGGCGTTCGGCGGCTATTCCGACCACATCGTCGTCGAAGAGCGATTCGTGGTGAAGGTGTCGCCCAAGCTCGACCTGAAGGCCGTCGCGCCGCTGCTGTGCGCAGGCATCACCACGTATTCGCCGCTGCGCCACTGGCAGGTGGGCCCGGGACAGAAGGTGGGCGTGATCGGCCTGGGCGGCTTGGGTCACATGGGCGTCAAATTCGCCAAGGCGATGGGCGCGCACGTGGTGATGATCACCAGCACGCCGGACAAAGGCCAGGATGCCAAGCGCCTGGGCGCCGACGAAGTATTGGTCTCGCGCGACAAGGACGCGATGGCCGCGCACGCCGGCAGCTTCGACTTCCTGCTCAACACCATCCCGGTCGGCCACGACGTCAATCCCTATGTCGCGCTGCTCAAGCGCGACGCCACCATGGTGCTGGTGGGCGCGTTGACCGAACTCGAGCCGGCGCTGCGCGGCGTCAACCTGATGTTCGGCCGCAAGCGCATCTCCGGCTCGGCGATCGGCGGCATGGCCGAGACCCAGGAGATGATGGATTTCTGCGCCGAGCACGGCATCGTCAGCGATGTGGAGATGGTGCCGATCCAGCAGGTCAACGAGGCCTACGAACGCCTGCTGAAGAACGACGTGCGCTATCGTTTCGTGATCGACATGGCTTCGCTGGAGCGCGGGTAGTCCCGGTTCGCGACTAAGGCTATGCTCGCGTAATTCCCCGAAGACTCGACCATGCGCGAGCTGTACCCCGAAATCGAGCCTTATCGCACGCAGCGTTTGCGCGTCGACGCCCTGCACGAGCTGCATGTCGAGGAGTGCGGCAATCCGGACGGGCTGCCCGTCGTCTTCCTGCACGGCGGTCCCGGCGCGGGCGTGTCGCCTTACCACCGCCGTTTCTTCGATCCGGCGCGCTATCGCATCATGCTGTTCGACCAGCGCGGCGCCGGCAAATCCACGCCGCATGCGGAGCTGCGCGACAACACGACCTGGCATCTGGTCGCCGATATCGAAACGATACGCGAGCATCTGGGCATCGAACGCTGGGTGGTGTTCGGCGGATCGTGGGGTTCGACGCTCGCGCTGGCTTATGCGCAGAAGCATCCGGAACGCGCGCTCGGCCTGGTGCTGCGCGGCATCTTCCTCGGCCGGCCCGGCGAAGTGCGTTGGTTCAACGAACCCGACGGCGGCGCTTCGTGGATATTTCCCGAACGCTGGGAGCACTACCTGGCGCACATTCCGGCCGACGAGCGCGGCGACATGATCGAGGCCTACTGGCGCAGGTTGGACAACGACGATCCGGCCGTGCGCCTGGCGGCCGCGCGCGCCTGGGGTTACTGGGAGGGCGGCAGCACGACGTTGGTGCACGATCCGCTGGAGCCGGGCAGCTTCGAAGATCCGCAAGTGGCGATCAGCGTGGCGCGTGCCGAAGCGCATTACTTCCGCCATGGCGCTTTTCTGGAGACCGATCAACTGCTGCGCGACGTGGCGCGCATCCGCCATATTCCCGCGACCATCGTGCACGGCCGCTACGACATCATTTGTCCGGTGAAAAGCGCCTACGATCTCGCCAAGGCCTGGCCGGAAGCCGATTTCCGCGTCGTGCTGGCCGGCCATAGCGCGGCCGATCCGGCGATCGTCGATGCGCTGGTGGGAGCCACCGACGCGCTGGCGGACCGTTTTTCGTAGGAGCGGCTTAGCCGCGCGCTTTTTTCCGTGAGACGCGATGGATCGAAAAGCTCGTGGCTAAAGCCGCTCCCACAAAAAGGCATCCCGGCGGGACGACCGCTAGCGATAGGCCTCAGCCGTCGCGGCTGTAGACGATGAAACCTTCGTATTCGGCCACGTCATCGTAAAGCCGACGTCCGACGGTGTTGTTCTCCTGCGTTTGCCAGTAGACGCGTCGGATGCCGGCAGCCTTCGCTTGCCGGTACACCGCTTCGATCAAGTTCCGGCCGATGCCGCGCCCGCGTTCGGGTTCGGCAGTGAACAGATCCTGCAGGTAGCAAGTGAGTTCTATCCGCGTGGTGCTGCGATGGAAGAGGTAATGCACGAGGCCGAGCAATTTCCCGTCCGCTTCGGCGACCAGCGCGAAGACCGGTTCGCTGTCGTCGAAGAAGCGCTGCCAGGTGGTTTGCGTGATCCGGTCGTCGAGCGCGGTCTCGCCCGCGCGGCCGTAGAAGGCGTTGTAACCGTCCCACAACGGTTTCCATGCGGGGAAGTCGTCCTGGCGGATGGCGCGCACCTGCGCTGGAATCGGCATGCCCTTCAATCTCCGGTCCGCGTGTCGGTGGCGATCCAATTGGTTTCCCAGGTCTTGCCGCCGTCGGCGGAGAACGCTTGCTCGAAATGCGCCGAGTCGGGGGTGATGTCGGAAATGACGAACCTCACCCGTATCGGCCGCCCGTCGAGCGTGTCCGAAGCGAAGAATTCGCCGCGTCCCGATTCGAACCGGCCGATAACGGGCGGTGTGAGTGCGCCGTTGGCGATGCTGGCGTAGTGCAGGCTCCATAGCTTGGCTTTCGGGTCGTACAGGCGCAGCGATACGCCTTCGATGCGGCCCGCCGGACCCTGCACTTCGAGTTCCACCAGATTGGCGCGTCCATCCAGGACTTGGCGGACGATGCTGGTGCCCTGGTACTCGACCCATTCGTCGGAACCGGTCAAGGGCCGCAGGCGGCGCTTCAGATGGGTCTTCCAGGCGCCGATTTCCCAATCGAAATCATGTTGTCCGCTCTGCTTCGCCGACGGCAGGTTGTGATGCGGCGATGCACCGGTGTTTTGCTGCGCGCCAGCAGGCGAGGGCGGCCACGCGGCACTCAGCAGGCAAAACGAAAGGCCGGTGCGGACGAGTACGCGCATGTCCATCGTTTTGTCCTGTTCTGGCCGAAGCGGAGATGATCGAAGCACCGCAACGCCGCCGCAAGGGCCAATAACCGCGCCGCTTGCATGCCACTTCCTGCCGCCTCGCACGGTGGGGATCGTACTGCCGCCTCAGAATCCGCGCGAAAAGCCGATCACGAAAGTGGCCGTATGGTCGGCGTCCAGCTCCACCAGCGGACTGTCCTTGAGTTCGTCGGGCAAGGCGCGGTATTCGATGCCGGCGATGAACAGCCATTTGCGCGCGAACGCCGTGACCAGCGTCACCCCGGCATCCGGAACGACCACGCTGCCGGGCCGATATCGCACGACGCCCCGGGCGATTTCCTCGTCCAGCGTGCCGTAGTAGTAGTCGGCCATATCGGCGGATAGGGATCGGGCGCCGATGCTGGGCGTGATCGTCGTGGCACCGAAGCGGAACGGATAGCGGTAATGGGCTGAGGTCTGGTAGCCCTCGCTGGTGCCGGTGACGTCTGCCCTCACGTCGAGCTCCAACTCGCCGGCCGCGCCTTTCCACGTCGCCGCGAAGCCGGCGTCCGCGCTGTCGTCGCGGTCGTCCAGCAGCCGGCGGTCGACGCCGCGCTGCGCGAGTTCGCGCACGCCGAAATCGTCCGCGTCGATGCCGTCCATCCGCGCGGCGACGAAACCGTCCAACACGAAACCGTCGCGTTTGGTCAAGTGATAGCCGGCCGCGCCGCCATGCCAGAAAAAGCGCTCGCCTTCGTAGATCACGTTGGGGAAGACCATGCTGCGGCGGTCCTCGCCCGCATAGGCGCTCTGCCGGACCGCAGCAGCCAGGCCCAGGCTCCAGCGCGAAGGCAGTTCACCGGCAGCAGCCTCGTCCGATTTCTGCACGACCTGCGCCTGCAGCGTTGCGGGCGCGAGCAGGGCGGTACACAACAAGATCCGAAAAACTTGCATGGCGACTCCTGGGAGAGGGAAGGCGACGGCCGGCAGCGATGCGATACGAAAAAGCGCCGTGGGCGTTGCCGGCAGGCGATGGCGAGCTTGCCGGGCGGGGGTTAAGAACTTTTTAATCGCCGCAGGCGGCCCGGAAGCGCCGCGCAGCGTGTTATTCAGGCGATCTGTACATGCGTGCCGATAGACTCGGGATTTCCCGGTTCTGCGATCCCCGCCATGACCCGTACCCGTTTCGCCGCCCGCGCGCTCACCATCGCCAGCTTGCTGGCCGCTTGCGGCATGCGCGGCGCCAAGCAGGAGCCGCCGCCCTCGGGCGAAACGTTCGGCGCCGACGACACGTACTCCCGCACGTACGAAGTCTCGCAGGCGGCGGCTTGCGAGTCCGCGCGCAGGGCCTTGCTCGGACAGGGTTACGTGATCGCCAAGACCGGCGCCGATGCGGTGGAAGCCAACAAGAACTTCCAGCCCGACGCGGAAACCCATACTCAACTCAACGTGCGCGTGACCTGCGTGCCGCAGGACGACAGCCACGCCATCGTGTTCGTCAATGCGGTGCAGGACCGCTATGCGTTGAAGACCACCTCGAACTCGGCCAGCGTCGGCGTCGGCATGATCGGCTCGGTGTCGCTGCCGGTCGGCAGCAGCGGCGCCTCGCTGGTGCGCGTGGCGAGCAATACGGTGCAGAACGTCGACTTCTACAAGCGCTTCTTCGATCGCGTGAAGTACTATCTGCCGGCCGCGCCCGGCGAACAGTCCGCGCCGCCGCCCGCGCCGGAACCCACGACGCCGCCCGATCCGCCGCCTGCGCCGAAGCCGGCTGGAGGTTAGTCGCCGGCTTGTTGGGATGGCCACTTCTTAACGTCGCTTCCGTCTGTTGAGACTCCTCAACGGACGAGGCTTCAGATGATCGACGATGTCGCCGCCTACATCGCTTTCCGCACCGTCTACGATTTCCTGCTGGCCCAATTCGACGCCCTGGCCTTCGGCTGGCTGAGCCGCATGCTGACCTGGGTCCACGGCATCGCCTCGGGCCTGCTGACACTGCATCTGGCCTGGCAGGGCTATCAGCTCATCACCGGCAACGTCTCGGCCTCGGCCGCTGCCAGGCTTACCGACACATGGCGTGCGGTGGTCATCCTGGGCCTGGCCATGGGCACCACCCTAGGCGGGACCACGTTGTTCGAGTGGCTGGGCACAGACCTGGTGCGCGCCGTGGCGGCCGTGGTGCATGGCGGCGACGGCGACGTTCTGGCTGAGATCGATCGCAGTTTTGGTTATCTGCAACTGGCGCTGAGCAGCATCGACTGGATCCAGGCGTCGACGGCCGAGATCCAAGCCGCCAAGGCCCGAGACATGGGCTTGGTCACCTTGGGCATCGGCGGCCCGGCCTTGATGGGCGGAGCGTTGCTGCTGACGTTCCAGATCGCGCTGTCGCTATTCGTCGGCCTGGGTCCGCTGTTCGTGCTGTGCCTGATTTGGCGCCGCACCCGGCCCTTGTTCGACGGTTGGCTGCTGTACGGCTTGGGCACGATGTTCTCGCTGGCCACCCTGGCGGTGATGCTGGAAATGACCTTGCCGATGGTCAGCGCGGTGGCTGCCGCCTTCTGGACGGCGACTTGGACCGGTGCGAACCCGGAAGGGGTGACGAGCCTGGCGCTGCAGCAGGGCGGGATCGGGGTGATCCTGACCATGATGATCATCGGCGCCCCGGTGATGGCGGCGAAGTTCTTCAAGGCCACGCTGGGCGAGTTCATGCCCTTCTCGGCGTTCATGAACCGGATGGACGACCGGCGGGCGGCGGCGGCTCACGCGCACACGCCCACCTACGCACGCGAGCCCGGGCGCTCGCATGCGCTTACGCCCACGCATGCGCATCGGGTGAGCGTGCCTACACACGCGGCAACGCAGGAAGGCCGGATCAAGCCAGCGGAGGACAGTCGGTCGTTCTTGGGGCGGTATCCGAATGCCACGGCATCGCTTGATAGCGGCGGTGGGCAGGGCGATGCTGTCCCGGAAGCCGTACGAGCATCCTGGTTGTCGCAGGGTGACACGTCAACCCGATCTTACTCTGCCGCCGATATAGATTTTGTAGTAACTGAAAGAACCAAAACACCTTCCGGTGGCTATTTGGAGAAGCCGCGGATTCTGAGTCGCGATTCAGACGAGTACGCGGCGGCAAAGGCTAAGTTTGGGGAATCAAGTCTAAAAGAAGTGGCCGATGCGGCGAATGCTCTTGGGCAGAAACTGACTACCCGCGGCAACAAGGATGAAATAGAGGTATTCAATTCAATGAGGTCGATTGCGATTGAAGTAAACCCTGATAAGGCACATAAGGTTAGTTATTCAGCAAAAGCGAAAGACGGGCTTATATATATAAATCCAGGAATATTCCTCGACTACACCCCGTTGCGTCAGGCCAATCGCATGGCGCATGAGTTCAGACATTTCATGCCCGCAAACGTGCAAATGGCGGCCGACGACTATGCCGCATTTGGTTCAAAAGCTGAGGACGATGCAAAAGCTTATGCGAAAGAGCTATTTGGCAAGGAATCACAATGAAAGCTTGCTTGTGTGCCTTGTGTATCGTGCTATCGAGTTGCGTGCCAACACGTGGTACGCAGTCAGGAAACGAATGTCGTTTCGCGCCTCCAGAGAATAGTACGAGCGCCCAGCGGTGTGTTTTTGCTGCAGTGGCAAAACGCTGTAACACTGTGGACGCATGCCTTGTCAGGTGCTGGCGTAATAAAGAAGGTGATGGTGTTGGCGGGGGATGCCATCATGTTTGCGGGTCGGATACAAGTGGTTTCTGGATTGCTCCGGAAGAAGCCAAACGGTGTCGAGACCCATAGGCTGGGTGGCCTTACTAACTTACTAGTTCGCTCTGATGCGGTGCTGGGTTGATAGGGCGAACCCAGCTACGGCGTTGCCACGATGCTGGGTTGATGAAACCAGCCCAGGCTATAGCGTTGCATTACCCCTTGCCCCGCAACCGCCGGTCGAACAACGCGATAGTGCGGCTCCAAGCTTCTTTTGCGGCCTTTTCGTCGTAGCGCGGCGTGGTGTCGTTGTTGAAGCCGTGCTGCGTGCCCGCGGGCTGGTACAGCGTGTAGCGCACGCCTGCGGCTTTCAATGCCTTCTCGTAGTCCGGCCAAGCGGCATTGATGCGTTCGTCCGTGGCGGCCAGCACGACCAGCAATTCCGCCTTGATCTTGGGCACGTCCTCCAGCGGCGCGGCGTTGCCGTAGAACGGTGCGGCGGCGGCCAAGTTCGGCAGGCGCGTAGCCAGGAAGTTGACCATGCCGCCGCCCCAGCAGAAACCGACCGCGCCCAGCTTGCCGTTGCCGCCCTCGATATGCCGCAACATGTCCGCAGCGGCGAGGAAATCCTCGCGCGTCTTGGCCTGGTCGAGTTTGGCGAATTCGGCGCGCGCCGCGTCCTCGTCGCCCGGATAGCCGCCCAGCGGAAACAAGGCATCCGGCGCGAAAGCGATGAAGCCGTCCAGCGCCAGCCGGCGCGTGATGTCTTCGATGTGCGGATTCAGGCCGCGGTTCTCGTGCGCCACCAGCACTACCGGCAGTGCGCCGTTCGGCTTGGCGGGTTTGGCGAGATAGCCGCGCGCTTTGCCGTAGCCCTTGGGCGAGGCGAATTCCAAGTACTTCGTCGACAGCCGCGCATCGTCGGGCTTGATCTGCTGCGCCGCCGCGAATTGCGGGCTCAGCGCAGCCAGCAATCCGGCCGCGCCCGCGGCGCCGGCTGCGAAACGCGCGGCGCCGGCCAGGAAACCGCGGCGATCGATGAGGCCGTGCACGTACTGGTCGAACAGGCGCAGCACTTCGGGGTCGAAATCGTCGGCCTTGGGGCGAATGGGATCGGACATGGCGGTCTCCAAGGTTCGTAACTGGAACGAGGACGATGGATCAGCGACGCAAAGTAGGAGCCGGACCGTTCCAACGACGTGAATCCGGCGCCGGCCGGCATTCTTCGCAGAAATTTCCGTGCCGAGACAGCGCGAGCCTTCATCCGCGCTGCAGATAGGCGCGCAAGGCCTCGGGCATCTGCGGCACGGGGGCAGGCGGAGGGTCGTCCTGCCGCAGCGCGACATACAGCTCCGCCGCATGCATCAGCGCGGTTGCGATGGCATCCGCATCCAACGCGGCCATCGTCTTCAGCAGCGTCGCCGCCGCGCCGGCATCGTTTTCGATGCGGCGCACGCCGCGTTGTGGGCGCCCGGCGCGACGATGCAACAACGGACCCAACACCATCTCGCGCAAGTACGAGAGCATGGCCAGCGCTTCGAACAGCTCGCCGCGCAACAGTTTGGCGGCGCCGTAATGCAGCCAGATCCAGATGCGGTCCTCGAACCATTGCGCGGGCGGGTCCGGCCAATGCACATGGGCTGCATCCAGCACCGCGGACATGCGCCCGGGCTCGCGTTCCCAGAGGATGCGCGGACGTTCGACGATGCGCAGCAGATCGGCGGCCATGACGAACTTGAGATCGACGTGCACCAGCGGCGGACCGAACAGGCAGATCAGCAGGCGCGGTTCGCCGACGTGTTCGCCGGTGAACGCCGCCAGCAGGCCGCCGATGCTCGTCGCGATCGCGGCGCGCTGCGACAGGATCGCGGCGTAGTCGTCCGGGCGGACCACGATCACCAGATCCAGATCGGAATAGGCGTCGAAACCGCCGTGCACGAGCGAACCGCCGCCGAGCACGGCTTCGAAGCGCTGGTCGCCGCGCAATACGGACAAAGCCTTATCGAGCACGGCGGCCTGTACCGCCGGTATTTCGCCGGTCATCGCATTTCTCCGGGCCGGCGGCGCAGATTAGCCGGACGGGTTTTGCCGGGCAACAAGCGATACGATCGCGCAGGACAATCGCACGGCCGCGCCGGGCCGCATAGGAGGTCGCGATGCTGCATTGGGCCTATCTGGTGGCGATCACCGCCGAAGCCATGAGCGCGGCATTGATAGCGGGCCGCCGCAGCATGGACTGGTTCGGCGTGTGCGTGATCGCATGCATCACCGCGCTGGGCGGGGGCACGGTGCGCGACGTGCTGCTCGGGCACCATCCGCTGGCCTGGATCGAGCATCCGAGCTACCTGATCGTGACGATTTGCGCGGCGCTGGCGACGGGATTGCTGGCGCCGTTCATGAAGCGGCTGCGTCATGTGTTCCTGACGCTCGACGCATTGGGGCTGGTGGTGTTCACCGTGATCGGCTGCAACATCGCGGTGTCGGTGGGCGTGCCGTTCTTCATCGTCGTGGTGATCGGCGTGATCACCGGCACCTTCGGCGGCGTGCTGCGCGACGTGCTGTGCGGACAGGTGCCGCTGCTGTTCCAGAAGGAACTCTACGCCAGCATCTCGCTGCTCACCGGCCTGCTGTACCTGGGTTCGCAGGACCTGGGCGTACCGCACGAGGCGGCGATGGTGGGTGCGATGTCGATCGGCTTCGCGCTGCGCATGCTGGCGATCCGCTACCACTGGGACATGCCCAAGTTCGTCTATAAAGACGAGTGGGAGTGACGCCGGCGGACCGCTGTTGCAGCGCGGCAAACCATCCGTCCGAATCGGCGTACCCTTGCCGGCGTTGGAAACCTAACCCTGGGGAGGGAGCAAGCATGAACGCAACCGCCGCAACCGCACGTCCGACGAGCTTCTGGGTGATCGCCGTCGCCGCGCTGCTATGGAACCTGCTGGGCCTGGCGATGTTCTATCTGCAGGTCAACATGTCGCCGGAGCAACTGGCGACGATGACGCCCGAACAACGCCAGGTCTACGAAGGCACGCCGGGCTGGCTCAACATCGCCTTCGGCGTCGCCGTGGTCAGCGGCGTCCTCGGCGCCATCGGGCTGTTGATCAAGAAGAAATGGGCGGTAGCCCTGTTCCTGATCTCGCTGATCGCCGTCGTGGTGCAGATGGCGGGCGCATTCGCGGCGACGCCGGCTTGGGCGGTGTACGGCGCGGCAGGCTTGATCATGCCGGTCGTCGTGCTGGTGATCGCGCTGTTGCTGTGGCGCTATTCCGGCAAGGCCGCGGCGCGAGGTTGGTTGAGCTGAGGCCGCATCTCGGCAGATGGGCATGAAAAAAGCCGCCGGCAGATCGCCGGCGGTTTTCTTTTTCGGTTGCGGCAAGGATCAGAAATCGAAGCGCACTTGCACCTGCGCCAGATCCAGGTCGATGTCTTCGACCTCGAAGCGGCTGTACTCGGTGCGCAACGCGACCTTGTCGCTGAAGCGATATTGCAGGCCCAGGCCGTAAGTCGGATCGCTGCCGCTGTCGTCGCGGGTGCTGGTCAGGCTCGGGATCGCGGTGTCCAGGTCCCAGCGGTGGAAACCGGCCTTGGCGTAGCCGGAAAATTTGTCGGTGAACGGTACGGTGCCGACCGCGGTCAGGTAGGCGCTGTTGGCTTCGAGCGCGCGGCCCGCGCCTTCGGGCTCGAGCTCGCCGAAATCCGCATAGCCGGCTTCCAGGCCGAAATAGCGGTTGAACTGATAACCGCCGAATACCGAGAACGCGGTGTCCTCGTCGTCGTAATCGGATTCGTCGACGAAGGATTGGCCGGCGCCGGCGCCGACGTAGAACCCGGGATTCTCGGCCGCCTGCGCGCCGAAAGCGCCGGCGCCGAGCACAACGGCCAACAGGGTGCGGGACAGTATCTTGATCTTCTTCATGATGCGTATGACTCCTGCAAAGGACGGCGCCGACGCGGGGGAAGGACGCGGCGCCGTCCTCGCGATGGGCCCCGGCACTGCGCCTGGACAGCCATCGCTGCAGGACATGAAGTGGGTGCGCATCCGCGCGGAGAAAGAGGCGGATCGGGGGACGGAATGTCCCGTGCACGGGACATTGTTTGCGGTATGGAAAAACGCTGCGCCGACGCTCGCGTCGCGACGGCGGCCCAGGCGCGCCACCAACTACGCGTTGCGCGGACGCGGATGCGGACCGGGCGATTCAGTCGGGCGCTTTGGCCGGCACGAAAGGCGACACCGGGTCGCTGGCGGGGAACGTTTCCTCGAGCGCCTCGTCCTGGTTTTCGCTCTCGTGGCGCTTTCGTTCCCTGCGTTGCTGTTCGGTTTCCGGCGGGCAGTGCTTGTCGCGGTCGATGGCGGGATCTTTGCGGTCTTGCTGGCTCATATCCGTAGTCCCCTGCAGAGGATTCTAAATCTGCTCGCAATTCCGAAAATGCGACGTGAAGACCGCACCTGCGGCCAGACTAGGTATTCACATCGCCGAGGCTAGCCTCCTGCAGGTGCTTTCGGCACCGAGGAGCGCGTCATGAATTCGGGTTTCCTGCGCAGCAACGGCCTTTCGGTGGTGTTGCTGATAATGTTCGCTGCGAGCTTCTGCGGACAACTGGTCAGCGGCTTCAGCGTGCTGAACGACGAGCGCATCGAACGCGGCATGGCGCCGGTGTCGCCGTTGCAATACCTGGGTCAGGGCCAGTTCCTGTCGGCCACGTTCGAGAACTGGGAAAGCGAATTCCTGCAGATGGGGCTATACGTGCTGCTGACGGTGCGGCTGCGGCAGCGGGGTTCGGCCGAATCGCGGCCCATGCATGAAGAAAAAGAGAAGATCGACCCAGGCCCGCCGCCGTGGCCGGTGCGCGCCGGCGGATGGTGGCGCAGGCTCTACGCGCATTCGCTGTCCGGCGCACTGCTGCTGCTGTTCGCGGCCGCCTTCGTCGCGCACTGGTTGGGCAGTTGGCGCCAGTTCTCCGAGGAGGCGGTAGGCAAGGGCGAAATTCCACCCGGTGCATGGTCGTATCTTGGGGAGGCGCAGTTCTGGTTCGAATCCTTCCAGAACTGGCAGAGCGAATTCCTGTCCGTGTTGACCCTGGTATTGCTGTCGATCTTCTTGCGCCAGGACAAATCGCCGCAGTCGAAACCAGTGGCCGCGCCGCATTCGCAAACAGGCACTTGATCCGTCGCGCCATCGCGCACGTTCCCTTAACAGTTCAGCATCCGGTTTTTACGAAATCATCAAGCGCGCTTCACTGCGCGCCGACAGGGAATGGCCGAAAGTCGTCCCTACATCCAGGAGACAACCATCATGGCCAGAAAGATCGAATACGATACGGCGCAGCTGCGCGAACTCCTGCTGCAGGCGCTGGAAACCGAGCGCGGCGGCATCCAAGTCTACGAGAACGCGATCAAGTCCGCGGTCAACGACGATCTGAAGAAGGAATGGCAGGAATACCTGGAGGAGACGCGCACCCACGAAAAAGTGCTGTTGAACGTATTCTCCGAACTCGGCATCGATCCGGAAGAACAGAGCCCGGGGCGGGCGGTGGTCGCGCACCAGGGCCAGTCGCTGGTGGCCGCCATCCAGATGGCGCGCAAGAATGCGGACGCCGCCGCAGCGGAACTGGTCGCCGGCGAATGCGTGGTGCTCGCCGAGACCAAGGACCACATGAACTGGCATCTGATAGGGCATGTCGCCCAGCACGGCACCGGACCGGAAGCGAAGGTGCTGCAAGCCGCGTTCGAAGCGGTCGAGAAGGATGAGGACCATCACCTGTACCACACCACCGGATGGACCCGCGAACTCTGGATCCAGTCGCTGGGCTTCCCGGCGGTGCTGCCGCCGCCGGAAGAAGTCAAGCACGTCGAGTCCGCGATCGGCGCGTCGCGCGCCGAGCAGGCGCGCAGCAAACTACTGTAGTTCCGGCGACGGATCAGGTCCGCAGCGAACGCGCGCTGCGGACGTCGGCATGCAGCGCGGATTTCATGACGGCTATCGCCTGCTTGTTGCGCGCCGGCGTTTGCGAGGCGATGCAATCCTGCGGCACGGACAACTCGAAACCGTTCATGTGCGCGTCCACGGCCGTCGCCAGGATGCAGGAATCCCCGGCGATGCCCGTGACTATCAATCGCCGCACGGCCAGTTGCTCCAGCAACAGGCGCAGCGGCGTGGCGAAAAAGGCCGAATGGCGCGGCTTGAGCACGAAATAATCGTTGTGCTCCGGCGCCAGCAACGCAGCGATGGCGGCGCCATACGCATCCGGCTGGCTGCAGATCGCCACCAGTTGCCGGAAATCGGATTGCCAGCGGGTGAAGTTGTCGTTGACGTAGAGCGTGGGCGCGCCTGCGGCTTTCAACCTGGCCTTGAGCGCGGCGATCCGTTTCGCTGCGGGCAATGCGGCCCGCATCAGCGCAGGCGCGCCGTCGAAATCGAAAGGATTGATCATGTCGATGATCAGCAGTGCGGAGGCGTGCGGCATGGCGTCGGCGGACGTGTTCGGTCCCGGCAGCAGAGCATCGCAGCGGTGGCCGCAGCGTGAACCGTTTCACAGCGGCATGATCGGCGCTGCCGGAGTATCGCGTGGGCATGGACAAGCATTCGCCAGGCGCCAGGCCGGTAGTGCTGCTGGTCGCGGATCCCGACGTCGATCGGCAAGGCCACGACCATCTCACCCGCATCGCGATGGCCGAACGCATCGCCGTGCTGCACGGCAGCGTCTATGCGGGCGAATTCGACCCGGATTCGGATTACGGTGGTAGGCCCTACTTCGTTCCCGACTGCACTTTGCTGCATGACGACGCGACGCGGATCGGCGTCCGCGATCACGACGACCTGTTCGGCGGCGTGGTGCCTTACGCATTCCTGGCCAACAAGATCATCAGCCATCCGTTGCCGGCGGCGGATGCCGCGGCGCCCCGCGGCTGGTCGCCGATGCTGGCGCAGCGATTGGGCGGGGCGGTGCTGCCGGGATTCTCCGCTTTCGATGCGGGCGAAGCGCGGCATGCGGGCCGGCGGTTGCTCGCGCTCGGGCAGGTGCGGATAAAGGCAGCGCTTGGCGTCGGCGGCGCGGGCCAGGCGGTGGCTGGCGATCCGCAAGCGCTGGACGCGGCGCTGGACGCCATCGACCCCGACGAGCTGCGCGAACATGGCGTCGTCGTGGAGCTCGACCTGCCGGAATCGCGGACGTACAGCGTCGGCGCATTGCGCCTGTCGGGCATGCCGTTCGCCTATTACGGCACCCAGTTGTCGGTGCAGGATCGCGACGGACAAGAAGTGTACGGCGGCACGGAACTCGTGGTCTTGCGCGGCGGCTTCGCCGAACTTGCGCGCCTGCCGCTGGACGGCGCCACGCATGCCGCGATCGAGTGCGCCGCCGGCTACGACCGGGCGATATCGGAAGAATTCCCGGCGTTTTTCGCCTCACGCCGCAACTACGACGTGATCGCCGGCAGCGACAGCCGCGGCCGGCGCCATCGCGGTGTGCTCGAGCAGTCGTGGCGGATCGGGGGCGCGACGCCGGCGGAGTTGGCGGCCGTAGAAGCTTTGTCGAAGGATCCCGGTTTGGCCTGGGTATCGGCTTCCACGCACGAGTCGCATCGTCCTGAGACGCCGCCGCCGCGAGCGCAGGTGCATTTTCACGACCCGCACAGCCGGAGCGGCCCGATCCTGAAGTACGCATTGGTGCGCAAGCATGGACATACGGCTTGAGAACATCGAAATACGCGTCGACGACGAAGCGGTGCAGGGCAGCCTGCTGTCGCCGACGCGCAGGCACCCGGCGGTGCTGTTCGTGCATGGCTGGGGCGGCAGCCAGCAGCACGACCTGGCGCGCGCGCGCGAGGCCGCGGGGCTGGGCTGCGTGTGCCTGACGTTCGACTTGCGCGGCCACGAGAGCACGGCTGCGCAATGGGAAACGGTCAGCCGCGAATTGAACCTGCGTGATCTGGTCGCCGCCTACGATTGGTTGGCTGGGCAGGCGAACGTCGACGATACGGCGATCGCGGTAGTCGGCATCAGCTACGGCGGATATCTGGCGTCGATACTGGCCTCGTTGCGGCCGGTGCGCTGGCTGGCCCTGCGTTCGCCGGCGCTGTACAAGGATCAGGACTGGAGCCTTCCGAAACGCAAGCTGCATGCCGATCCGGATCTGCCGGGGTACCGGCGCCGCGAGATAGCGCCCGAACAGAACAAGGCCCTGCGGGCGGCGTCGCAGTACCTCGGCGACGTGCTGATCGTGGAAGCCGAACACGACGTCATCGTGCCGCACCAGGTCATCGAGAACTACCGCAGGGCGTTCTCGCACGCGCACTCGCTCACCTCGCGCCTGATTTCGGGCGCCGACCACGGCCTCAGCGACAAGCTGGCGCAGCAGGACTACACCGCGACGTTGATCAAGTGGCTCACCGAGATGGTCGTAGGCGCGCGCGGGCAGGCCGCCAAGGCCAAGGTGGAGGAACGCAAACAACAGCAGCCCGCGCGCGCCGCGGGGAACGCCGCGCGCTAGACCCGGTCGTCGATGCCGACCACGCCCGATTTCTTGGCGCAATGCGCGCAGCAGTAGAATTTATCCGCATGCTCGGCGCCATGGCCGATGATGCTGCAGCCGCAATGCGCGCAGCGCGGCGCGAAAGCGTGGATCGCGCATTCGAAAGAGTCGAAGGTGCCCTTGCGGTCGCCTTGCACGATCTGGAAGGATTTGTCGTAGTCGTTGCCGCAAACGTCGCAGGTCGCCATGGAAGCCTCCTGGTGCGGGAGTGGAGTGATATCAGCCGCGCGGCCCGCCCATCACCGGCAGCACGATGCCGCTGATGTAGGAAGCCGTCACCGGCGAAGCGAGGAACACGTAAGCGGGCGAAATTTCCTCGGGCTGCGCCGGGCGGCCCATGTCGCTGTCCTGGCCGAACTTGGCCACGTCCTTGGCCGGCTTGTCGGCCGGATTCAGCGGCGTCCACACCGGCCCGGGGGCGACCGCGTTGACGCGTATGCCGCGCTCGAGCAGATTGCTCGCCAAGGCTTTGGTGAACGCATGGATCGCGCCCTTGGTGGCCGAATAGTCGAGCAGGTGCTTGCTGCCGAAGATGCCCGTTTCCGATCCGGTATTGATGATGCTGGCGCCGTTGCCCAGGTGCGGCAGCGCCGCGCGCGCCATGTGGAAGTAGCCGCCGATGTTGGTCTGCAGCGTCTCCTGCAGGTGCTGCTCGCTGAGGTCTTCGAGCTTTTCGACGTGTTGCTGGAAAGCGGCGTTGTTGACCAGGACGTCGAGCCTGCCGAAGGCGCGCACGGTTTCGCGCACGGCCTTTTCGCAGAACTTGGGATCTTTCACGTCGCCCGCGATCGCGACGCACCGGCGGCCTTCGTCCAGCACGTGCCGGCGCGTGGTTTCAGCGTCTTCGTGCTCGTCGAGGTAGAGCACGGCCACATCTGCGCCCTCGCGGGCGAACAGCACCGCCACTGCGCGGCCGATGCCGGAATCGCCGCCGGTCACGATCGCCGCCATGCCTTCCAGTTTGCCGCTGCCGATATAGTCCGGTGCGAGGAAGCGGGGCTGGACCTCGAGCGCATGCTCGTTGCCCGGCTTTTGCAGATGCTGTCGGGGCAGCGGGTTCTGCGGCTGCCGGCGCGTGCCAGTTTGAACGGCCTTCTTAGTCGCCTTCTTTCCCGTTGATTTTTTGGCGATCTTGTCCGCGCGGTCCTGGATGGCGCGCTGTTTCGCTACCGTTTTCGTCGCAGTTCGGGCCTTCGCCGAAGCTGCCTTTTTCTTGACCGGCATCCTTCACCTCGTAGTCACGGATTTTTCGCACCAGCCTAGACGTTCCTGCGTTCACGTCGGGAGAAGGCTCGGCGAAGGCCGAAAAACAAGAAGCGCCCACGAAGGGCGCTTCAGTGCATCGCTGCGGTCACGACGACCTATTCTTCCTCTTCTTCCACCGACCCCTGGGACTTGTCGGTCTTGTTCTGATCGTCGCGGTCGCGGCCCTGGTTCTGCTGCGACGGATCCTGTATCTGATTCTGCCGGTCCTGGTTGGGGTTTTGCGGCTGGTTCGGATTCTGGTTGTTGCCCATGGCTCGAATTCCTTTAAATCGGGGGAAGGACGCGCAGGCCGTCGGCCTGCATGCGGAGCGTGCATGAAACGCCGTTATCCACGCGCGATAGCGGCGTGATAGCGGCGCGAGGACACGGCGGCCGGCTGAATAATTCAGCACGGCCCCGGCGCGGTATGATGCGGCCGAGTCCACCATGCGAAGGGAAACACCATGCGCGCCTTCCTCGCCGCCGCCCTGTTCGCGGCCGCCGCAATCGCCCACGCTGGCGACGCCAAGCAATACGGCCAAGCCATTCCGCAAGGCGAAGCAGTCCCGATTTCCGAGGCCGTGGCCGCGCATGAGCGTTATGCCGGCAAGCCGCAGCGCTACAGCGGGCGCATCGTGGAGGTCTGCCAGAAGGAAGCTGTTGGATGGTGCTGGAGGACGAGGGCCAAAGCGCCCGCGTGATGATGCGCGACCACAAGTTCGTGGTGCCCAAGGATGCGTCCGGCAAGGCAGAAGTCTACGGCGTGCTGTCGCGCAACCAGTTGTCGCCAGAAGCGGTTAAACATATGCAGGAGGAGAGCAAGAACGGCCTGCCGGTGTCCGAAGTCGAATTCCGTATCGTCGCCGATGGCGTCGAGATAGCGGGCTGAAGCCACGCACGCTCGGACAGGGAGTAATGCGATGAACAAACTGATCTGCGCGGCCGTCATCGCGATGCTGTTATCGGGTTGCGACAAGCTAGCGCCTCCCGTGCCGGAAGCGGGCGACACGCCGACAAAGGCCGCGGCACCCGCGGCCGAGCCGGCGCCGGCGAACGCCGCAACGGCATCCGTACCCGCTGCCGAGAATGCCGCAACCCCGCCTGCGCACGACGCGGCCGCGTCGTCTGTGACGACGGATCCCGCGACGGATCCCGCGGCGGACAAGGCCGTCGACGACGCCATCGACGATGCGCTGGGCGACCACATCCGTTATCGCGCGGCATTCGATGAATTGCAGCGCGCGGTCGCGGCCAAGGATGCGGCGGCTGTAGCGGCCCTGGTGCAATACCCGCTCGTGGCCACGATCGACGGCAAGAAAGCCACGATCAAGGACTCGGCAGCATTCGCTGCGCAGTACGACAAGATCGTGACGCCCGCGATCGCCGACGTCGTGACCCGGCAGAAGTATTCGGACCTGTTCGTCAATTACAAAGGCGTGATGTTCGGCAGCGGCCAGGTATGGTTGAACGGCATCTGCAAGGACAATGCTTGCAAGCAAGCGGATGTGAAAGTTGTCGCCATCCAACCCGGCTAACCCGACCCGAGGTAACGACATGAACCAGACGCTACGCCTGACGACGATCGCCGCTGTCCTGTGCCTGGCCGCATGCGACGACAAGCCCGCCTCGCCCGAACCCGCCGCCGCGCCGCCCGCCGCTCAGACGCCGGCCGCGGAACCGGCGCCCGCCGCGCCGCAAGCCGCGACCGAAACTGCGCCGCCGCCAGCGGACGTGCCCGCATTCGTCGGCAAGGTCTGGGAGGTGAAGACCTCGTCCGCCGCGGCGCCGGGAACGCGCTACAGCTTCCTCGCCGACGGCACGCTGGTGATCGAAGCCGAGGGCGGCGCGCCGGGTTACGGCAAATGGACCTACGAGAACGGCGCGCTGACGATGATCGAAGAGGGCATTTCCTATCCCACCGACATCCTCAAGCTCGACGCGACGGCCTTCGAGATCCGCAGCCACAATCCGGGCGCACCGGTGACCATTTCGCTGGTGCCTGCCGAGGGCGTGACGCTGCCGTCGCCGCCGAATTGATGCGCGAGAGCTGCCTGCGGCGGCCTAACTGCGGTTGATCGACACACCGCCTTCCACGGCGAACGCCGTGCCGGTGGTGAACGTGGATGCGTCCGAGGCCAGATAGAGCACCGAACGCGCCATTTCCTCCGGCGTGGCGATGCGCTTGAGCGCATACAGGCTGGCGATGAATTCCCGCGCCTGCGGCGTGTCGATCATCTCGCGGTACATCGGTGTATCGGTCGCGCCGGGCAACAGCGCGTTGACGCGCACGCCCTGCGCGCCGAATTCGACGGCCAGCGTTTGCGTCAACCCGATCAGGCCCGCCTTGCTCGCCGCGTAAGCCGCGACGCCCGGAAACGAGGCGGTGTGGCCGACGAACGAGGACGTGAAGATCAACGAACCGCCGCCGCGCTCGACCATCGCCGGCAACTGGTGTTTCGCGCACAGGAAGGCGGCCGTCAGGTTGCTCTCGATCGCCTCGTTCCAACCCTCGCGCGTCACTTGCGGCGTGGGCGCCATCTGGCCCAGCGCGCCGGCATTGTTGAAGGCGATGTCCAGCCCGCCGTAGGCCTCGCGCGCGGTGTCGACCATGCGCCGGGCGAAATCCTCGTCGCGCACATCGCCGATGCACGCGGTCGCGCGGCCGCCATCGGCGGCGATTTCCGCCACCAAGTCGCGTAACGGCTGCGCACTGCGTGCCGCGACCACCAGGCTGGCGCCTTCGCGAGCGAACAGCTTCGCGGTGGCGCGGCCTATGCCCGAACTCGCGCCGGTGACGATGGCGACTTTGTCTTGCAATGCGTGGGTCATGCCTGGCTCCTGTGGAGTGCCGCCGTTGCGGACTGGATCGACAGGATCGCAGCCGCAGCCCATGCAGCCTATCCGATTCGTGCGCTCGGGGCGCTCGCGGCGTGCGCAAGGATGGAACACGGCATTCCACCGCGATCGGTTCTTAGCGGCGGCCTGAGGCCCAACCCTTGCAGGCATTACGCATCCGCGGAACGCTCCGAAACGCATGACGCACATCGCCGGCCCAACGCGAAAGGCCATGGAAACGGGTGGATACCGTTTAGCCTGCGCGTTCGTGGCGATGCTGCTCGCTTGCGGCTGGGCTGGCGCGGCGCGCGCCGGCGAGCGCTGCACGGAAACCTCGAGCGAAAGATTCCCGCCGGTGGTCAACCTGCGCATCGACAACGATCTGTTCGCGCGCCAGGACCAGGGCTACAGCAGCGGCATCCTGCTCAGCCTGGTGTCGCCCAACCTGAAGGATTACACCGACGATACCTGCCTGCCCGCGATGGCGCGCTGGTTGAACCGCTATCTGGCGCGGATACAGCCGTCCGGTTTCGATCAGCAGAACATGGTGGTGAAAGTCGGGCAGGGCATCTTCACGCCGGCCGACCCCGCGCGCAGCGACCTGATCGTCGAAGACCGCCCATATGCCGGCGCTTTATTGGCCAGCTTCGGCTACAACGCGCGCAAAGGCGACCGCTTGCGCACCACGCAGTTGGTGTTCGGCCTGGTCGGCCCGGATGCGTACGGCAAGCAGAGCCAGGACTTCATCCATGGACTCATCGGTTCGGAGAAATTCCGCGGCTGGGACCACCAGTTGCGCAACGAGCCGGTGGCGATGCTGCTCCACGAACGTTCGCAGCGTTATGCCCGGCACACCATCGGCGACCGCGGCCTGCAGTGGGATGCGATCAATCATTGGGGCGGAGCGGTCGGCAATTTCCAGACGCACGCCAATGCCGGCACCGAACTGCGGCTGGGTTTCCGGCTGCCCGACGATTTCGGTTCCAGCCCGGTGCGCCCGGCCGGCGACAATACCGCGCCGACCGAAAGCTACCGGGTGATGCATGGCTGGACCTGGCACGCCTTCCTGGCCACGGACGCGCGTTGGGTGCTGCACGACATCACGCTCGACGGCAATACCTTCCGCGACAGCCACAGCGTCGACAAGAAGCCTTTCGTCGGCGAAGCCGCGATAGGCATGGCGATGACCTACAACCGTTGGAAGTTCGCTTTCGCGCGCTACTACCGCACCCGCGAATTCGACGGCCAGCGGTCGCGGCCTTCGTTCGGCACCTTCACCATCAGCCGCGCTTTCTGACGCAACCGCCCCTGAACCCCGCGACCGCTTGACGGGCGGCCCGGCGCCGCCCGATTACAATCCGCCGGCCATGCCCGTCCGCTCCGCCATCGCGTTCTGCCTGCTTTGCGCCGCATTGCTGTCCGGCGCGCCGGATGCGCAGGCGCGCACGGTGTACCGCTGCGTGCGCAACGGCACCGTCAGCTTGGCGACGGCGCCGGAGCCGGGTTCGAAATGCGTCGCCAAGAAGATCGACGACGATGCCGCCAAGCTGCCCAACCTGTGGGGCGAGATGGGCGTGATCAACGGCACGCTGTACGAGCGCCAGCAGGACGGAAAGACCGTCTACAGCACGCGCAATCTGCCCGGCTCCAAGATCTACCTGAAGTTCACAGTGAAAACGCCACCCGGTTCGCCGGCGCACGAGGGTTTGGGCAGGATCGGCAAACCGCAGTTGAAGGTCTTCGCCAAGGAGTTCAAGGCCGCGGCCAAGGCGACCGGCGTCGACGATGCTTGGCTGCGCGCCTTCGCCCACGCCGAAAGCGGCTTCGATGCGAAAGCGGTATCGCCCAAAGGCGCGCAGGGCGTAATGCAGCTTATGCCCGAGGTGATCAAGGAATACGGAGTGAAGGACCCGTTCTCGTCGTCCGAATCGATCGGCGCCGGCGCGCGCCATCTGAAATCGCTCAAGCGGCGCTACAAGGACGACTTGGTGCTGGTCGCGGCCGCCTACAACGCCGGCATCGGCGCGGTGACGCGCTACGGCGGCGTGCCGCCGTATGCGGAGACCCAGGCGTATGTCGTCAAGGTGCAGGTATTGCACGATCGGTATCTGGTTGCGATGGGGCGCAAGGAAACGCCGGCCAAGTAGCGGGCTCGAAGACGATGATCCAACGCCTTCGCTTTGCTCTGTGTAGAGCGGGGCTTACCCCGCTGCCTTGGCTGTTGGGGTTCTGGCGACCTGCCGGCCTTCCAGGCCGGGGTTTCGTCCGCTCAAACCGCGGCCGAGTGACTTTCTTTTTGTGGGGCCCAAAAAAGAGAAGTCACCAAAAATAAGGGCCTTTGGATGGGATCCCAGCGATGGGGCTACCCCCCGTGTTCTTGTCCACTTATCGCCGGCCCTCGGGATTCCTCCGTCGCTTCGACATTTGGATTCGAGGCGATCGATCAGAACGCCTCCTTAGCGCAACTCCGCAAAAGCCACGTCACCCATAGACTGCGAATCAAAATCTAGTACCTGCGTAAGAAGGTCACCTGCGACGAAAGCCGGGCCGCTGGCTGACTTTCAGGTGCGACGCATCGCACCGCAGTTCAGGCCCTTTCTTGGGTTACTTTCTTTGGGCCAACAAAGAAAGTGACCCGGCGCAGCCGGAAGCCTTTGTCCATGGTGCGAGTCGCAGCGAGGCCCACAAGCACGCGAGCCTGGATCCCGGCCTTCGCCGGGATGACGGCTTAAGGGCAAGAGCAAGAGCAAGATGGATCCCAGCGTTCGCTGGGATGACGGCCTAAGAGCAATGGCCTAAGAGCAACGGCCTAAGAGCAACGGCCTAAGAGCAACGGCCTAATAGCAACGGCCTAAGAGCAACGGCCTAATAGCAACGGCCTAAGAGCAACGGCCTAAGAGCAAGAGCAGCGGAGCAAGCTCTGCTCTACAGAGCGGGAGCAAGGGCAGCGGTCCAGACCCGCTCTGCAAAGCCAGAGCAAGGCAAAGGCAGCGGAGTGAGCTTCGCTCTACAGAGACAAGAGCAAGGCGCATCCCAGCGTGCGCCAGGACGACGGCTTTTGGAGCGAAGGCGGATGGTCAGGTTTTCGCAGGTGCCGGTGGCGTCAGCTTCAGCAGGCGTGCGCCGCCTTCGTCCTCCAGCAGCCAGATCGCGCCGTCGGGGCCTTGCTCGACCTCGCGGATGCGCTTGCCCATGTCGTAGCGCGCCGCTTCGCGCGCCTTGACGCCGTCGAACTCGATGCGGATCAGCGCCTGCGACGAAAGCCCGCCGATGAAGCCGTCCCCCTTCCAATCCGGAAACAGATCGCCGGAATAGATGATGAAGCCGGCCGGCGAGATCACCGGGTTCCAGAACACTTCCGGCGCATTGAATTCGGGACGCGTATCGTGATCGGGAATGTCGCGGCCGTCGTAATGGTCGCCGTTGGAGACGATCGGATAACCGTAGTTCGAACCGCGCTCGATCAAGTTCAACTCGTCGCCGCCCTTGGGTCCCATTTCGTGTTCCCACAGCCGGCCTTGCGCGTCGAACGCCAGGCCCAGCGCATTGCGATGGCCCAGCGACCAGACCTGCGCGGCGACGCCGCCCTGATCCGCGAACGGGTTGTCGGCCGGCACCGAGCCGTCGTCGTTGAGGCGCACGATCTTGCCCAGGTTGGATTTCATGTCCTGCGCCGGATCGAATTTCTGCCGCTCGCTGGAGCTGATCCACAGCTTGCCGTCCTTGTCGAACGCGATGCGGTGCCCGTAATGGCCGCGGCCGGACACCTTGGGCACCTGCCGCCAGATCACTTTCACGCCGGACAACGCGCCGCCGCCGTTCTTATCGAGGGTGAGCTTGCCGCGCGCCACCGCGCCGCCGCGCGTATCGCCGTCGCCCTTTTCGGCATAGCTGAGATAGACCAGGCCGTTGCTGGCGAATTTGGGGTGCAGCACGACGTCGCCGAAGCCGCCTTGCCCGCCGTAATCGACCTCGGGCACGCCGCTGATTTCGCCGACGCGCTTGCTGGCGGTATCCAGCAGTTTCAGCTTGCCTTCCTTCTCAGTCACCAGCAGGCGGCCGTCGGGCAGGAAGGTCATCGCCCAGGGTTCGTCGAAAGTCGCCACTTCGGTGGCGACGAAGGGTTTGCCGTCGGCCGGTTGCGCCTGCGCAGCGGCATCGTCGCCGCTCTGCGTGGCGTTGCTGGCGCCGTTGCAACCCGTCAGCAGGAACGCGGCGCTGCAGGCGGCGGTCAACAGGGAGTGCTTCATGCTCGGCTCCGATGTGAATAAGGAAAGATTTCTACAGGATCGGTCGCGACGATGCCATACGATGGCTCGCGCGCGTTATGCGGCGCGGACAACGCTATCGTAAACCGCTCAGAACGGAACCGGCGTGAGTTTCAGCAGCCGCACGTTGCCGCCGTCCTCCAGCAGCCAGATCGCGCCGTCGGGCCCTTGCTCGACTTCGCGGATGCGCTGGCCCATGGCATAGCGCGCGACCTCGCGTGCCTGCACGCCGTCGAATTGGATGCGGATCAGAGCCTGCGACGCCAAGCCGCCGATGAAGCCGTCGCCGCGGAAATAGGGGAAGCGCGATCCCGAATAGATGATGAAACCCGCCGGCGCGATCACCGGCGTCCACCACGCTTCGGGCGCGTTGAATTCCGGGCGCGTGTCGTGGTCGGGAATGTCCGTGCCGTCGTAGTGGCTGCCGTTGGACACGATCGGCCAGCCGTAATTGGAGCCGCGTTCGATCAGGTTCAGTTCGTCGCCTCCCAGCGGCCCCATCTCGTGCGCCCACAGGCGTCCTTGCGCATCGAAGGCCAGGCCCAGGATGTTGCGGTGGCCCAGCGACCAGACCTGCGCGGCCACGCCGCCCTGGTTTGCGAACGGATTGTCGGCGGGCAACGTGCCGTCGTCGTTGAGCCGGATCGTCTTGCCGAGATTGGACGCCATGTCCTGGGCCGGATCGAATTTCTGCCGGTCGCTCGAACTGATCCACAATTTGCCTTGCTTGTCGAAGGCGAGGCGATGGCCGTAATGGCCGAAGCCGGTGACTTTCGGCGACTGCCGCCAGATCACCTGCAGGTTGGACAGGCTGCCGCCGCCGCTGCCGTTCAAAGCCAGCTGCGCGCGTGCGACGGCCGCACCGCGCGTGTCGCCCGCGCCTGGTTCGACGTAGCTCAGATAGATCAGGCCGTTGCCGGCGAATTGCGGATGCAGCAGCACATCGCCGAGACCGCCCTGGCCGCCATAAACGACCGCCGGCACGCCGGAGATCTGGCCGACCTGTTGGCTGGTCACGTTGAGCAATTTCAGCTGGCCGCCCTTCTGCGTGACCAGCAGCCGTCCGTCGGGCAGGAAGGTCATCGCCCACGGCTCGTCGAAGCGCGCGACTTCGGTGGCGACGAAAGGCGGGTCGGGAATGCGCGTGGCCTGCAGCGGGCCGCCGGTGCGCATCGGTGACGTCGCGCTCGCCGCGGCAGGTGCGGTTTGCGGCGTAGCGGGCGCGGTTTGCTGAGGATCTTCGGGCGCGCGCTTGGCGACGGTAGCGACGAAGGTCGGCTCGTCGGGCTTGTCCGGATCTCCCGGGACGATCTTGGCCGATACGGGGCGAATGTCGTCGCAAGCCGGCATCAGCAGCGCTGCGGACACGACGATCTGCAACAGGTATTTGCTCATGTCCGCACTCGCGTTTGGATGGCGCCGGCCTAGTCGTACACGATCCGCGACGGACAGGCGTCGTCATGCTCGCGTGCGGGCTCAAAAATCGCGCCGAAACGGCCGGAACTGCGGCGCGACATAACGCACATTGCCGACGCTGTGGTTAAGGCAACGTAACCCTAACGATTAAGGCAGCGTTCGGATTCAGACACAGGCTGGCATGGTGCGAGCGTGCGGCCCAGACCGTGCACTCCATTCATTCCTGTTCCATGGAGCAAAGCATATGAAACACAATCGTTTGATCCCCCTGCTGGCCCTGACGGCCACGCTGGCCGCCCCCCTGGCCTTCGCGCAGTCCACCACCCCGCAGTCGGCAGAACCCCAGGCCGCGCCCACCGCCGATCCGGCGGCGACGCAGGCCGCACCGGCCGCGCAGCCGCAGAAGGCCAAGACCTGGGCCGATGTCGACAGCGACAAGGACGGCAAGATCAGCAAGACCGAGTCGGCCAGCGAGCCGGCCGTGGGCCAGATCTTCGATCAGGCCGACAGCAACAAGGACGGCAGCCTGACCACCGACGAGTACAAGGCCTACATCGCCAAGGCCAATGGCGCGCCGAAGAGCGATCAGGGCGGCTGATCCCATCCGCTGCGCGAGCGACATCCCGGCCCGGCCGCGCCTAGCGCGCGGCCGGGCCCGACCGCGTGAGGCGTGCCCCCGCACGCCGACTATCCATAAATGACGAAGGGAGCCCTGCGATGAATATCAAGTTCCGTGACGTATCCATGGCGCTGTTGGCCGCCAGCGTGCTGACGCTGGCCGCTTGCGCCAGCACCAAGGACGATTCGACCGTGCCGCCGGAGGATTCCGCGCCCGCTCCGTCGGAGCCGTCCACCACCACGCCGTCCGACAGCACGACGCCGCCTGCGGACGCCACCACCTCGCCGCCGCCCGCCGACAGCGCTGCGCCGGCCGCCACGCCGTAATCCACGGGCGTCGCCTGCCGCTCGCGGCGGGCGACGCATCGTGCCTGGAAAGGCGGCTGCGGCCGCCTTTGTCGTGTCCGCCCGGTAAACTGCGGCGATGCACGAAGCACATGGCGAGCACACCGCGATCGCGCTGGTCGGTTTCGACGGCGACGACACCCTCTGGCGCAGCCAGGATTATTTCGACCAAGCGCAGGCCGAGTTCGAGCGCATCGTCGGCGCCTATGCCGACCTCGGCGACGTGCGCGTGCACGAGCATCTCTACCAGGTGGAGATGCGCAACCTGGCGCTGTTCGGTTACGGCGTAAAAGGCATGGCGTTGTCTATGATCGAAGCCGCGTTGGAAATCACAGGCCAGCGCATCTCCGGCGCGGACGTGCAGAGGATCGTCGCGCTGGCCAAATCGCTGCTGCAGCATCCGGTGGAACTGCTGCCGGGCATCCGCGATGCGGTGGAACGCATCGCCCGCGATCTCGACGTGGTGCTGATCACCAAGGGCGACCTGTTCCACCAGGAAGCCAAGGTGCGGCAATCGGGCTTGGCCGACGTGTTCGGCCGCATCGAGATCGTCAGCGAGAAAGACGCCGGCACCTATGCGCGCCTGCTGCGGGAATTCGATCTGGCGCCGTCGCGGTTCCTGATGATCGGCAATTCGCTGCGTTCGGACATCGCGCCGGTGCTGGAGCTCGGCGGTTGGGGCGTGCACATGCCGTATCACACCACTTGGGCGCACGAGAACGAGGTCGAGCTCGGCGTCGCGCCCGAGCGTCTGCGCACCGTGGCTTCGGCCGAGCAATTGCCGGCGGCGGTGCGCGAGATCGCGGCCTTGGCGGACGCGCGTGTGGGGGTTTTCCGATAGTCCACTCCCGGCGCGTTACGCAGACTCGGCTGCGGCTCAACCGGGAATGCGGGCATGCGGATCAGGACAGGCGTTTCCCTCGCAGTGTGGGCATGCCTGTTCGCGGCCGGCGCCGATGCGGGCGAAGTGCGCAAATGCGAGCATCGCGACGGCAGTCACAGTTACGTGTCCGGTGCGTGTCCCGCCGGCACCCGTCAGGCCTGGGTACGCGATGTGGAACCCGAACCGGTGGATGCCGACAGGCTGCGCGAACGCCAGACCGCGTTGAACCGCTGGCAACAGCGCAGCCGAGTGCGCGGCTCTTCCGGTGGCGGCTCGCGGCCTAGCCAAACGTCTCGAAACAATGCCGCCAAGGCCTGCGAAACAGCCAAGCGACGGCGCAACGAAGTCCGCGACCGCGACTGGTACACGTTGACGCTGGAACAACTGCGCACGCTGGACGATCGGGTCGCGCGGGCCTGCCGCTGAACCGCGGAACATATCCGGCTTAGCGCCCGCTAAACATGCCTCGGCCGCCCGGCAAGAATTAAAAAGCGGTTCACCGCCGCCGCCGCATCGTGGCCGCATCCCCGCAACCGTGCGGGCGATCTTCCAGGAGGAATTCCTATGACGATCCTGTCCCGCTGGCTGGCCCCGGCCGTGCTCGCCGCCGGTCTCGGCCTGGGCGCGATGGCGCCCGCGCCTGCCCAGGCGCAGAACGACGATCTGGTACGGGTCATCGTCGATGTCGCCGACGTGATCTTCCGCAGCGGCCATCCGTACTACCGCTACGATCAGCGCTACGGCTACAACGATCGCCTGATCGTGGTGCGCGACCCCTACCGCGGTCCGGTGTATTACCGTTACGTGCCGCGCACCGTCTATTACCGCGACAGCCGTTACCGCAACCCGCCCTACGGCGTGGCTCATGGCTACTGGCGCGACGGGCGCTGGTGGGACGGCCGCCGCTGGCACGACCGCAACGACTACTACGAGCGGCGCCGTTGGGAATCGCACAACGATTGGCGCGACCGCGACCGTGGTTGGGAGAAGCGCAAGTACAAGCACGAATACAAGCGCGGCAAGGGCCGCGACCACCGCTGGCGCGACGACGACGATTGACCGATCGGCATCCGCCGATGCCATTCCCGACCCGCAGGCGGCGCCGCATACCCCGGCGCCGTCTGCGTTCAACGGGCCCTCAATGAGCCGATGCTAATCTGTGCCCAGCCCTTCCGATCCAAGGAGTTCGTCATGCGCATTCCCTCACTGGCGCTCGCCGCCGTACTGGCGTGGGCCGCGTTCCCGGCGCCGGCGCATGCGGCTGGCCCCATCGATTGCAAGCTCAAGTTCAGCATGTCCGGCTGGTCGGTGTTCTACAAGACCTCTTCGGGCGAAGGCGTCGTCAGCTGCGACAACGGCCAGAGCCTGCCGGTGCGGATCAGCACCAAGGGCGGCGGCATCACCTTCGGCAAGTCGCGCATCGACAACGGCACCGGAGAGTTCTCCGGCGTGTACAACATCCGCGACGTGATCGGCGGTTACGCCGCGGCGGAGGCGCATGCCGGCGCCGGCAAGTCGAGCAAGGCCCAGGTCGTAACCAAGGGCAGCATCTCGTTGGCGTTGGCGGGCAAGGGTTCGGGCTGGGACCTGGGCGTGTCGTTCGGCAGCTTCGTGATCGAGGCGCGCTGAATCGCGCGACGGGTCAGCGCGGCGACATCACCTCGCCGTCGGTAGCGCCGGGGACGCGCAAGGACTTTTCGACGTCGTCGCCCAGCCGCTGGGCGAACCAGTTCAGACTCAAGCCGTAGACCGTGGCCAGCAGGACCAGCAGGCCCAGGCCCACCAGCCAGCGCCGGAGGCGGCCGGTACGGGGAGAATGGTTGGAATGTGGACGCATGTCGCGCTCGCAACGGGGCATACAGGAGAACGCAGAGAGCGTCAGGACAAGGTCAACATCGATCCGACGCCGTCCGTTGCGGCACAATCGCCCCATGACGCCCCGCCTAGCATGGTTGCTGTGCCTCTTGCTCGCCGGATGGCTGCCGGCCTGCAGCCGCGACACGCCGGCGCCCGCCGCGGCACTGCCGCCGTTCGATCGCGACGGCCGGATCGGCTGGCGGGGCGTGCTGGCCTGCGCCGATTGCGACGGCATCGATACGACGCTGGCCCTGAGCCGTTCCGGCGAGAGACGCGAATACTTGCTGGTCGAAACCTATCTGACCGCGGACGGCGGCGAGCGCTTCGTCGAACAAGGGCGCTGGCGCCAGCAGGGCGATGCGCTGATCAGGTTGCAGGCCGTGGATGGCGGCGAGCGCGTCTATGCCTTGCAGGCCGATGGCGGCCTGCAGCCCCGCGACGCCCGCGGCCGCCGCTTCGCATTGCGCGACGACGATGTCCTGACGCCGCTGCCGGCATCGACCGGGCTGTGAAACGCTGTTTTTCCAGGAGTGTGCGATGGAACCGATGAAGCGCGCGCAGACGCGATGGTGCTTGGCCCTGGCGTTGCTGCTGGCGGCGTTGCTGCAGACGGCTTGGGCGGTCGATCCTCCGAAAGGATGGGAACCGCGCACCGGCGATGCCTGGGTCGACCGGCAGTTGGAGGACATCAACCTGTACGGTGCGCGCTACCGCGAAGCCTTCATCGACGAACTGGTGCGTTACCAGGGCGCGCCGCGCGATCTGGCGCAACATTTGCTGCAGCAGGGCTGGAAACCCGGCGATCTTTACTACGCATGCGCGATGGCGCAGCTCATCGGCCAGCCTTGCCGCAACGTGGCCGCAGAATGGACTCGCGATCACGAAGACGGTTGGCTGGGCGTGGGCAAGCGGCTGGGCATAGGCCCGAACTCGTCGCAGTTCCGCGAACTCAAGCGCGGCTTCGTCGCCAGCTACGAACGCTGGGGCCGGCCGCTGGAGCTCGATGCGGAACTGCGCAGGGCGTTTCCCGATCGCGGCAAGCTCTCCAAATGAACCCCAGCATGGCATGGCATGAACGGCGGAGGGGGTCCGAGCGTCTTGCCTGATTCTTTTTAACGGCTGTTCATCGCAAATCCCGAAGATGGCGGCGGGGATATTCGCGCGTGCGCCGGCCCGGCGCCGCCAATACCTCAAGGAGGGAACTTATGACTGGCATGATCAAGTCCGCCGTACTGGCGATCGCGCTCGCCGCGGCGGCAGGCACCGTGCAGGCCCAGGATTTCAGGTTCGGCTGGAACCCGCGCACCGGCGACATGTGGGTGGACCAGCGTCTGGGCGACATCAACGACTACGGCTATCGTCACCGGGATCCTTTCATCGACGAGATGGTCGTGCACTACGGCGCACCGCGCGTATTGGTGCGCGAACTGCTGATCGATCGCCGCTGGGCGCCGGGCGACGTGTATTACGCCTGTTCGATCGCGCACATCCTCGGCATTCCGTGCCGCAACGTGGTCGAGGTCTGGGATCGCGACCATGGCCAGGGCTGGGGTGCGGTCGCCAAGCGCATGGGCATCAAGCCGGGCTCGGCCGAATTCCACCGCCTCAAGAAAGGATTCGTGCCCACCTACGACCGCTGGGGGCGCACCATCGTGCTCGACGCCGATCTGCGCCGCGATTTCCCCAACCGCGGCAACGGTGCGAAGGGCGGTGCGGGGCACGGCAATTCCGGCAAGTCGTCGTCGACCCACGGCAGCTCCGGCAAGTCGTCGCCGCAAGGCAATTCGGGCAAGTCGTCGTCGCAAGGCAATTCCGGCAAGCCGTCCAAGCCTTCGTCGCACGGCGCCGGCAAAAGCGGCCAGGACAAGGGCGGCGGCAAAGGAAACGGCAAGAACAAGTAAACTTCGGCGCATGCAAGCACCGGACGCCCTTTCCCTCATCACCCATCGCGGCGGCTGCCATTGCCGCCGCGTTCGTTTCGAGGTGGATGCGCCCGCGGCCATCGAGGCGCTGGAATGCGGCTGCTCGATCTGCCGCATGACCGGCTACCTCCACCTGATCGTGCCGGCCTTGCGCTTCCGCCTTTTGTCCGGCGCGGACGATCTGGGCGAATACGTTTTCAACACCGGCGTCGCGCGGCACCGCTTCTGCCGGCATTGCGGCATCAAGCCGTTCTATGTGCCGCGCAGCCATCCGGACGGGATCGACGTCAACGTGCGCTGCCTGGACGCGGGCTCGGTCGCGGCGTTGAGCATCGTGCCGTTCGACGACGAAAACCGCGATGCCGCGACTGCGGCGGTCGCCCACCTTACGAAAACCTAGTCCTCCGCCGTTATCATCGCGCATGGCCGCCGAATACCGCATCGAGGATTACGCAGCGCAGTGGCGCGACGACTTCGCGCGCCTCAACATCGACTGGCTGCAGCGCTATTTCGTGGTGGAAGCGATCGACAACGAAGTGTTGCACGATCCGGAAACCCACATCCTCGGACATGGCGGCCATATCCTGTTCGCGGTCGGCAGCAACGACCGCGCGATCGGCACGGTCGCGCTGAAGCACGAAGGCGGTGGCGTCTACGAACTCACCAAGATGGCGGTGGGACCGGGCCACCAGGGCGCCGGGATCGGCCGTGCACTGATGATGGCCGCGTTGGAGACGTACCGCAGGCTCAAGGGCCGTGAATTGTTCCTGGAATCGAGTTCCAAGTTGACGCCGGCCCTGATCTTGTACGAAAGCGTCGGCTTCGTGCATAAGCAGGCGCCGCGTCCCGGTTCGCATTACCAACGCGCAGACGTCTATATGGTATGGGAACCCGGCGACACTCCATAACGCCAGCTTTGCTTTTTGTGGGAGCGGCTTCAGTCGCGAGCTTTTTCCTGATATCGCGTGGGATTAGAGGAAGAGCTCGCGGCTGAAGCCGCTCCCACAAAAACCCCCGAGGCTTTTTCGCAAAACGCGTAAAAAATTACGCGCTTTTTACGGCGCTGCCTACCTCGCGGTATAGAGGCTTTACGCGACCCAGGACCATATTGGCATGGTCGGCGGAACGTCTCCGCCAGGAAGTCGGCCATGTCACATCACCCAGCAAGCCCGCGCACTGTCGGCGCGTTATCGGCCGCGCTTGCGGCCGCATTCTCTTTTGGCGCCCAGGCGGCCGAGGTCACCGGCAATGCCACGCTGACCACCGATTACGTGTGGCGCGGCAGCACGCAAACCCAAGGCGATCCAGCTGTACAGGCCGGCGCGAAAATAGCCGGCGAGTCCGGTTTGTACGGCTCGGTCTGGGGCTCGAACGTCGAGTTCGCGCCGGAAACCCATGCCAGCAGCGAATACGATTTCACGCTGGGCTGGGGCCATAGCCTCAACGACGATTGGACGCTGGACGTCAACGTCCTGCACTACCGCTATCCGTCGACCACGGTCGAACTCAACTGGACCGAGCTCAATGGGACGGCGACCTGGAAAGGCAACTACTGGGTCTCGCTGGGCCACTCGAACGAAGCGCTGGGTTACGACGAGCGCGGCGTGTACGGCCTGATCGGCGCCAGGTTCCCGGTCAACGACAAATTCCGTTTCGAGGCTGCCGCGGCGTATTACGACATCAAGGATCTCAACGGCGACGACCGCGACGATAGCTACGCGCACGGGCTGGTCAGCGCCGTGTGGGCGTTCAAGGCGCCAGCTCCAACAGTGAATGTAGAGGCGCGCTTGACCGCGCACGCCACCGACTCGAAAGCCAAGGATTTCTTCGGCGAGGATTTCGCCGGCAACCGAATAGAAGCGGCGCTGCAAGCGTCGTTCTGAGAGGAGAACTTCCATGCCAGGCTGGTTAGCGTTGATCTGCGCGATCGCGGTCGTTATCGCGGCCGCCTATCTCCTGTTCGTGATCCTGTATCCCGACCGCTTCTGAGTTTTCGACCATGAACGAATTCCTGTTCGTATTCGCGCTGGCGATCGGCCTCGGCTGGCCGCTGGGGCGCTATCTGGCCGCGGTGATGCGCGGCGCACCGATGCGCGTGGACGGCCTGTTCGGTTGGATCGAGAAGCCGATCTACCGGCTGCTGGGTACCGATCCGAATCGCGGCATGACCTGGCGTGGATACGCCAAGGCGTTCGCGCTCAGCAATCTCGTGGTCGGCTTGATCGTCTGGGTGCAGTTCATGACCCAGGCGTGGCTGCCGCTCAATCCCGATGACATCCCCAACATGCGCTGGGACCTGGCGCTGCACACGATGGTGTCGTTCCTCACCAACACCAATCAGCAGCACTATTCCGGCCAGGCGCAGCTGTCCTACCTGTCGCAGATGGTTGGCATCGTCGGCCTGCAGGTGGCGACGCCGATGATGGGCTTGGCGATGGTCGTCGCGACCTTGCGCGCCCTGTTTGGCGGCCGCCAGGAAATGGAGCGCGACGCCGCCGAAGCCACGCACGGGCACGCCGCTGAGAACGAAGACCGCGACGTCGGCAACTATTGGGCCGACGTGACCCGCGCCACGTTCCGTTTCATGCTGCCGCTGTGCCTGATGCTTTCCGTGCTGCTGACCGGCCAAGGTGTTCCGTCCACGCTGGAGGCGGGTCCGCAGGTGACGCCGGTCGACGCGGCTGCGGACATGAAGACGCAGAAAATTCCGCTCGGTCCCGTCTCGCCGATGGTTGCGGCCAAGCAGCTAGGCTCCAATGGCGGTGGCTGGTACGGTCCCAACAGCGCGGTTCCGCTGGAAAACCCGACGCCGTTTTCCAATGTCCTGGAAATGGTCGGCATCCTGCTGATTCCGATCGCAGTCGTCTTCATGATCGGCCCGTTCACGCGCCGGCGCCGCCTCACCGCTATGGTGTTCGGCACCATGTTGTTGATGTCCTTGGCGTCGACCGGCCTGTCGATCTGGTCGGAAGCGTATTCGGCCACCAGCGCGGATCCTGCGTTGATGGAAGGCAAGGAAGTGCGCCTGGGAGTGGAGTCGTCGGCGCTGTGGTCCTCGATCACCACGCAAGTCAATAACGGCTCGGTGAATTCGATGCACGACTCGCTGGCGCCGCTCACCGGCATGGTAGCGATGGCCAACATGCTGATCAACTCGATTTGGGGCGGCATCGGCTGCGGTTTGCAGCAGTTCCTGGTTTACCTGCTGCTGGCGGTTTTCCTGGCTGGATTGATGACCGGGCGCACGCCCGAACTGTTCGGCCGCAAGATCGAAGCCCAGGAGGTGAAGTTGCTGGCGCTGTTGATCCTGCTGCAGCCCTTGGTGCTGCTGGGCTTCACCGCCGCGACGATGGCGCTGCCGCAATTCACCGGCAACTCCAATCCGGATTTCCACGGCATCAGCCAAGTGTTCTACGAGTACGCCTCCGCCTTCGCCAACAACGGTTCCGGCTTCGAAGGGCTGGGCGATGCCACTTACTGGTGGAACCTCACCTGTTCGCTGGTGCTGGCCCTGGGCCGATTCCCGGCCCTGATCGTGCCGCTGGCGGTCGCCGGCCTGATGGCCCGCAAGCGCGTCGCGCCGGAAGGCATGGGCACGCTGCGTATCGAATCGTCCACGTTCTCGCTCACCCTGATCGCGGTGATCGTGATCCTCACCGTGCTGCAATTCACGCCGGCGCTGGTGCTGGGCCCGGTCGCCGACCACCTCACGCTCGTCGCGCACTGAGCGGAGAACTCATATGTCCGAGATTGCTTACAAGACAAAAACCCGCGCCGATCATCCGGCGCTGATCGACGCCGACGCGTTCCGCCAGGCCTTGGTCGAATCCTTCGTCAAGCTGGCGCCGCAACACCTGGTCAAGAGCCCGGTGATGGCGGTGGTGATGATGGGCACGATCCTGTCGGCGCTGATCGCCATTTTCGGCGAAGGCAGCTCGGCCTTCGGTTGGGCGGTGACCCTGATCCTGCTGGTGACCGTGCTGTTCGCCAACTTCGCCGAAGCGGTGGCCGAAGCCCGTGGCCGCGGCCAGGCGGCATCGCTGCGCAGTGCTCGCCGCGATCTGACGGCGCGCAAGCTGGACGGCGGCGTCGGCAGCGAAAAGAGCATTCCCGCCTCGCAGCTGCGGCCGGGCGACCTGGTGATCGTGTCGGCCGGTGAACAGATTCCCGCCGACGGCGAGATCGAACGCGGCGTCGCCACCATCAACGAATCGGCCGTCACCGGCGAATCCGCGCCGGTGCTGCGCGAAGCCGGCACCGACCGCTCCGGCGTGATCGGCGGCACCAAGGTGCTGTCCGACGAAATCATCGTGCGCGTCACCGCAGAGCCGGGCCACAGCTTCCTCGACCGCATGATCGCGCTGGTCGAAGGCGCGAACCGGCAGAAGACGCCGAACGAGATCGCGCTGACCATGCTGCTGGCGGCGATGACGCTGACCTTCCTGATCGTCTGCGCCACGCTGCCTGCGCTCGGCGCTTTCGTCGGCGTCAAGGTCGACACGCTGTTGCTGATCGCGCTGCTGGTGTGCCTGATCCCGACCACGATCGGCGGTCTGCTGCCGGCGATCGGCATCGCCGGCATGAACCGCGCGCTGTCGGCGAATGTGTTGGCGAAATCCGGCAAGGCGGTCGAAGTCGCGGGCGATGTGGACGTGCTGCTGCTCGACAAGACCGGCACCATCACCCACGGCGACCGCCAGGCCACCGCGTTCCATCCGCTGGCCGGCGTCGACGCCTCGCAACTGCGCGATGCCGCGCTGCTGTCGTCGCTGGCCGACCCGACGCCGGAAGGCAAGTCGATCGTCAAGCTGGCGCGCGAGCAGGGCTGCACGGTCTCCGAGCCGGAACGTGCCGACTATGTGCAGTTCAGCGCGCATACGCGCATGTCCGGCGTCGACGTCGACGGCCGCACGATCCGCAAAGGCGCCGGCGATTCGATCGTCAAGCACGTGCAGTCGCTCGGCGGCCGGGCCGTGCCGGAGCTGATGGCGCGCATCGACCAGATCGCGCGCAGCGGCGCGACGCCGCTGGTGGTGGCCGAAGGCAAGCATCTGCTCGGCGTGGTCGAGTTGTCCGATGTGGTCAAGCATGGCGTCAAGGAACGCTTCGCCAGGCTGCGTGCGATGGGCGTGCGCACGGTGATGATCACCGGCGACAACCCGCTGACCGCCGCCGCGATCGCCGCCGAAGCCGGCGTCGACGATTTCATCGCCGAGGCCACGCCCGAGGACAAGCTCGCCCGGATCCGCGCCGAGCAGGCCGGCGGCAAGCTGATCGCGATGGTCGGCGACGGCACCAACGACGCGCCGGCGCTGGCCCAGGCAGACGTCGGCCTGGCGATGAACTCCGGCACGCAGGCGGCGAAGGAAGCCGGCAACATGGTCGACCTGGACAGCGATCCGGCCAAACTGCTGGCCGTGGTCGAAGTCGGCAAGCAGCAGCTGATCACGCGCGGCGCGCTGACCACGTTCTCGCTGGCGAACGACGTGTCGAAGTATTTCGCGATCCTGCCGGCGATCTTCGCCGCCGCGATCCCGCAAATGGCGGCGCTCAACGTTATGCATCTGTCCAGCCCGGCCAATGCGGTGCTGGCGGCGCTGATCTTCAATGCGCTGATCATCCCCGCGCTGATTCCGCTCGCCCTGCGCGGCGTGCGTTTCAAGCCGGCCAGCGCAGTGTCGCTGCTGCGCCGGAACATGCTGGTCTACGGCATCGGCGGCGTGATTCTACCTTTCATCGGCATCAAATTGATCGACCTGCTGCTGGCGGCGGTCGTGGGAGCCTGAGATGAGCACTCGTAATTCCGCATTGGGCAACGGCTACGACCTGCGCGGGTCGATCGGGCTTTCGCTCGTCGCCGTCCTGGTAATGGGCCTGTTGTATTCGCTGGCCGGCGCCGGACTGGGCCGAGTGCTGTTTCCGTACCAAGCCAACGGCAGCATCATCGAACGCGACGGCAAGGCGGTCGGCTCAGCGCTGATCCCGCAACCTTTCGTCGCCGATGGATATTTCCAGGCGCGTCCGAGCGGGCCGAATTACGATCCGATGGCGGCGGCAGGCAGCAACCAGGCACGCACCAACCCCGATCTGCGCAAGCGCATCGACGAAGCGCGTGCGGCCGTCGCAGCGCGCGAGGGTATCGTCGCTGCCGACGTGCCGATCGAATTGATCACGCAGTCCGGCAGCGGCCTGGATCCGCACATCACGCTGCGGGGTGCGCAGGTGCAGGCCGCGCGGGTGGCCAAGGCGCGTGGAATGGAAGTGGCGCAAGTCGAGCGATTGATCGCGCAGCACACGGAAAGGCCGCAATTTGGGTTATTCGGACTGCCGCGGGTAAATGTGCTGGAATTGAATTTGGCGCTGGACTCGAGGAAATGAAACCTCTTCGTCCGTCATCCCGGCGAAGGCCGGGATCCAGTGCCTTTGCTCTCAGCCGTCATTCCCGCGAAGGCGGGAATCCAGCGACTTTGACGCCGCCACAGATGCAGGCGGCGCTATCGGCGATATCGCGCGCCCTCACCCAACCCTCTCCCGCAAGCGGGAGAGGGCTTAAGCAAGCCGCTGGATTCCCGCCTTCGCGGGAATGACGGCTCATAGTGCAACGGTGAACCGGCCCGGTGAATGGCGACCTGCCCAAGCGCACAATAGGCTCATGACCGACCCCCGCGAAACCCAGGCCAACGCCCTGCTCGACGAATTGCAGCGTGAGCGCGGCGGGCAATTGAAAGTGTTCCTGGGCGCGGCGCCCGGCGTCGGCAAGACCTACGCCATGCTGTCGCGCGCCGCGGAGTTGAAACGCCAGGGCACGGACGTAGTCGCCGGCATCGTCGAAACCCACGGCCGCGCCGAGACCGCCGCGCTGCTGCAGGGGCTGGAAGTGCTGCCGCGCAAGCAGATCGGGCATCGCGGCCACACCTTGCAGGAATTCGATCTCGACGCGATGCTGACGCGCAAGCCGCAAGTCGCGCTGATCGACGAACTGGCGCACCGCAACGTTCCCGGCAGCCGTCACGAACGGCGCTGGCAGGATGTGGTGGAGCTGCTCGACGCCGGCATCGACGTCTACACCACGATCAACATCCAGCACTTGGAAAGCCTCAACGACGTCGTCCACCGCATCACCGGCGTGCGTGTCGGCGAGACCGTGCCGGATGCGGTATTCGACCGGCTGCGCGACATCGTGCTCGTCGACCTGCCGCCGCGCGAGCTGATCGAGCGCCTCAAGCAGGGCAAGGTGTATGTGCCCGAGCAGGCGGCGCACGCGTTGCAGGCGTTCTTCTCGCCGTCCAACCTCACCGCGTTGCGCGAGCTGGCGATGCAAACCGCCGCCGACCGCGTTGACAGCGACCTGCGCGACGCCAAGGCCGCGCGCGGCCTCGGCGGCATGGGCGTGCGCCGCGGCGTGCTGGTGGCGATCGACGGCCTCGGCCAGTCCGAATACATGGTCCGGGTCGGCCGACGGCTGGCCGAACGCCGCGACGCGCCCTGGACGGTGGTCACGGTGCAGGCCGGGCGCGTGCTCGATCCGCAACGGCAATTGGAATTGGACCGCGCCTTCGCGCTCGCACGGCGCCTGGGCGGCAACGCCGACGTATTGCAGGGCGGGAATATCGTCGACGGCCTGCTCGACCACGCGGCGCGCATCGGCGCGTCCACCATCGTGCTCGGCCGCACCCGCGAGCGGCCGTGGGCGCGCATGTTCAATCGCACCCTGACCCAGCAGCTGATCCAGCGCGGCGCGCACTACGAGCTCACCATCGTCAGCACCCCCGAAGCGCGCGCCCGCGCGCGGCGCTCCTGGCGCGATATGCGCAGCCTGATGAGCGGCAGCGATGCCGCGCTCGCCGTCGCCGCCGCCGGCGGCGCGGTAGGCTTGGCCTGGCTGGCCGAGCGCTGGGTTGGGCTCGACGATCTGTCGTTGATCTTCATCGTCGCGGTGGTGCTGGTCGCCGCGCGCACGCGCATGGTCGCGGCCGTGCTGGCGGCGATGCTGTGCTTCCTGGCGTACAACTTCTTCTTCATCGACCCGCGCTACACCCTGTACATCGGCGCTCGCCAGGGCGTGGCGACGGTATTCCTGTTCCTGCTCGCGGCGCTGGTGGCCGGGCGCCTGGCGTCGAAGCTGCGCGCGCAAGTGCTGGCCTTGCGCGCAGCCAATGCGCATGCCACGGCCTTGCAGGATCTGAGCAGGCGACTCACCGGCGCGGCCGACCTCGGCCAGGTAGTGCGCGCCGGGCGCGAGGCGTTCAAGCGCGCGCTCGGCATGGAGGCGTGGGTGCGCATCGGCGGGCAGGACTTCATCTCGTCCGGCGTGCCGCCGCCGGATGCGAAGGCGATGGCGGCCGCCGACTGGAGCCAGCGCAACCAGCAACCGGCCGGCCGCCATACCGATACGCTCAACTCGTCCGACTGGTGGTTCCTGCCGCTCTCAGACGAACGCGAAGCGCTCGGCGTGGCCGGCTTGCGCTTCGGCGAAGGCATGCGCAAGCCGGGCATCGAACAACGCCGGCTGGCCGAAGCCATGGCCCAGGAAATCGCGCAGGCGATCGTACGCACGCGCCTGGTCGACGACCTGGAGGACGCGCGCGTCGGCAACGAAACCGAACGCCTGCGCTCGGCGCTGCTGTCGTCGGTATCGCACGATCTGCGCTCGCCTTTGGCTTCCATCATCGGCGCCGCCAGTAGTTTGGACAATTACGCCGCGTCGTTGAGCGCAGACGACCGCCACGCGCTGTTGGAAACGATCCGCCTGGAAGGCGAACGCCTGGACCGCTACATCCAGAACCTGCTCGACATGACCCGCCTCGGTCACGGCGGCCTCACCTTGAACCGCGACTGGATCGGCGTCGACGAGCTGATCGGGTCGGCGGTGGCGCGGTTGCAGCGCTATCAACCGAGCGTGCGTTTCGAGCTGTCGATCGAAGCCGGGTTGCCCCCGATCTGGGTGCATCCGGCGCTGGTCGAGCAGGCTTTGTTCAACGTGATGGAGAACGCCGCCAAATTCTCGCCGCCGGGTGCGGCGGTAGGCATCGACGCGCGCATGGCCGATGGCGCTCCCGGATCAAGTCCGGGACAGGTCCTGCGCATCGATGTGCGCGACCGCGGCCCCGGCATCCCCGAGGACGAGCGCAAACGCATCTTCGACGTCTTCTACAGCGTGGAACGCGGAGATCGCGGCCGCGAAGGCACCGGCTTGGGCCTGACCATCTGCCAAGGCATGATCGGCGCGCACGGCGGCAGCGTGGAGGCCCTGCCAGGGTCGGATGGCCATGGCACCACGATCCGCATTACCCTGCCGCTGATCGAGCCGCCGCCCGGCGCTGCGGCCACGGAGGATTGAGCACCGCGTGAACGACGAGCGCGCCACTCCCGCAACGGCCGTACCATCGGCGCCGGCGCCGCGCGTGCTGGTGATCGACGACGAGCCGCAGATCCGCCGCTTCCTCGAAATCAGCCTGCGCGCGCAAGGCTACGCGGTGACGCTGGCCGAAAACGGCGAAGCGGGGCTGGCGGCATTGGCCACGCAGGGCGCGGACCTGGTGATGTTGGACATCGGCCTGCCCGATCGCGACGGCCACGAGGTGCTGCGCGAATTGCGCGGCTGGTCGCAGGTGCCGGTGATCATGCTCACCGTGCGCGCCGGCGAGGCAGAGAAAGTCGCCGCGCTCGATGCCGGCGCCAACGATTACGTCACCAAGCCCTTCGGCGTGCAGGAATTGATGGCGCGCGTGCGCGGACTGCTGCGCATGCATGCGCAACCCGCCGAGGTTGTGCCGGTGTTCGACGACGGCCGCCTGCATATCGACCTGGTCCGGCGCGAAGTGAAACTCGACGGCGCGCCGGTCGCGCTGACCCGCAAGGAATACGCGCTGCTGGCCATGCTGCTGCAGCACGCCGGCCGCGTGGTCACCCAGCCGCAGCTGCTGCGCGAAGTGTGGGGGCCGACCCATCAGGAAGACACGCACTACTTGCGCATCCTGGTCGGCAAGCTGCGCCACAAGCTGCAGGACGATGCCGCCGCGCCGCGTTATATCGCCACCGAGCCCGGGGTGGGCTTGCGCTTCATCGGCGATGCCGGTTCGCGCGAAGCCTGAAGTCGGTTCCACCGGGGCCGCGATAGGATCGGTTTCGACCGGATGCTCCGGCTTGGACGACTGGCCGGTATCGCCACGTGCCGGCGTTTTACCGGATAGGCTTGCGCGCGCCATCGCGCAGTGCCTCGCATGGGAGACGCAACGATGAGATTCCTACTCGTACTGTTCCTCGCAGCCGGATTGTCGAGCGGTTGCGCCACCACCAGCGGTCCCTCCGCCGACATCAGGACCGAAGTGGCCCCGGATGCGGTGTTCAGCGCGTACAAGACCTATTCCTGGCTGACCCAGCCCGAAGGCGCCACGCCGGAAGGATCGCAGTTCATCGTCGGCGCGATCGATGCGCAACTGCAGCAGCGGGGTTGGCGGAAAACCGCCGATGGCGATATCGCGGTGCGCGTGCAGGTGGCGACGGCCAACAAGCAGACGCTGGAAAGCGTCTACAGCCCGGGCGGCGGCGGCCGCGGTCCGATGGCCGGCATGGGCACGATGACCACGCGCGCGGTCGCCTATCGCGAAGGCACGCTGGTCGTGGATCTGTTCGACCTGTCCGCCAAGCGCGCGGTGTGGCGCGGCACCGCGACAGGCGTACTGCCTCCGTCGCAGGATCAGGTCAAAGGCGTGGTCGACAGCGTGATCAAGGATATGTTCGCCCGGATTCCGACGGCGCCTTGATCGTTGCGCCGGCTACCGCGCCGGATACACGCGATAGCGCAGCAATTGCAGACCGATCTCGCTACCGGCGGCGGGTACTGCGGCTTGCGACGCCGCCGGCCAATCGAACTCCAGCGGCTTGGCCTGCCCCTGGACGCGCAATTCCAGCGTGGTGCGGTCGGCGCGCCGGTGCACGGCGGCAACTTCGGCGCGCAGGCCCGTATCGAGCGCCGTGGGGGCGAGATCGTGCGGGCGCACGTACAACTGCGCGGGTCCGCTGTCGTCCGTATCCGCGGGCAGGCGCAAGGCATGGCCGTCGAGCACGAACTGGCCGCCGTCGATGCGACCCTCGAGCGTATTGGCGCGGCCGATGAAGTCGAACACGTAGGCCGAAGCGGGTTCGCCGTAGATTTCGTCGGGCGTGCCGACCTGTTCTATACCGCCGTCCTTCAGCACCACCACGCGGTCGGCCAATTCGAGCGCTTCTTCCTGGTCGTGGGTGACGAACAACGTGGTTTGCCCGGTCTGCTCGTGCAGGCGCCGCAGCCAGCGGCGCAGTTCGACGCGGACCTTGGCATCGAGCGCGCCGAAAGGTTCGTCCAGCAGCAGCACCGTCGGGTCGATGGCCAGCGCGCGCGCCAGCGCGACGCGCTGCTTCTGGCCGCCGGAGAGCTGTTCGGGATAGCGCGCGCCGAATTCCGGCAGCTGGATCAGCGTCAATAGTTCGTCGACGCGGCGTTTGATCGCGGCCTTGTCCGGACGGCGTCGCCGCGGCCGGCTGCGCAGGCCGAATGCGATGTTCTCGGCCACGGTCATGTGCTTGAACAACGCATAATGCTGGAACACGAAACCGACGTTGCGCTCGCGCAGGCTCAGGCTGGTCGCATCGTTCTCGCCGAACAGCACGCGGCCGCTGTCAGGATGCAGCAGGCCGGCGATTACGCGCAATAGTGTGGTCTTGCCCGAGCCCGACGGGCCGAGCAGCGCAACCAGTTCGCCCGATTCGACATCGAGATCGATCGCGTCGAGCGCGGCGACGTTCGCATAATGCTTGCTGAGTTGGCGGATCTTCAGGTCCATGCCGTGTCTCGTGTGGGCGTGCCCATGATGGCCTATTGCCGGTGAAGCAGGCGACGGGGCGGCCAACGGCGCGGCATTCCAGTCGGATCGGATAGCGGCTCTGGCGAGGTTCATGGGTGGCGCCTGTGGGATTTGGCGAGAGCGTCGCCGTGGCGCGCCTCCAACCAAAATTTAACTATCAACGTGATCAAGGCCAGGCCGGTCAGCAGCGAGGCCGCAGCGAAAGCGGCGGTGCTGTCGAACTCGTTGTAAAGGATCTCGATGTGCAGCGGCAGCGTATTGGTCAGACCGCGGATGTGCCCGGAGACCACCGATACCGCGCCGAATTCGCCCATCGCGCGGGCCCCGCACAGCAGCACGCCGTACAGCAGGCCCCATTTGATGTTGGGCAGGGTGACGCGGCGGAACATCGTCCAGGCGCCCGCGCCGAGCGAACGCGCGGCCAGTTCCTCGTCGCTGCCTTGCTGTTGCATCAGCGGGATCAATTCGCGCACGACGAACGGAAAGGTGATGAACAGCGTCGCCAGCACGATGCCGGGCCGCGCAAACAGGATCTTGACGTCGTAATGCGCCAGCAGCGCCGCGAACCAGCCGCTGGAACCGAACAGCAACACCAGGCACAGGCCCGCGACCACCGGCGATACTGCGAACGGCAGGTCGATCAATGACAACAGCACCTGCTTGCCGCGAAATTCGAAACGGGTCAGCGCCCATGCGGCGAGCAGGCCGAATACCGCATTGACCGGAATCACGATCGCGGCGGTGAGCAGGGTGAGCTTCAGCGCGGCGACAGCGTCCGGTTGTGCGAGCGCGGCGAACCAAGTCTTGAAGCCTTCGCCGAAAGCGGCGCCCAGCACCATCAGCAGCGGCATCACCACCAGCAGCGCCATGACCGCGATCGCCAGCACGATCAGCGCCCAGCGCAACCAGGCCGGGCCCTGGAGTTCGTCGCGGTCACTCACGGCGGCGCCCCCGGCGTTCGTGCGCGAACAGCGAGGGGATCGCATTGATCGCCAACAGGCACAAGAACGATGCTGCCAGCAGCAGCGCCGCGATCGCGATCGCGCCGTTGTAGTCGTATTCCTCCAGCCGGATGGTGATCAGCAGCGGCGCGATCTCGGTCTTGTAGGGCAGGTTGCCGGCGATGAAGATCACCGATCCGTATTCGCCCAGGCCGCGCGCGAACGCCAGCGAAAAGCCGGTCAGCAGCGCCGGCAGCAATTCGGGAAGGATCACGCGGCGCAGCGTGGTGAAGCGCGACGCGCCGAGCGAGGCCGCCGCTTCCTCCTGTTCGCGGCCCAGCGCTTCCAGCACCGGCTGCACCGTGCGCACGGCGAACGGCAGGCCGATGAAGACCAGCGCGATCACGATGCCCGTCGGCGCGTAGGCGATCTTGAATCCGGCAGGCTCCAGCCAGCGTCCCATCCAGCCATTGGCCGAATAGATCGCGGTCAGCGCGATGCCGGCCACGGCCGTCGGCAGCGCGAACGGCAGATCGACCAGGGCATCGAGCAGGCGCCTGCCGGGAAAGCGATAGCGCACCACCACCCAGGCCACCAGCGCGCCCGCCGCCGACGCCAACAAGGCGGCGATCAATGCCGCGCTGAAGCTGAGCTTCAACGACGCCATCACGCGCGGATCCTGGATTGCGCGCAGCCATCCGTCGACGCCCAAGCCTGCGGCGCGTATCGCCAATGCCGCGAGCGGCAGCAATACGATCACGCTCAACCACGCCAATCCCAGGCCCAAACTGATGCCGAAGCCGGGCAGGGGGCGGCGCCAGCGGGATGCGGGTAGCGATAGCAAAGCGGCGCTCATCGGTCAGATGTTTCCATAGCTCTTGCTTTTAGCCGTCATTCCCGCGAAGGCGGGGATCCAGTGACTTTCGCTTTCTTGGCGACTTGACGCGATCTGCCACTCCGCGCGCCCTCGCCCAACCCCGCTCCGCGCCCCGGCCCGCACTTGCGTGCGGGCGCTCAGCTGCACGCGCGGCGGTGCCGCGCAAGCGTGTGCAGCCTCGCCCCGCAAGCGGGAGAAGGCTAAAGCCAAATCGCTGGATTCCCGCCTTCGCGGGAATGACGGTTTTGGAACTCGTGGGATCGTGGGTTTCATGGAATGTTCGCATCACTCCGGCCGGTATATCTTGTCGAAGAACCCGCCGTCCGCGAAATGCGCGGCCTGCGCTTTCTTCCACCCGCCGAAAGCGTTGTCGATGGTGACCTGCTTCACCTGCGGAAAGCGGGCAAGCTCGGCCGCCGATACCTTGTCAGGTTCGGCTGGACGATAGAAATGCTTGGCCGCCAACCGCTGGCCCTCGGCCGAGTACAAGAAGCGCAGATACGCTTCGGCTTGCTTCTGCGTGCCGTGCTTGGCGACGTTCTTGTCCACCCACGCGACCGGCGGTTCGGCCTTGATGCTCAAGCTCGGCACTACGATTTCGAACTTGCCGCGGTTGCCCGGTTCGGCCAGCGCCAGCAGCGCTTCGTTTTCCCATGCGATCAGCACATCGCCGATGCCGCGCTCGACGAAGGTAGTGGTGGAGCCGCGCGCACCGGTGTCCAGCACCGGCACGTTCTTGAACAGCCGGGTCATGTAATCGAGCACTTCCGGCGCTTGGCGGTATTGCGTCGACGCCCAGGTCCAGGCGGCGAGATAGTTCCAGCGCGCGCCGCCGGAAGTCTTCGGATTGGGCGTGATCACGCCGACGCCGGACTTGACCAGGTCTCCCCAATCGCGGATCTGCTTGGGATTGCCCTTGCGCACCAGGAACACGATCGTCGAGGTGTACGGCGCACTGTTGTGCGGCAGGCGCGACTGCCAGTTCGCCGGCAGCAGCTTGCTGTTATCGGCGATAGCATCGATATCCGCGGCCAGCGCCAGCGTGACCACGTCGGCTTCCAGCCCGTCGATCACCGCGCGCGCCTGCTTGCCGGAACCGCCGTGGGAGGTGCGTATCTTCAGCGTCTCGCCGGTCTGCTGTTTCCATTGCGCCGCGAATTTTTCGTTCGCTTCGGCGTACAGCTCGCGGGTCGGGTCGTAAGACACGTTGAGCAGCTCGACGTCCTTGGCGACGGCATTGCCGGCGACGAAGAGGGAGAGAACGAACAAGAATGCGGAGGTCTTCATGGGAGTTTCGCCTGTGTCAGAAGGAGAACTGAGCGCGGGTGAAGAAGGCCTTTTCGTCTTCGCGGTCGGCGCCTGCGGCTGCGCCGCCTTCGAATCGCGTTTGTGTGTAGTTGGCGACGAGCTTGAGGTTGCCGGTGAGATACCAGTTCAAGCCCAATCCCCAACCGCTGGCCTCGGCGGCGGCAGCGGCGGGGTCGGCGAAACGCGGGAATGCGCCGTCGTCGATCGCCAGCCGGCCGTAACGCGCGACCAGTTCCAACGCGCCCCAGCCTGCACTACCCAGCGTAAAAGGTTGGTTAGGCTTGACCACGCCGCGGTAGCTCGCGTTCTCGCCGGTGAGCACCCAGCCTGCGGTGAGTTGCCATGCGCTGTGATCCAGGTCGGCGCGCTCGCCGCTCGCCGTCAGCAGCACTTCCTGCTTCGAACGGATGTATTCGCCCATCAAACCGAACGCATTGCGGTAGTAGTAGGCTTGCGGCGACCAGCGCGTATGGCCGCCATCGGCCGTCACGGCGCTGCGGTAATTGAAGAAGGTCGCCTGCCCGGGCGTCCGGTAGCGCGGCAGGAAGTTGTTGCCGCTGCCGCGCTTTTCGCCCGAGCTGGCGCCGATGCCGAAACCCAGTCCGGAGAGCGCGTTGTCCGCGTTCTTCCACGGTTCGGCGAAGATCCGGCCGGCCCATTCGAAATCGTTGTCGGGATTGGTGGTGGCGCCATCGCGTCCATCGACCGTACCGTTGTAGGCGCCGAGCGCATAGCTCAATGCGGAATCGGCGAATTCGCCCTGCAACTGCACGCCGATATCGCGCCCTGGCGCCAATTCGGCCGGGAAGGCCTGCTCGACCATCGCCAGCGAGCTGCTGGATTGCAGGCGCTCCAGGCCGACCGGCACTTTGGTCTTGCCGATTCTCAGCGTGGCCCGCGGGTCGAATTTCAGGTCTACATAGGCGTCGTTGAGCGTGGCGCTATCGCCGGCAAGCTGCGCATTGAGACGGAATCCGATCCATTCGCCCCAGCTGCCTTCGACGGTCGGCTCCACGCGGCGGAACAAGAACGTGTCGTTCTGCGGGTCCTGCCCGTCGTCGAAATAGAAGCGCCCATCGCCTTGCACCAACGCGCGGAACTTGATTTCCGCGCCGCTCGGCGCAGGCGATTTCACCGACAAGCCCTTGTCGGCGCTCAACGCCACGGCCGGTGCCGATGCGGTTTTCGCGGAGGTCTCTCCCGCATGCGATTCCAGCTTGCGCTCGATGATGCGCAGGCGCCGGTCCAAGTCGGCCGCGGTCGTCGCATCGTTAGGCTGCGGCGCGGCGCCGAGCCGCTGTTCGACGGCCTGCAGGCGGCGCGAGATGTCTTCGAGCGAAGGCGCTGGCGACGTTTGCGCCTGGGCGCCGGATGCGGCCAAGGCCAGCGCAAGACCGGCGGGAAGGCGCGAGCGCAGAAGCGAAGGCTGGATCATGGCGAGGGTATCCAGGATGCAGAAGAGAGGGCGAACGAAACGATATGCCGTTCGGGCGAAATCCGCCGCTAGCGCTTTCGCGGGAGCGGCTTCAGCTGCGAGCTTTTGATCTTACCCATTGCCAGTCGGAAGAGCTCGCGGCTGAAGCCGCTGCTAGAAAAGCCCGCTTCAGGCCGCCTCCTGGGCGGCTAAGGATTCCAGCCAGGCATCGTCGGAACCCTCTGCGACGTCCTCGAACAGGAACGTCGACAGGTAGCGCTCTCCGGTATCGGGCAACGTCGCCAGCAGCACCGATCCGGGCGGCGCCCTTTCGGCGACTTGCAGCGCGGCGGCCACGGTAGCGCCGGCGGAGATGCCGACGAACAATCCTTCCTCGGCGGCAAGACGCCGTGCGGTGTCGCGCGCGACGACGTCGTCGATCGGTCGGATCTCGTCGGCGACGTTGCGGTCGAGCACGGCTGGCACGAAATCCGGCGTCCAGCCCTGGATCTTGTGCGGCTGCCATTCCTTGCCGCCCAGCAGCGATGCGCCGGCCGGCTCGGAAGCGACGATGCGCACCTCCGGCCGCGCCACTTTCAACACCTGGCCGACGCCGGTCAACGTGCCGCCGGTGCCCCAGCCGCTGACGAAGTAATCCAGCCGCTTTCCGGCGAAATCGCGCAGGATTTCGGCCGCCGTGGTTTGGCGGTGATAGGCCGGATTGGCCGGATTCTCGAACTGCCGCGCGAGGAACCAGCCATGCTTCTTCGAGAGTTCCTCGGCTTTGCGCACCATGCCGGTGCCGCGTTCGGCGGCCGGCGTCAGGATCACCTTCGCGCCGTAGGCGCGCATCAGCTTGCGGCGTTCGATCGAGAAGGTTTCGGTCATCACCGCCACGAACGGATAGCCGCGCGCGGCAGCGATCAGCGCCAATGCGACGCCGGTGTTGCCGGAGGTGGCTTCCACGATCGTCTGGCCCGGCTTGAGCGCCCCGCTGCGCTCCGCGTCAAGCACGATGGCCAACGCCAGCCGGTCCTTGACCGAACCGCCGGGGTTGAAGGATTCGACTTTGGCGTAAAGCGACACGTGCTTGGGTGCGAGCCGATGCAGTTTGACGATAGGCGTGTTGCCGATGGTGTCGAGGATGCTGTCGTAAAGGGCCATGGGGGTATCTCGCAGACGTGGGGGTTTTTTAGCCGTCATTCCAGCGAAGGCGGGAATCCAGTGACTTTGGCTTTTGTGGGAGCTGCTTCAGCCGCGAGCTTCTTCTCGAAGTTCGCTCACTTCTGGCAAAGCTCGCGGCTAAAGCCGCTCCTACAAAGAGTCGAGCAAAGTCGATGGATTCCCGCCTTCGCGGGAATGATGTTCGCGGGGACGTGCGGCGATACATGTTTCATGCGGCCTTCTCCATGTGATCCGCAAGGCCCGCTCCGAGCGGCTTCTCGCCAAACCAATGCAGCTCTTCGGCAAACCCAGCGACTTCGCCGACGATCAGCAACGCCGGCGACCGCGCCTCGTGCGCACGGGCGCACTCGACCAGTTCCGACAGTTTCCCGACGACGACGCGCTGCTCCGCACGCGACCCGTTCTCGACCAACGCGAACGGCGTATCCGGCGAACGGCCATGCGCGATCAGCTGCGTTTGCAGCGCATCGAGCATCGCCACGCCCATGTAAACCGCGAGCGTTTGCTTATCCTGCGCCAGCGATCGCCAGTCGACGGCATCCAGCGAATCCTGACGGTGCGCGGTGACCAGGCGCAGCGATTGCGCATGGTCGCGGTGGGTCAGCGGTATGCCCGCGTAGGCGGCGCAGGCCAGCGCTGCGGTGATGCCGGGGACCACCTCATAAGCGATGCCGTGGTCGCGAAGGAATTCCAGCTCCTCGCCGCCGCGGCCGAACACGAACGGATCGCCGCCCTTCAGGCGCACCACGCGCTTGCCGGCGCGGGCATGTTCCAGCATCAACGCGTGGATGCCCTGCTGCGTAACGCCGTGGCCGCCTGCGCGCTTGCCTACTTCGATGCGCTCGGCGTCGCGTCGCGCCAGGCGCAGCACGTCGTCGCTGGCGAGGCGATCGTGCAGGATCACATCGGCCTCGTTGAGCGCGCGCAGGCCGCGCAGCGTCAGTAGGCCCGGGTCGCCGGGGCCTGCGCCGACCAGCACGACCGAGCCGACGCTGCGTGGCGGGCGATCGCCGGACAACAGCGCCTCGAATGCTTGCTGCGCCCGTCGCGTGCGCTGCTGGCGCAGCAGTTGCGGCAACGGTCCGGCCAGCAGGCGGTCGAAAAAGCGCCGTCGCTGTGCGATCTCCGGAAAGGCCTTGCGTATGCGGGCGCGTTCGCGGGTCAACAGTTCGGCCAAGGCGCCCAGTGAACTGTCCAATTGCGCTTCCAAGGTTTCGCGAAGGCGGCGTGCCAGCATCGGCGCGCCGCCGCCGCTGGAGATCGCGATCTGCAGCGGACCGCGTTCGATGCGTGCCGGCACATGGAAAGCAGAAGCGGCCGCGTCGTCGACCACATTGACCCACACCCGACGCGTCTCGCCGGCCGCCGCGACCGCGCGGTTGGCCGCCGCATCGCCTGTGGCGGCGATCGCGAGCCAGACGTCGTCGAGCCAGGCCGGATCGAACGCGCCAGAATAAGTATCGATGCGTCCCTCGGCCGCCCACGCCATCAGCCCAGGATCCAGCTGCGGTGCGCCGACCACGACCCGGGCGCCTGACTCGAGCAGCGCCAGAGCCTTGCGCCTGGCGACCGCGCCGCCGCCGACTACGAGCACGGTACGGCCGCGCAGATCGACGAACAGCGGATAAAGACCGGAAGAGGAGGCGGGTTCAGGCATGGCTACGACGCTAGGGCGGCCGGCCTGTTCGGGGAAATGGCGCCCTCGCCTGTACTCATGCGGTTTCGGCATAAGCCAGCCGGCGCTGGACAAGCGCAAAGGTTCGAGCTATGTTCATCCTTATATCCGGATAAAGAGATATTTGAAATCATGACCGGTTCCCGCCATCCGATGTCGATGTGTTGTCGCGGCGCATGCATCGCCTGCCGCCAGGCATCGCCATCGCCATTGCCAGGAACCCGCCGCCATGACGCTCACGCAACTCCGCTATCTCGTCGCCATCGCTGACTCCGGACTCAACATCACGCTCGCCGCCGAGCGCGTGCACGCCACCCAGCCAGGCCTGTCCAAACAGCTCAAGCAATTGGAAGACGAACTCGGCTTCCATCTGTTCGTGCGCAAAGGGCGCAGCCTGGAAGGCATCGCGCCGGCCGGAGAGCGCGTGCTCGAGCACGCTCGCCGCATCCTGGACGAAGCCGGCAACATCCGTGCCTACGCCGCCAACGAGCGCGGCGAGCACGCCGGCCGGCTGGTGCTGGCGACCACGCACACGCAGGCCCGCTATGTATTGCCGCCGCTGATCGCCGCGGTGAAGCGCGAGTTCCCGCAAGTCAGCGTCGACCTGCAGGCGGCCGCCGACGGCGAAGTGCTGCAGCGTTTGGCGCGCGGCGATGCCGATCTGGCGCTGATCAGCACCGCCGGCGCCGAACCGCCCGGCGGATTGGCCGTGCCGCTGTTCCGGTGGCGGCGTTTGCTGCTGGTGCCGCGCGCGCATCCGCTGGCATCGTTGGGGCGCGCGCCCACGCTGGCCGAATTGGCGGCGCATCCGCTGATCAGCTACGAATCGTCCAATCAGCCCGATTCTTCGCTGCAGCGCACCTTCGCTGCGGAAGGCGTGCAGCCGCAGGTGGCGATGACCGCGCGCGACGCCAATCTGATCAAGACATATGTGCGCGCTGGCCTCGGCGCTGGTCTGCTCGCGGAAATGGCGGTCGGCACGCGCGAGGATGCCGATCTGCAGGTGCTGCCTGCACCGACGGCTTTGCCCGAATGCGTCACTTGGGCCGTGATCCCGCGTGGCCGCGTGCTGCGCGAGTATGCGTTGACGCTGCTGCACGGCCTGGCGCCGCAACTGGATCGCCGCGATCTTCGGCGCGTGCTGGAAGGCAACCAAGAAGCCGATTGGCCCACGCCGCCGTATTGGGTGGAGTTGAGCCAGCCGATCACGGTGTGATGAATCCCTTTGTAGAGCGTGGCTTGCTCCACTGCATGCCCCAAACCCGTCATCCTCCGCGAAGACGGAGCGACTTTTCTCAATCTTTGTAGAGCGGGGCTTGCCCAGCTGCTCTTGTTCCGGCTCTGTAGAGCGGAGCTTGCTTCGCTGCTCTTCGCTCTTAAGCCGTTCGCTCTTAAGCCGTTCGCTCTTAAGCCGTTCGCTCTTAAGCCATTCGCTCTTAAAGCCGTCATCCCAGCGAACGCTGGGACCCATGTTGCCCTTGCTCTTAGCCGTCATCCCGGCGAAGGCCGGGATCCAGGCCCGCGTCCTGGCGGCCTGCGCTGCGACTCGCGCCATGGACAAAAGCTTCCGGGCTGCGCCCGGGTCACTTTCTTTGCTGGCCCAAAGAAAGTAACCCAAGAAAGGGCCTGAACTGCGGTGCGATGCGCCGCGATTAAAAATACGCCAGCGGACCTGGCTTTCGTCGCGACTGACCTTCTTACGCAGGTACTAGATTTTGATTCGTAGCCTATGGGTGACGTGGCTTTTGCGGAGTTCGCTAAGGAGGCGTTCGGGTCGATCGCCTCGAATCTGAATGTCGAAGCGACGGAGGAATCCCGAGGGCTGGCGAGCAGTGGCCAAGAACACGACGGGGTAACCCCATCGCCGGGATCCCTTCCAAAGGCCCTTTTTCTTTGGTTACTGTTCTTTTTGGGCCCACAAAAAGAAAGTAACTCGGCCGCGGTTTTAGCGGACGAAACCCCGGCCGGAACGGCCGGCAGATCGCGACGAACCCGCAAGCGAAGGCAGCGGAGCAAGTTCCGCTCTACAAATGTAGGTGCGAATTCATTCGCACGCTCTTGCTATGCCGAAAAGCGTGCGAATGAATTCGCACCTACGAAAAGCTAGAGCAGCGGGGGGGCAAGGCGCTGGATTACTCGCTTCACTCGCCCTCGGGGCCATCTGCTGACGCAGATGTTCGCTACGGCCTTCGGCCTCCGCAGTCCCGCCTTCGTAGGGGGTGACAGCTTTGAGGCATAAGCAGCGAAGCGGGCTCTACGCATAAAAGCCGGTCAGGCGGCGATGCCGTCGTCGAAATGCAAGCCGCATTCGCGTTTGAGGCCGAAGAAGCGCGTGTCTTCCTCGCTCATGCCCGGTTCGAGCCGGCGCGTGGTGTGCACGTCGCCGATCGAGACGTAACCGTCATGCCACAACGGGTGATAGGGCAGGTCGTGCTTGCGCAGGTAATCCCATACGTCGCGGTCGCTCCAGTCGGCGAGGGGATGCAGTTTCCAGCGACCGTCGCGCAGTTCGATGAAATCGATGCCGGCGCGGGCGCGCGTCTGGCTGCGGCGCAGGCCCGCTATCCAGGTGCGTACGCCAAGCTCCTTCAAGGCGCGTTGCATCGGCTCGACTTTGCGCAGGCGGTTATAGCGGTCGATGCCCTCCACGCCCTGTTCCCAGATCCGCCCCAGCCGCGCTTCCATCCAGGCGATGCCGATCTGCGGACGGTAAACCTTGAGATTGAGTGCCAGCCGTTCGCCGAGCGCGTCGATGAAGCGATAGGTTTCGGGAAACAGATAGCCGGTATCGACCAGGACCACCGGAAGATCGGCCCGCAGTCGTGTCACCAGATGCAGCGACACCGCTGACTGAGCGCCGAAGCTGGACGACAGCGCATGCGCGCCGGCGGTGTTTTCCAACGCCCACGCGACGCGTTCTTCGGCGCTGCGCTGCGAGAGCCAGCGGTTGAGTTCGGCCAGCGCCTGCGCGGATTCGGCGGCGGTGAGCGGATCGGGCGGCGTCATGGACCTGTCTCGGCAACGATGCGTTCGATGGGAATGTTCTTGCGGGCGCTGCGCTCTGGAATTTCGACGATCGCGTTGCGGACCAGGAAGTCGCCGAAACGTTCGTCCGGCCGACGGTCGCCGGCGTAGCGGGCGAACAGCGGATCGAGGGCGGCCAGGATCTGCGCCTCGTCGATGTTTTCGCGATACAGCGCATTGAGCCGCTGCCCGCGGTGATCCGCGCCGAGCATCAGGTTGTAGCGGCCGGGCGCCTTGCCGACCAGGGCGATCTCGCCCAGATACGGCCGCGAGCAACCGTTCGGGCAGCCGCTGATGCGCAGATGGATCGGCGCGTCGGCGATGCCGTGCCGCGCCAGCAAGGCTTCGACTTTGGAGACGAAGTCCGGCAGGTAGCGCTCCGCTTCGGCCATCGCCAGGCCGCAGGTGGGCAACGCCACGCAGGCGAGGGCGTGCCGGCGCAGCGGGCTGGCGCTGCGGTGGCCGTCGAGGCCGTATTGCGCCGCCAGCGCGTCGATCGCATCGCGCGCATCGGCATTCACGCCGGCGATAACCAGGTTTTGGTTCGGCGTCAGGCGGAATTCGGCGGCGCCGCCGTCCGCATCGAGCAGGCGCGCGATTTCCCGCAATCCGCTGAGATGGCGGACGCTTTCGCCGCGGCCGTCGAGCGCGCCGTCGACGATGCGGCCGGCCGGAATCCGCAAGGTCAGGTGCGCAAGCCCGTCCTCGCTCTCTACCCAGCCGAAGCGGTCGCCGTTATGGCGGAAGGCGAACGGACGCGGCGGAGGCAGGGAGAAACCGGCGCGCCGTTCGACTTCCGTTTTGAACCAATCCAAACCGCGGTCGTCGATGGTGTACTTGAGCCGGGCGCGCTTGCGCACGGCGCGGTTGCCGTAATCGCGTTGCGCGGTGACCACCGCCTCGGCGACGGCGATCACCTGTTCGGGCGCCACGAAACCGATCGCATCGCCCAGGCGCGGATAGGTTTCGGGATCGCCGTGCGTCGCGCCCATGCCGCCGCCGATGCTGACGTTGTAGCCGCGCAGTTCGCCGTCTTCGACTATGGCGATGAAACCCAGATCCTGCGCGAACACATCGATGTCGTTGTAGGGCGGTACGGCGAAACCGATCTTGAACTTGCGCGGCAGATAGGCGCTGCCGTAGATCGGCTCGCTTTCCTCGCCGCTGCCGGCCACCCGTTCCTCGTCCAGCCAGATTTCGTAATAGGCGCGGGTATTGGGCAGCAGGTGCGCGGACAGGGCCGCGGCTTGCGCGTACACCGCAGCATGGATCCGCGATTGCCGCGGATTGGCCGCCACCGCCACGTTGCGGTTGACGTCGCCGCAGGCGGCGAGCGTGTCGATCAGGGCGGCGTTGATCGCCTGCATCGTCGCCTTCAGTCCGGTCTTGACCACGCCGTGGAACTGGAAAGCCTGGCGCGTGGTGATGCGCAGGCCGCGTTCGGCGAACGTGGTGGCGATGGCGTCGAGTTTGAGCCACTGCGCCGGCGTCACCACGCCGCCCGGCGTGCGGGTGCGGATCATGAAACTGTAGGCGGGCTCGAGCTTGGCCAGGCGGCGCTGCTCGCGCGCATCGCGGTCGTCTTGCTGGTAGCTGCCGTGGTATTTGATCAGCGTCTGGTCGTCTTCCTGCAGCGCGCCGGTGACCGGATCGGCCAGGCTCTGCAGCAGGGAGCCGCGCAGCCGGCGGCTTGCTTGCTTGATGCTTTCTACCGCGCTCATCGCCACGATTCCCGTAGCCCGGATGGAGGCCGCAGGCCGATACCTGGGGCGCGCGCGCCGCATGAAGGAGGAGCCCCGGGCATCGCCTGCGGCTCCACCCGGGGTACGGATCTTGCGTTCATCAGTACACGTCCCGGGCGTAACGGCCCTGCCGTTGCAAGCCGTCGAGATAATCTTCGGCGTCTTCGTCGCTGCGTCCGCTGTGCGCGGCGACGATATCGCGCAGCGCAGCGTGCACGTCCTTGCCCATCGCGATCGCGCCGCAGACGTAGAGGTGCGCGCCGCCTTCGAGCCAGTCGTACAGCTCGCGGCCGCGTTCGCGCAGGCGATGCTGCACGTAGATCTTCGCGGCAGTGTCGCGGGAAAAAGCCAAGTCAAGGCGCTGCAGCTGTCCGGCCTTGAACGCGCGCTGCCACTCCAGCTGGTAGAGGAAATCGCGGCGGAAATGCGGATTGCCGAAGAAAAGCCAGTGACGGCCGCCGGCGCCGATGGCGGCGCGTTCCTGCACGAAGCCGCGGAACGGCGCGACGCCGGTGCCCGGGCCGATCATGATCGCGTCGCGCGAATCGTCGGCGGGCAGGCGGAAACGCTCGTTGCGCTCGATGTAGACCGGCAGCGAAGCGCCTTCTCCGCTCGTCGCCAGCAGATGGGATGCGACGCCCCAGCGCGGATCGCCATCGCCGCTGGCGTATTCGACATGGGCCACGGTCAGGTGCGCTTCGTCGCCGACGGCTTTCTGGCTGGAGGCGATCGAGTACAGCCGCGGCGTCAGCGGCCGCAGGGCCTCGACCAGCGCATCGCCGGACCAGCCGGCGCGGTATTGCCGCAGCAGATCGATCACCTGCCGCCCCTCTCGCCAACGTCCGAAGGCGGCGGCGTTCTCTGCGGCCAGCAAGGCCTGCAAGTCCGCGTCGCCCGAGCGCTGCGCGTGGGCGGCGACGAAAGGCCGCGCAAGTCTGGTCAGTTCGCGCTTCTCGCCGAGCCAGTCGCGCAAGGGCAGGGATAGTCCGGCATGCGAGATTTCGGCGTCGCCGTCCAGCGCCAGCAGCGCCAGGATCGCATCCACCAGCGTTGCGGAATTGCGCGGCCAGACGCCGAGCGCATCGCCCGGTTCGTAACGCAAGCCGGAATCGCCTAGCGACAGTTCGATGTGGCGGATGTCCTTGTCGCCGAGCGCGATGCGCTGGTTGGCCAGCAACTCGGCGGCGAACGGCCGTTCGCGCGTTGCGGCCGGCTCTGCGCCGGCGACGCGCAATGGCGTGACGGTGGCGAGCGGCGGCGCGGCCTTCCATGCATCGCGGGCGGCATCCAACGCGCGCTGCAGCCACGGCGCGGCCACGGCATCGATGTCCAGATCGGCTTCGCCGCGTTCGAACAGGCGCGTGGCGCCCAGTTCGGCCAGGCGCTGGTCGAGGCGATTGCCGACCGCGCAGAACTGCGGATAGCTGGAATCGCCCAGGCCAAGCACCGCGTACTTGAGTTGCTTGAGCGGCGGCGCGCGCTTGCCGGCGATGAATTCGACCAGGCCGCGCGCATCGTCCGGTGGATCGCCGTCGCCCTGGGTGCTGACGACCAGGTAGAGATAGCGTTCCTGTTTCAGCTCGCGCGTGGCGTAGGCGTCGGCGCGCAACAAGCGCACGGGCACGCCCGCGTCTTGCGCCTGTTGCGCCAGGCCTTCCGCCAAGCGCTTGGCGTTGCCGGTCTGGCTGCCGTAGACGATGGTCAGTTGCGCGGCCGGTGGAGCTTCGGTTTGCGCGGCCAGTTGCAAGGCGCGCGCCGGCGCGCCACCGGCGCGCGCCAGGCCAGCGACGTAGCCCGACAGCCACCACAGCCGTTCGCTATCCAGCCCCTCCGTCAGCCGCACCAGCAATTCCGCCTTGTCATCGGCGAGCGGCGTGGGGAACAGCGGTGCGACGGTGGACGACATCTGCGGACTGCGGCCAGGAGCTTCGGAAAACTACGTTAAGCCCTGGCTGCGGGCGGACGGAAAGCACTATCGGGCATACGCATATGCCCTGCGCGAATGTGGCGGGTGCCGCTAGCTGCCGACGCGCAGGTTGGCGCCGGTCACCGGTTTGGCGTCGCCGGACACCAGATAGAGCAGTACCTTGGCCAGTTCGGCCGGCGGAATCCAGCCGCGGGTATCGGCATCGGGCATGTCGGCGCGATTGCGCGGCGTGTCGATCGTGGTCGGCGATACCGAGTTGACGCGGATGCCGCGCGGTTTGAGTTCTTCGGCCAGGCTCTCGGTGAAACGCAGCACGCCGGACTTGGCGGCGGTGTAGGGCGCCATGCCCTTGGCCGCTCGCGCCGAAGCCGCGGCGGCGGCGATGTTGACGATAGCGCCGCCGGCCGGCATCAGCGGCAGCGCCGCCTTGCTCGCGCCGACCGCGGTCAGCACGTTGGCGCGGAACAGGTTCTCCCACACGTCGCTGCCGGCGTCGGCAACGGTATGCCATTCGAAGGCGCCGGCGATATTGAACAAAGCATCGACGCGGCCGAAGGCCTCGCCGATTTGCGCGAACGCCTTCTCGGCTGCGGCGAAATCGGACAGATCCACATCCGGCAGCGACAGCCCGGCGTCGGGCAGGCCGGGAGGACGCGGACCGCGATCGATCGACGCCACACGCGCGCCGGCCGCTTGCGCCGCCGCGGCGGCCGCCTGGCCCAATACGCCGAATCCGCCGGTGACGACCACCACCTTGCCGGACATCTCGTTGGAACTGGCCATGCGCGTCGCTCCGATCCGCTGTATTGCGGCTATTGTCGCCGATCGGCGCCGGGGCGTCTGCCGTAAGCCGCCGGCGCGATCCGATCGTCGTCAGGACGACGTCCGACAGCCAGCGCGCGATGGCAGACGATGCGGGAAGAAACGCCTGTCACGATGGTAGGGTCAGGCCAGGACAAGCGCGTGCTGATATCTTGCGCAGATATCCTTCGGGCAGAAAGTCGCCTCCGGAAGCGGAATCATGCGCAAACACCGAGTACTCGACCCGCGCATGCGATGTCCGCGCGACAACACGAAGACGGCATGGTTCCGCCTTGCGGTACGGCGTTTGATGGTGTTCGCGTCCGTTCTCGTATGCGCGGGCAGCCCGGCCGCATCCGCTGAAACGGCGCCGCTTTCCGAATACCAGAGCATCGTCCGCAACTACGGGCCCGAGGACGGCTTCTCCCAAAACGACGTCAGCGCGCTTTTGCAGGGTCGCGACGGCTATTTGTGGGTCGGAACTTTCGGCGGATTGGTGCGGTTCGACGGCGACAAGTTCACCACGCTCCGCGCGGTTCGCGGCAATCCTGCCCGGCGCGATCCGACGGACACGGGCGGCCCCGGCAGCAACCGCATCATGGCGCTGCGCGAAGATGCCGACGGCCGTATCTGGATAGGGACCGAAGACGGCGGCCTGAGCCTCTACGATCGCGGACGCTTCAGGCAACTTCCGATCTGCGGCGGAACCTGTGGGGTGCGCGCGCTCTCGCCTCAGGTCGCCGGAACCCTATGGGTGGCCACCGACCGGGGTGTATTCCGCATAGCGACGGACACGCTTCGGGCGATGCCCATCAGGAGCCAAACAACCGGGGTTTATGCCGATATCGCGATCGCGAAGGACGGCCGTGTCTATTTGACCGGGCCGGGAAAACGCATGGGGGTGGTGGCAGGCGAAGACATCGTCCCCGTTCCGCTCCCGCAAGGCGTCACTACGGCGGGGCAGATGGCTGCGGTGGGGGACCATATCTGGATCGAGACCGATGCCGGGTTTTATCGATTCGATCCCGTGCAGGCTTCGTGGACGCTGAAGCCCGTCGAGCCGATCCTGCATTTACTGGAATCCCCGGACGGACTTTGGATATCCACCCAATCGGGGAAGCTGCTGCGTGCCGATCCTTCGGGCGAATTGCGGCCTTTCCCGGGCCTCCCCGCGATGCTGGTCAATGCATTCTGGCGCGATCGCGAGGGCGTCCTCTGGATAGGCAGCGCCGAAAAAGGTTTGTGGAGCGTGCAAGCCAGTAAGGCGATGCTACGGAACAATGTCGACAATCTTTTGCTGTTCGGAGGGTCGGCACGGGCGGTGGCCGGCGACGGCATGGGCGGTACTTGGCTTGGTTTCGCCTGCGGCGGCATTCGTCATCGCCTCGAAGACGGAACCTACGAAACGCCGCGCGCCTCCATCGTAAGCAAAAACGAATGCATCACCAGCTTGCTGCACGACACCGGCGGCAATTTGTGGATAGGCACCGGATACGCGGGATTACTGCGGATCGCCGACGGGGTGAAGGAGGCGGTCCCGCTGAAGCCGGGTGTATTCAATCTGCAGATTTGGCAGTCCGACGACGGCGAATACTGGCTGGCCGCCGATGGGCATACCTTCAAAGTCCGCAAAACGGACGCTGGGACGTTCGTTCTCTCGCAACCTGTTGCGGCATTGGAAGGCCTCACCGTCAGGAAAATGGTCGCCGCCCGCAAGGGAGGCGTGTGGTTCGTGGGAGATCATGGCGCGTCGCGTCTGGATAAGGACCGGATCGTGGAGCGCTGGACGCCCGAGCAGGGCTTGTCGAGCCGTTTTGCCCGCTCCCTATACGAGGACAGCCGCGGTGTCTTGTGGATCGGCACCTATGGCGGCGGCCTGAACCGGATCGAGAACGGCAGGATTACCCACTACGATGAGAGCAACGGTTTGTTCGACGATGCCGTCTCGTGCATCCTCGCCGATCGGTCGGGACACCTGTGGCTGGGCGGGAATCGCGGCATTTCCGTTCTGCCGGAGGCGGCGCAGCGCGGCGGCAAGTTCGAGACCATACCCTTCGCCGTCAGTTCCGGATCGGTGTCGTTCGAACTCAATGGCGGGACGCAGTCCGCCTGCTACCAGGATGCGAAGGGGCATCTTTGGTTCGCATTGGTGAAGGGATTCGCCGAGATAGATCCCGCCAAGCTCGACGAGGTATCGACACTTCGGCCGAAGACGCACATCGAGCGCGTAGCAAGCGCCGGCCTGAAGCACGATCCGCTCAAGACCGTCGTGCTCGACGCTTCGGTACGGCCGCTGGAAATCGAATATACCGCCATCAATCTCACCAGCCCGGATCAGCTGAGTTTCCGCTACCGCATGTCAGGCGTCGGTCCGCAGTGGACCGACGCCGGCGCTACCCGGAGCATCATTTTCCAGAACGTGCCGTGGGGCGACCATGTGTTCGAGGTGCAAGCGCGGAATCGGGGCGGATCCTGGTCGCCGTCGGCGACGCTGAGGATCTCGCGGCCCATTCCCTGGTATCAGCGCCAATGGCTCTGGCCTTTGGTCGCGTTGCTGGCGTTGCTGACATTGATGTGGCGTACCCGCGAACGCAACCCGTCCGGCAGGCACGACGCGCGCTTGAGCCGCATCACCGGGAGAAGCTCGGGCGACCGGAAATAGTCGCCGGCGTCGGATGGGTTTCTTGTCCGGCGTCGGGAAGGTCGATGAGTATGGTGGTGCCATCGGCAGCGCTGCTTTCCACCTTGACGGTGCCTCCCGCTTCGGTGATCGATTGGTAAACCACCGCCATTCCGATCCCGGTACCGATGCCTTCGGGTTTGGTGGTATAGAACGGCTCGAAAATCCGCGCGCTGACTTCCGGCGCCATGCCGTGCCCGGTGTCGGTGAGCCTCACCGTTACGCGCGTTCCCTGCCTGTCGATGGCCAACTTGAACGTGCCGTCCTCGGGCATGGCATCGCGGGCATTGCCCGCGATGTTGAGGATCGCCAGTTCGAACTCGTGCCGGTCCATGCGGACGAGGAAAGGCCTGTCCGGAAGGTCGAGGAGCACACGGGTTCTCTTGTTGAACAACGATCGCACCAGCGGCGCCAGTTCGTTCAGCACCGCGCCCGCTTCGAAGGTGACGGCGAGTCCGGGACTGCGGCTGAGGGAAAGCAGGCGCCGGATGACTTCGCTGCCGCGGCGCGCGGCCTTTTCGATCTTTCCCAGGTTGTCGGCCGCCTGCCGCGGACTGACCACATTCATAGGATCGGTCGAATAGCCGAGGATCACGCTGAGCAGGTTGTTGAAGTCGTGGGCGATGCCGCCCGCCAGTTGTCCTAACGCATCCATTTTTTGGGAATGGATCAGCTGGGCCTGCTTCTGTTCCTTGGCGCGGATCTCCGCTTCCAGTTCGTCGCAGACCAAGTCCAGGTCCAGGCTGCGCTGGCGGCCATGGTCGGATTTGGCGATCAGGCGATCCAGGATCAGCGCAATGAGCAGGCAGGCCAATGCGGGCTGGGTCAGGTTGGTCAGGTTTTCGCTCCAGCCCGCTGCGGCGCTGCGGAAATCGGCCGCCGCGCCGATCAGGATCGCGCCAACGCTCGCCGCCGCCGTCAGCCAGACCGCTGGCCTGCCCAGCATCAGGCCGGCGAAAAGCAGCGGAATCATGTGGCTCAGTTGCAAGAACGCCTGGGCTTTGAGCCCGTACTGCCAATAACTGGCGCCGATGAACAATACGCTCGCCGTGATCAGAAGGATCGCGATCAGGCGTGGATAGCCACGAAGCTCCATAACCCTCGATCCGTCCGAATGGGAAACGTCGTCAGCCAGCATGTGGCCGGACGTTTCAGTATGTTTGTGACGCCGTGCGAAATTCAACACACGCGGATAAGTGAATTTTTCTAAAGAATTTGCAATATTTTGATATCGGACTACTCTGGCCGCTGTAAAGTTTGTGTTAAAGGACGGAGGGGATGTCCGATCGCATCGCAGCCGCGATGCGGTCTTCAATCCAGCGCTGGGAGCTAGTGCGGAAAGTGGAAGGCATTTCTGCGAATAGGCCATCGGAGCTCGAATGCGTTCTCGTCGTCGAAGACGACGCGGAGTTGCGCGACGAAATACTGTTGCCGGGCTTGCGGCGTTTCGGCTTCGAGCCCGTCGGCGTAGGCAGCGCCATCGAGCTCTACAAATGGCTGATGAACAATTCTTGCGCGCTGATCGTGCTGGATGTGGGGCTCCCGGACGACGACGGCTTCGCTGTCGCCAAGCATCTGCGCGAGACTACGAGCGCGGGAATCATCATGCTGACCGGCCGCGATTCCCAATCCGATCACATCCGCGGGTTGACCGAAGGCGCCGACGCCTACTTCACCAAGCCCCTGGATGTCGAGTTGCTGGCTAGCGCCTTGCACAGCCTGTCGCGCAGGATGTCGACCAAGTCCCAGCTTCCCGCGGCATCGGCCCCGGCCGAACGATGGCGGATCGAAGCCGACGGCTGGCGGTTGGTCGCGCCCAATGGCAACGTGATCGCGCTGTCGCAGGCCGAGCGGGCGGTCATGCGGAAACTCGAAGCCGCCGACAAACCCGTTTCGAGAGAAGAGCTCGTTACCGAGTTGGACAAGCTCATCGAAGATTTCGACCCTGGCCGCCTGGACATGCTGATCCACCGACTCAGGCGAAAGGCGGAAACCAAGGCGGGCCGCGAATTGCCGCTTTCGGCCGTGCGCAAGACGGGCTATATGCTCTCGTTCTGAGCAACGCCGCGCCGCATCCCGCGGGAGATCCGCCCCGTCGCGAGCCTCTGTCCATTCAAGATGAGACGAGCGTCACGATCCGCATCCGCGCGAAAAAACGCAGCACCGAACAGAACGAAAACAACGGTTAGTTTCGGCAATCTTGCGTACGTGACGCATCCATGCCTCGCGATTAGAGTTCGCGCATAGGGAAGGCCGGTGCGATCGCAAGATCGCAGCTATATGAGCAGCGGATTCCGTTTCGCTTTCCCTTAAGGGGCGCGGCATGCGCGCCGGCGACAGGCCGGTCGTGCGTGCGCGTTGGCGAAGAGCCAGGGAAGCGGTGATGAAGCAATCAAGTTACAGGACCTCGATGTCCTGCGCGCAACGGACATGCGCGCGGCTGGACAAGCCTTTCGGCCGCTTCGCTGTCCCCCGCCTTTTCCTATCGCCCGCAGGCCGGTCGGTTTTCGCGCAGACGACTACCAATAAAAAATCGGCACGCGGCGCAAACCGAGCGGGATCCTTAGGCGCGACAACGATCGCGCAGCGCGCGCAATCGGGACTTGATGCCGGTTGGTGCACGCACCGCTTCGGCTACGGCAGGTGGCGCGACCCTTATCGAGAGGGTTCATAGCGCGTTGCCGTTTTTTCTTCGCGCAAAACATCGTATTTCGCTTGTAACGGGGGGCAGTCAATGAACAAGATCTATTGCGTGGTATGGAACCGCTCGCTGAACCAGCTGGTGGTCGCTTCGGAGCTGGCCACGCTGGACGGCAAGGCAGCCGGAGGCGGAAAGAAAGCTTCGCGCCCGGCGACAACACCGAAGGTGCATGGCCTCGCGGGGGTCATGATCGCGCTGCTGGCGATGGGCGGGATGGGATGGGCATCGAACGCACAAGCGCAGGCGAACTGCACTGCGGCGCCGTACAACCAATACAACGGCAGCGCGACGTGCGCGGGTTTGCTGTCCCAAGCAACTGCAGGCGGAGCCACTGCTCTAGGCTATAACGCCCAAAGCACGGGGCTGAATGCCACGGCTGTCGGCTACCAAGCCATTGCCTCTGGAGTTAATTCCATTTATATGGGCGCGCGCACCGCCGGAGGGACCGGTGCGCTGGGCGAAGGCGCCATCGGCATCGGCACCGACGTGGCCGCTACCGTCGACGGCACCGTCGCCATAGGCATCCAAGCCAGATCGACAGGCACGAGCGCCGTGGCCATGGGCACCTCATCCAGGGCCTGGGGTAACCAGTCCATCGCGCTCGGCCTGGGCGCGAACGCGGGCGTCGAAACCAACACGGCCTTGCCCAACGACATCGCGATCGGCGTCAATACGCGCGCGACGGGTGGTTTCAGCGTCGCGCTCGGCACTGCCGCCACTGCGACCGCCCAAGGCGGCGTTTCAATGGGTAACTCAGCCGATGCCACGGGGATCAACGGCACCGCATTGGGGTCCGGAACGAACGCGAGCGCCACCAATGCGACCGCAGTCGGCGCGTCCGCTGAGGTCACCGGCGTCGGCGCCAGCGCCGTGGGTTCTTTCGCCAACGCCAGTGGCGGGAATTCCGCTGCGATAGGTTCTGGTGCCAACGCCAGCGGTGCCGATGCGTTCGCCGGCGGCCGTTCGGCAACGGCAAGCAACGCCGCAGCCACCGCCGTCGGAAACAGCGCTCGGGCGCTAGGGAATAGTTCGCTTGCGCTCGGAGCGGAAGCGGCCGCTTTCGGGGCCAGCACCGTTGCGGTCGGTCAGGGCGCAGGTGCGGGCTCGACGATCGCCAATACCGGTTCGGTCGCAGTGGGTGTCGCCGCCGGAACGCTGGTCAGCGGTGCGCAGAACACGGCCATGGGCGGAGGCGTTGCGAGCGCGATGCGGGGCGCGGGTTCGGGCGTCACCGGAACGCGCAACGTCGCCTTCGGCACCGGCGACGGCACGGTCGCCTACGATGCTAGCTTGGACGCTGCGGCAGGCAGCCTGGTAAGCGGCGACGACAATATCGCCATCGGCACCAACGCGGGCATTGGCGTCGCGGCAGACGCAACGACGTCGATCGGCGTGAACGCGAATGCGAGCGTGGGCAATGCGATCGCCATCGGTACCCTGGCAAGCGCTTCGGCACTGGATGCCGTCGCGCAAGGCAGCAGCGCCAACGCAGCCGGCCGGAACGCTGTCGCCATAGGCTTCCAGGCGGTCGCGACCCAACTGAATTCGATCAATATCGGCGGCCGCACGGCTCCAGGAGCGGGCGCCACTGGGGTGGGCTCTATCGCCATCGGCACGGATGTGACGGCATCGGAGGAACACGCCGTTGCGGTGGGGCTCGCGAGCCGGGCGACCGGTACGGACGCCATCGCCGTGGGCCAAAGCGCCGCAGCGATCGACCAGAGCGCCATCGCTATCGGTCGCAACAGCACTTCGGACGCGGTCAACGCGATAACGCTGGGCGTCGATACCGATGCGACCGCTACCAATGCCGTAGCGATCTCGGCCTTGGCTCAAGCGACCGGCATCAATGCGCTCGCGATCGGAACCGAAGCCAACGCGGCCGCCGACAACGCGATCGCGATGGGCCGTTCAGCGCTCGCGGACGCGGCCGGCGCCGTGGCGATCGGCAACGATTCGACCGCCACCGGCGGCAGAGCGGTGGCTATTGGCGAAGGCAACTTCGCCAGCGGCAACGGCGCGGTGGCCATCGGCGATCCCAACACCGCCAGCGGCAACGGCGCAATCGCGAGCGGCCTGGACAATACCGCTACCGGCAATGGTTCGGTGGCGATGGGCAACACCAATATGGTCGGCGGCGGTGGCCAGGCGGTCAGCACGCCCGGCATCGCCGCGCAGGGCGCGGTCGGCATCGGTTACCAGAACACAGTCGTCGGCCAGGGCGCCGTCGCGATCGGCAGCACCAACAGCGCGTTGGCGGCCGGCGCCGTTGCTTTGGGCGACACGGCGATCGCCAATAATATCGGCGACGTGGCGCTGGGTTCTGGTTCCGTCACATCAACGGCAGTGGGGACGCCGAGCGTCGTGATCGGTGGTACGACATACAACTTCGCCGGTACTACGCCGACGTCGACGGTTAGCGTAGGCGTGCTGGGTGCGGAGCGCACCATCACCAACGTCGCGGCCGGCCGCATCGACGGGAACTCGACCGATGCGATCAACGGTTCGCAGCTGTTCGCCACCAACCAGGCGCTGCAGTCGGCCATCGCGGCCGGCGAGATCCACTACTACAGCATCAACGACGGCGGCGCTCCTGCGGGCAACTACAACAATGACGGCGCCACCGGCGCCCTAGCGCTGGCAGCCGGCGTAGAGACCGTGGCCACCGGCAACAATTCGGCCGCGGTCGGCGTGACTTCGACAGCCTCGGCCGATGGCGCGTTCGTTTTCGGCAACGGATCCACCGCCTCCGGCGTCAATTCCCTCGCGCTGGGCACCAGCACCGTCGCGGGCGATATCAACGCGATCGCGATCGGCACAGTCGCACAAGCGTCGGGATCGGAATCGATGGCGATCGGCGGGTTCGCGCAGTCGGACGGCGATCTGTCCATCGCGATCGGCCGGATCGCCAGCGCGGCCGCCGAAAGGTCCACGGCCCTCGGCACGCTCGCCCAGGCAAGCGGCGCCTACGCGACGGCACTCGGAAGCGGCGGCATCGACGCGGCGACCGCCGTGCACGCTTCCGGCGCCGGTGCGCTTGCGCTCGGCGGCAATGCGACCGCAGGCGCGAACGCATCGGGCGCCAATGCTATCGCCATCGGTGGCGAAGCCGTCGCCGACGCCGATGAGGCGGTCGCCATCGGCCGGGGTTCCACGGCTACCGGGGGCAGGGCAGTCGCGATCGGTTCGGGCAACGTCGCCAACGGCGACGGCGCAGTGGCCATCGGCGATCCCAACACCGCCACCGGCAATGGCGCGATCGCTTCGGGCCTGGACAACACCGCGACCGGCAACGGTTCGGTGGCGATGGGCAACACCAATATGGTCGGCGGCGGCGGCCAGGCCGTGAGCACGCCCGGTATCGCGGCTCAGGGCGCGGTCGGCATCGGTTACCAGAACACGGTGGTCGGCCAAGGCAGCGTTGCGATCGGCAGCACCAGCAGCGCGCTGGCTGCGGGCGCAGTCGCATTCGGCGACACGGCAATCGCCAACAACGCAGACGATGTAGCGTTGGGTTCGGGTTCGGTAACGGATGTGGCGGTAGCGACCACCAGCACGACGATCGACGGCGTCACCTACAACTTCGCCGGCATCGCGCCGACCTCGACGGTCAGCGTTGGCGCTGTCGGTACCGAACGCACGATCACCAATGTCGCGGCCGGCCGGATCAGCGGCTCTTCGACTGATGCCATCAACGGCTCGCAGTTGTTCGCGACCAACCAGTCGATCGAGAATCTCAGCAATACGGTGGACGCGAACGCGATCCATTATTTCAGCGTCGACGACGGCGGCGTGCAGACGGGCAACTACGCCAATGACGGCGCCAGCGGCACCAACTCGGTCGCCGTCGGTCCCAACGCCGCCGCTTCGGGCGTCGGCGCCATCGCCATGGGCGCCAATGCCGCCGCGTCGGGCCCCAATGCCATCGGCATAGGCTTGAGCACTGTTGCGAGCGGGGGGCAGAGCGTCGCCCTTGGCGACGAGACACGGGCTACGGGTCTCGAAAGCACCGCCGTCGGTTACCTGAGCGCGGCGAGCGGCGTCAATGCGACGGCACTCGGCAACCAGGTCACCGCTGCCGGCGACGGCAGCATCGCCATCGGCGCCAACACCGGCCTCGCGGTCGATGCGGCATCCACCAACGGCATCGCGATCGGCTGGGCGGCGACGACGATCGGCGCGCCCTCGGGCATCGCCATGGGCGATGGCGCGGCTTCGCGCGCGCAGGATGCGATCGCGTTCGGCACCGGTGCGCTGGCGAACCATGCGGACGCTGTGGCGCTCGGTTCCGGCTCGGTCACAGGGGCGGCGGTGGGCACGGCCAGCACGACGATCGACGGCACGGTCTACAACTTCGCCGGCACCACGCCGGGCTCGACGGTCAGCGTTGGCAACGCTGGCGCCGAGCGCACCGTCACCCATGTGGCGGCCGGCCGGATCAGCGATTCGTCGACCGATGCGATCAATGGATCGCAATTGTTCGCGACCCATCAGTCAATCGAGAACCTCAGCAACGAAGTCGATGCAGGCGCCATCCATTACTACAGCGTCAACGACAACGGCGTGGTCGGCGGCAACTACGACAACGACGGCGCCACCGGGGTCAACGCTGTCGCCGCAGGCGTAGGCGCATCCGCCTACGGCAACGGCTCGCTCGCGCAGGGCTTCACTGCGGTGGCCGGTGCGAGCGGCAGCGCTGTCCAAACCGCGAACGCCATCGCCATCGGCACCGGCGCGCAGGCGCTGGCGCTCAACAGCATTGCGCAGGGTACGAATGCCAGAGCGTTGGTCTCCGACTCGATCGCGCTGGGCTCGGACACGGTAGCGAACGGGTCGAGCAACGTCGCGATCGGCCGCGCCGCGAGTACGGTGGGCGGCGGCAGCGTCGCGGTGGGCAACGAATCCCGTGCCGTGGACTTCAGCGCGGCGCTGGGCAGCCGCGCCCGGGCGCTCGGTCCCTCCAGCCTCGCGGCGGGCGATCAGGCGACCGCCTCCGGCCTCCTCTCGACGGCGCTCGGCACGAGCGCGCAGGCGGGGGCGACGGACGGCTCCACCTCGCGCGATCTGGCGCTCGGCTTCAATGCGGAGGCGACCGGCGGCGACAGCATCGCGCAGGGCTCCAATGCCGTAGCCAGCGGCGCCAATGCGATCGCCATCGGCAACGGCGCGCAGGCGAACGCCATGGACGCGATCAGCATCGGCAACGGCAACATCGTGAACGGCGCAGGTTCCGCAGCGATCGGCGATCCCAACCTCGTCAACGGCAACGGTTCCTACGTTCTCGGCAACAACAACACGGTCAACGCGAACAACGCCTTCGTGCTCGGCAGCAATGTGACCGTGGCCGCCGGCCTCGACGGCGCGGTCGCGCTGGGCGCGGGAAGCGCCGTGACGGCAGCGAGCCCGACCCCGAGCGCAACGATCAACGGAACAGCCTACGCCTTCGCCGGCGGCAGCCCGGCGGCGGGTGCGGTGGTGAGCGTCGGCGACGTGGGCGCCGAACGGCAGATCCAGAATGTCGCGGCGGGCCGGATCAGCGATACCTCGACCGACGCGATCAACGGCTCGCAGCTGTTCGCCACCAACCAGGCGGTGGAAGCCCTGGGCGACGGCTGGACGGTCAGCGCCGAGGGCGCCAACGCCACCGATGTCGGCCCGAACAGCGCCACGGGCAACAGCATCGACCTGAATAACGCCGACGGCAACATCGTGGTGTCCAAAGATGCGGGCAGCAACGACGTGACCTTCGACTTGGCCGACGACATCGCGGTGAACAGCGTGACTGCGGGCGGCACGGTGCTGAACAACAATGGATTGACCATCGCCGGCGGGCCGAGCGTGACCACCACGGGTATCGATGCCGGCGGCCTGACGATCACCAACGTCGCGCCCGGCGTGAATCCTACCGATGCGGTCAACGTCAGCCAGCTCGACGATGCGACCTCGGCCGTGCAGACGCACTATTACAGCGTCAACGACAACGGCGTGCAGGGCGGCAACTACGACAACGATGGCGCGACCGGCCTCAACGCGATCGCCGCGGGCGTCGGCGCTTCCGCGGCCGGCGCAAGCTCGCTCGCGATGGGCAATGCCGCGAACGCGAGCACGCAGAATGCGATCGCACTGGGGTCGGGCGCCGCCAGTTCCAATCTGGACACGGTGGCGATCGGCACCGGCACGGTGGCGTCGGGCCAATGGTCCATCGCCATGGGCGTCGGCGCGGATTCGCTCGGCACGGGCTCCATCGCCATCGGCAGGAACGCGAATGCGCCCGGCACCGGCGCGCTGGCGATCGGCTTGAACTCAAGCGCCAACAACGCCAACGACGTGGCGCTCGGCGGCAGCAGCGTGACGCAGGCGGCGGTCGCGACGAGCGGAATGACGATCGACGGCACGAACTATGCCTTCGCCGGAACCAATCCGAACGCCACGGTCGGCATCTCCGGCGGATTCGTCTCCCGCACGCTGACCGGCGTGGCCGCGGGCCGGATCAGCGGCACTTCGACCGACGCCATCAACGGCTCGCAGCTGTTCGCCGCGACCCAGGCCATCGAGAATCTCAGCAACGAAGTCGACGCGGGCGCCGTCCATTACTACAGCGTCAACGATGGCGGCATCGCCGGCGGCAACTACAACAACGATGGGGCGACCGGCGGCAATGCGTTGGCGGCCGGCGTGAACGCGACGGCCGCGGGCAGCAGCGCGGTGGCCATGGGTTACGGCGCATCGGCGGATGGCCAGCAGTCGATCGCCATCGGCGAAGGCGCGACGGCCGGGACGCTGCAAAGCATCGCCATCGGCTACAACGCGCGAGTAGTGGGCGGCGCGTTCCCCGGAAGCGACCACTCGATCGTGGTCGGCGATTCGAGCACGATCGACAACAGCACAAATTCCTGGATCTTCGGCCAAAGCAACACCATCACCAACGCGTTCCAAGTGGGCGTCCTGGGCGGCGACAACACCGTCATCGGCGGCGCGGGTTCGATGGTCCAGGGCTCCAACAACCGGCTGACCAACGGCATCGGCGCGCTCGTCACCGGCGCTTCGAATACGGTGGAGGATTCGAGCCTCGCGGTGGTGCTCGGCCTGGGCAACAACGTGGCCGATTCCGACACGAACGTGGTGATCGGCAGCAACAACACGCTCGATACCGCTACCGAAAACCTGGTGATCGGCCATCGCAACACGCTCGGCGCCGGCATCGCCGGCAACCAAGTTTTGGCGCGCGACGGCACGCTGGCCGCGGGCGTCCAGAACGGCGTGCTGATCGGCACCGATGGCACGGTGAGCGCCAACGACGGCATCGCCGTCGGCACGGGCGCCGTGGCCACTAACGTCGGCGACGTGGCCTTGGGCGCGGGCAGCGTGACCGCGGCTGCGGTGCCCACCAGCAGCGCGACGATCAACGGCATCACTTACGCCGGATTCGCGGGCACAGCGCCGACCAGCGTGGTGAGCGTCGGCGCTGTCGGCGCCGAACGTCAGATCACCAACGTGGCAGCGGGCCAGATTTCCGATACGTCCACCGATGCGATCAACGGCTCGCAGCTGTATGCCGTGGCCGACACCTTGACCGGCCAGATCGCAGCGGCCGAAACCCACTACTACAGCGTCAACGATGGCGGCATCGCCGGCGGCAACTACGCGAACGACGGCGCCACCGGTCTCAACGCGATGGCGGCGGGCGTGGATGCCACTGCCGCGGGCGACTCCTCGGTCGCCATCGGCTTCGGCGCCACCGCTTCCGACCTCAACAGCGTGGCGCTGGGCGCGAATGCGGTGACGGCGGCGGCAGTCGGAACGTCGAGCATCGTGCTCGACGGCGCGACCTACAACTTCGCCGGCGTCGCGCCGATCGGCACCGTAAGCGTGGGCAGCTCGGGCGCGGAGCGCACGATCACCAACGTCGCGGCCGGACGGATCGCCGGCGACAGCACGGATGCGATCAACGGCTCCCAGCTGCATGCGACCAACCAGGCATTGGAAAACCTCAGCACCACCGTCAACCAGGGTTCATCGCACTACTACAGCGTGAACGACGGCGGCGCCGCGGCGGGCAACTACAGCAACAACGGCGCGACGGCCGCAGGCGCGATCGCCGCGGGCATGAATGCCGGCGCCAGCGCGACCGATGCGGTGGCGATCGGTGCGGGCGCAACGGCGGGCAACGCCAACAGCGTGGCGTTGGGCGCGGGATCGACCACCGCAGCCGCCGTCGGCACCGCCGGCGCAACCATCGCCGGCACCACCTACAACTTCGCCGGCGCGACACCGACCGGCACGGTCAGCGTGGGCGCCGTGGGCGACGAACGCACGGTCACCAACGTAGCGGCCGGGCGGATCTCGGAGGACAGCACCGATGCGGTGAACGGCAGCCAGCTGCACGCGACCAATCAGGCGGTGAACCAGATCGATGCGCGCGTCACCAACATCGAGGACTCGATCACCAACATCGGCAACGGTTCCGGCGGCATGTTCCAGGTCAGCCAGGACAATACCGTGGCGCCGTCGCCCACCGGCACCAACTCGGCAGCCGGCGGCGCGAACGCGATCGCTTCGGGCGACAACAGCACATCGGTCGGCAACGGCAGCACGGCGTCTGGCGACAACAGTTCGGCCTTCGGCAACGGTTCGGTGGCCTCCGGCAACAACAGCGTGGCGATCGGCGCCGGTTCGGTCGCTTCGGCCGACAACACCGTGTCGGTGGGCACGGTCGGCGGCGAGCGCACGATCACCAACGTCGCGGCCGGCGTCAACGACACCGATGCGGTCAACGTCTCGCAGCTGAAGGGCTTCACGGCCGGCGGCGTGCAATACGACAAGAACGTCGACGGCACGGTCAACAACAACAGCATCACGCTGAATCCCGGCGGCACGGGACCGACGACGATCCACAACGTCGCCGCCGGCGTCGCGGGCACGGACGCGGTCAATGTCACCCAGCTGCAGACCGGCTTGACGAACACGCTCAATCAGGCCAACAGCTACACCGACGCGCGCATCGACGAGCTGCGGGACGACATCTGGAGCGCGAACCGCGGCTATCGCGGCGGCACCGCCTCGGCCATGGCGATGGCGGGCATGCCGCAAGCCTACCTCCCGGGCAAGAGCATGCTGGCGGTCGGCGTGGGCGGGTACCAAAGCGAATACGGCATGGCCGTCGGCCTGTCCGGCATCACCGACAACGGCCGCTATGTCTACAAGGCGCAGATCAGCGGCAATACCACGCGCGAAGTCGGCTTCTCGGCCGGCGCCGGTATCCAGTGGTGAACAAGGACGGCAGGCTGCGCGATCGCCGCGCAGCCTGCCGCCGCCAGAATCCAACAGGGGCAGCCGAAATGAAAGAATCGAACAACGTCATGCGCGGCATTCCGCTCGCGCTCTGCGCCGTCGCGATGGCCGCGGCCTTCGCCGGATGCACGCGGCATGTGAGCCGCGACATCACGCCTCAGGGCCAGGCGGAAGAAGTCGTCTTCCCGGCCCTGGATCGGATCGTGCTGAAAGAGGGCACGTTTCCCACCAAGGAAGCGCTGCGGCAGATCGGTCCGGCCGTCACCAAGGATCAGCTGTACGATCTCGTCGGCCGACCGCACTTCCGGGAAGGCTTCAGCGCGCGGGAATGGGACTACCTGTTTCATTTCCGCAATGGGGATCAGGTCGTCACCTGCCAGTACAAGGTGATTTTCGACAACGGGTATCGCGGGCAAAGCTTCCACTGGTCGCCTGCGTCCTGTGCGGATCAGTTGAAGGATGGGCCGAATACCGCCGATCCGAAGCGTTTCCGGATTTCGACGGACGCGCTCTTCGCATTCGGCCGGTCCGGCCTGGACGATATGCTGCCCGGCGGCCGCGATGAGCTGCTCAAGATGGCCGAGGAGTTGAAGTCGTCGGACGCGAGCATCGTCCAGGTCGTCGGCCATACCGACTTCATCGGGAGCGACGCCGACAATCTCCGGCTTTCGCGGCAGCGGGCGGAAACCGTTCGCGACGTGCTGGTCCGGAACGGCGTGTCGACCGACGGCTTGTCCGCACACGGGGTCGGGGAGGCCGAGCCGGTCAAGCAATGCGACGGCAAGCTTCAGCACGATGCGCTGGTGGCCTGCCTTCAGCCCAACCGCCGCGTGGAAGTGATCGTGAAAGGCTTCAAATGAGGTAGCTGGCCACTACGGCGGCAATGCTTACCAGGCTGGCGACGTCGATGTCGCCCGCCCTATCCCTGCGTAAAGCATCTTGGAGAGCGATGCTCGAACGTCGTGCAGCCCGTCTTGGGATTCAACCAAAGCGCTCCAATCTTTCATTCCCTCTATTTTGCGGACGATTCCGGCTTCGGACCGGCTGCCTCCGCGGCCCCAACCGTGAACTGCGTGGCGCCGAATACTTGATCCGCCGTTTTCGACAGGTCGGCCTTGTAGGCGGATTCCCTGGTGTCGGAACGCTGAGTCAGTTCCATTTGGATCATTTTCTCAAAAGAGGCCGGGTGGCGGCACAGCTGGCCCCTGACGCTGACGAAAGGCAAAGCTCCGGCTGTTTTGTCTTCGAAAATGCCATCGTAACGGACGCAGGGAACGCCTTGTTCGTGCATCCCATAGTAGTAATGGCCGCTCACTTTTTTGAGCTTGGAAAACGTCTGCTCCTGCCTGGCTTCGGCGAATCGGAAGAACGCTTGGTTCTCCGGCTGGGGTCCGATGGTTGAGCTTGAAAACGTCAACTTAATAGCGGGATGGCCTTGAGCTTTGCGTTCATAGGCGATCTGCTGGGCAGCGCCTTTGATCCGATTCCATCCGGAATCCGGCGGCAACCCGATCGTCAGGCCGTCGAGCTCTGAGGATTGGATAGGAATCGCTGCATGCAGCGGGCTTTGCAGGCCGCCGAGGGCCAGCAGGGTTACGGCGAGAAATCGTATGCGCATTGGACGTTCCTAGGGCTCTTGCTATCGCATCGGCGCGCGCTGCCAGGTTCGCAACGATATGCAACGAGGCTTGGCCAAACTTACATGCGATTTGCGAACGGCAAAAAAGACCTACAGCCGAGGGGTTTGTTCGACTGCAGGTAGGGTAAGGGGGTTACAGCAATGGCACCATATATGGCGCTCTATTTAGCTCATGCGTAACGGTGGATCTTGCTGGTACTCAAAAGCCGAGGAGGCGCTGAAAATGCCGGCAGCTTGAGCGTTTGGCTCGGATATAGAAGCTAGGTGCGATCAACTAACCGTACTCACCGCCAACGGCCTTTGCCGATTGAAGAAGTCGTGGGCCGCTTCGATGAATCGGCCCACGACTGGCCATGCTACAAACTGAAATCGTAGCCAACGCTCAAGCGGACCGAGCGCGGCGCCTGCCAGGTGAGCGGCTGCAGATGGCGGTTTCGGGGCGATTGGCGCTCGCGAACCGAGGTCACCGTGCTCTCGTCGGTCACGTTGAACACATCGAGCTTGGCCCAAAGGCCCGCCGCCCACTTCGGCTCGTAAGCGACCTGCAGGCCCAGGTTGCGCGTCCAGTCCAGGCGCCCGCGGGTGCCTCGCGGCGCGGCAACCCCATCGCAAAAGAACGACGAGTTCGTATACAGCGTCTTTTCTTTGCTTCGTCCCTCGGGAAAATCGCCAAAGCAGTTCAAAGGACGGCCGCTTTGGACGATCAGGTTGGCGCCGATCCGCCATTCGTCGGCGATTTGATACGAACCGAATATCTTGAGGGCGTGGCGGCGATCGTTCGGCAGGTAGCCGTAGCTGTTCTCCATCAATTCCGCAAAATCGAAGTCCTGGGTCAAGCCGGCATCGGGCTGGGCGATGTCCGATTTCACATAGCCTTCGGTATTGCCGATGCTCTTGGACCAGGTGTAGGAACCCTGCATCGTCCACTTGCCGTCCCAAACGCGCTCGAAAAAGAACTCGAGCGCGTTGTAGGTGCGGGTCGGCGTCGGCAGCCGCAGCGCACTGGCCGGAATCTTGATCTTTTCGAGAGTGCCGTCGCCGTTGATGTCGATATTCGCCGAAAGGTCCTGGCCCGGATTCATCAGGAAGCAATGCGCCGTGCCTTCACCGATGGCATCCGCTTCGCTCGTGATCTCGCCGTCCACCTCGTCGTCTGGAGTGCTGGAGAACCCGTTGGCCGCAGCCCAATCGTGCGGGGCTTGGTAAGCGCAGTAGTCGTCCATGCCCGAACTCATCTTGCGATGGATCGCGCGGATACCCGCCGACCACTTGTCGGTCAATTGCTGCTGGAAGCCCAGGATGTACTCGTCCTGGAACAGCGGCGACAGGTTGTCGTCGACCACGCTGCGCGGATCGGCGGCCACGCCAGTGGACTGCACCACGCGCGCGATCTGCTGGCCGAGCACGGGCGTGTCGAAACGGCCGCCGCTGAAAGTGCCGTCGAAGACGAAGTAGGTCTGGATATCCCGCTCGGCGCCGGACAAGCGAACATTGGTGTTGGTCATGATCGGGATGTAGTAACGGCCCGCATTGCCGAACACCTTGGTGGTGGAATCGCCGTTGACGTCCCACGAGAAGCCCAGGCGCGGCGCCCAGGTGTCGTCCTTTTTGGCGAAGACGATGCCGTCCGCGTTCAAGTTCTCGAACGATTCGTTGCGGATGCCGGCATAGGCCAGGAAGGTATCGGAGATCTGCCAGCTGTCCTCGAGGTAGTAAGCCTGGTTCTTGGTAGAGAACTCGCCGCCGTTGCTGAACTCTCGAGCTGTGACGATGGCCGTCGTGCCCGGCGGCACGATCGTGCCGGGCGGCAACGGCGCGTCGCCGACCGGATCGATGGTGAAGCTGATGCCGCCCGAGGATTCGTTCTTGGCGATGGAGTTGATCTCCTCGCGATCCAGGCCGAAGCGCAGCGTATGGTCGCCGAGCACCCACTCGGCATCGATGCGGTAAGCGTCGCGATCGTCGCCGGCGTCTTCGGTCGAGAACGCTGCGGCGACCGCGCAGCCGCGGCGGGATGGCTGGCCGGGCCGGTTGTCCTGGACGAACGGGCAGTCCGTATTCGGCGTGATCGACGCATTGCGGTACTCGCCTCGGCCAGCCAGCGCAGACAACGTGAAATTGTCGCCGAAGTAGCCCGTCCATTTCGCGATGTAATTGTCGCCGCCGGTGACGAAGCTCTGGGTGCCCTGGAAAGCTCCCAGCCGCTTGCTCCAAGGCTCAAGCAGCTGAAAGACGTCACGCGTGGTCTCTTCGCGGTCGCGGAACGCGGTCAGCTCGATCACGTGGCTGTCGGTGATGTTCCAATCGATCTTCACCAAGCCCTTGTCGTTGTTGCTCTTGTCGAACTGGCCGCGGCGCAAGTTGGTGAAATTGGTGCCGTACAGGTCGGTTTCGGTCTTATTGCCTTGATACAAGGCAAAGAGGAAAAGCCGATCCTTGAGGATGGGGCCGCTGCCGTAGACGTTGTATATGAGCTCGTCCTGCTCGTGCTCGGCGTCGACCAAGCCCCAGCGGCCGTCGGAGCCAAGGTCCTCGCGGCGAAACGAGCTCCGCAAGCTGTTGGGCGTGTAGTAGGCGCTGCCGCCGAATGTCCACTCGTTAGTGCCGCGTTTGGTAATGACGTTCACGACGCCACCCAGCGAACGTCCGAATTCGGCGCCGTATCCGCCGGTTTTGACCTGCGTTTCGGCGATGCCTTCGAAGGGCACCTCGTTGTACGCCAAGCCGTTACGGATATTGGTGACGTTGAAACCGTTGATGTAGTACGCGTTCTCGGCCGCCGAAGATCCGCCGAATGAGGCCACGTTGCCGAAGCTGTCGCTGCGAACGGTGCCTGGCGCGAGCAAGGCGACCGAAGTCGTATCGCGGCCGACCGGCAAGCGATCGATGGCTTCTTCGGTGAGGATGGTCGAAGACTCGACCGAGGACACGTCGATGGGGTTGATTGCGCCCGTGCCGATCACGGTCACGGTCTCGAGCTGGGCGGCATCGCCAGCGGAGGGAGCCACGAAATCGACGTTGGAGGCGGTGCCGACATTGACTACGACGTCGCGCGTATTCGTCGCCCCGTCGCTGCCTTTGCGCGTGACCGTGTATTTGCCCGGAGGCAGCTGCGACAAACGGTATCCGCCGTCTTGGCCTACGCTGATGGTTCGCGAGAATCCCGTATCCGAACTGGTCACGGTGATGGTGTCGCCCGAGGCGGCCCGGCCCGAAACCGTGCCTGCCGTATTGCTCTGCGCCTGCACGCCGCCGGCGAAGCATAGTGCTAAGGCCGCGCCAAGCGTGCTGCGTTTAAGAAGCTGATAATGATTGCGCATAAGTATGAACCTCCCCATATTGAATTGTTTGTTGCTTAGGTCGCTATGCGTCGGGTACGACGGCTAACCATCGGCAGTGCTGGTCCAGATGCTTTCAGGGAAAAAAAGTGACGGCCGCCAGCGGCAGATGGCGATATCGGATCCTCATCAATGCCCTTCGTGTGGATGGGCGCGCCGGTTAGCTCGAATGCCCGCGTCTATGCCCCGCCGTGCGATTTCAGTTCTGCCTTAGGCTTTTCCCAAGAAGCAATTAACCGGCGATCGTCTGCATGAGGCTGTGGCTTCGGGCGCATCGCGAAGCCTGGCGATGCGCCAATCTCCTCGATCGGCCAATCTGAATAAATGGGGCAAATGGCAATACACTTCTTCAGTTATCGGATTAATGCTTCGCCCGCTCGCGATCGAAAACGCTCTCGGCGTTCCGCATCAACGTGTCGCGAACGCGTCCTGACCTGATCGAAGCGAACATGGGCAGTGCCGCGCATCCATCGAGTCGCCAGGATCGGCTTTGGTCGCGATTGGACTTCACGGATCGCGAGCGCGCCGATTCAAAACCCGCAATCGGCCGGCGGTTCCTGCGGGGTCATTACTTCAGAAGATAAAGAGGTGTAATGCCTGGCGATGCATTTATTAGGCGCTACGAATAAGCGAGATTGACGCCTCGCTTGTCGAGCCGATGTTCAGGCGGATTCGATGAGTCGCTGTCCGGGCGATGGGAGCGGGAGAGATGCTGGCAAGAGCATTCATCAATACTGGCGTGGTTGCAGTATTTCTGGTTGGCGGATTTTTGCTGGGTTCCAACTTGCGCCGGACGTACGACCGGTTGTTCCCGGAACCCGATTACGTCATCGGCAATTATGAAGAGCTATACGATCAAGCCGCGAAGCCGGTCGTCATATTCTCGACTTCAATCTGCAAGTACTGCCAATACGCACGGGAATTGCTGCGGCACGAGAACGTCGCTTATCAGGACTTCGTCATCGATAAGTCGGCCGACGCAAGGCGGAAATTCGAGGCGCTCGACGGTAGCGGCGTGCCGATGCTGTTTATCGGAAATCGCCGTATCGTTGGTTTCCGTGAAAATGTAATCCGCGACTCTCTCGCATGCATTCGGCAATAGGATCGCGTCTCGCCAGGGATTCGCCGCATATGGAGATGCGGCTAAAAAGGCCGAACGGCGCTTAATTGGTTCGGCCGGCGGCGGCTCGCAGTGGGAATCTGCAGCTGCTCACTTTCACTGATGGATTGAGGAAAAGGCGATGAAAACAAGGTATCGCACTAGCGTACTGCTGGCGGGTTGCGCACTGCTCCTGGGGATCGGCGTCAGCATGACAGCCTTCGCGCGCCCATGCTGCAGCCAATGCCCTATCGATGATCCCGATTCGCATTGCTGGAACATTTGCGTCGAATGTCCGGAACCTACGGAATAGAGGCCGCAGGTCGTCCGTTGAAAGGGGGCGGAACATCGCCCCTTTTCTTTCTGGCATGCGATTGAAAAGAGCCTTTGTGTTGTTAAGAAATATTCGGGTGGATGCTGCGATTTAAAGGATCGTTCGTAGTTTCTTGCTGACGGCGCATTAACGAGCGCGCGCGCGGTGTCATGCAAACGGATGCTTCGGCCGAAAGTTCGAAGTACCCAGGAATCGGATCGGATCGTAGCGGCTCGTGATCCGGCTTAATTCTGAATTAGGCCGCATAGGGGGAGTGCCGCATGTTGGAAATACCGCCGAATCGATGGCTGGAAAGCGATCGATACGATTCCTATATCGGCCGTTGGAGCAAACTTGTTGCGAAGAGATTTATCGATTGGCTCGATTCCGCTCCCGCTCTGCGTTGGCTGGACGTCGGCTGCGGAACCGGCGCCCTGACGGCTGCGATACTCGATAGGGCCGAACCGACGGCCGTTATGGGGTTTGATTCGTCTTATGCGTTCGTCAACCATACAAGAGCGCGCTACATTGACCGTCGTGCATCGTTCGAGGTGGGTCAGGCCCAGGCGCTTCCTTTCAGGACGAATTTTTTCGACATGGCGGTCTCCGGCCTCGTTCTGAACTTTGTCTCGGATCAGAAGGCTGCGTTGAAAGAAATGCAACGCGTCGTCAAACCCGGAGGAATGACCGCTCTCTATGTGTGGGATTATGCCGGCAAGATGGAGATGCTTCGCTATTTCTGGGACTCTGCTATCGCGCAAGACCCCGATGCCTTGCCCTTCGATGAAGGAAGGCGTTTCCCCATCTGCGACCCCGATCGGCTGAGAACGTTATTCGAAAGTACCGGGTTTCAGGATGTTGCCGTTCGCGCAATCGATGTCACTACGTTCTTTCGCGACTTCGACGATTATTGGCATCCCTTCCTCGGCAGCCAAGGTCCGGCGCCGGCCTATGCCATGTCGCTCAGCGAAGAGCGCCGCAAGTCGCTCCGCTTCCGGATTAAGGGTAGCCTGCCGAGTAATCCGGGTGGAGGCATAAGCCTTACCGCTCGTGCCTGGGCAGTGTCCGGCCGGGTGCCGTAGGCAGGTGTGCCGCAGCCCTCGGCGGATTCGCGACTAAAGGTATGCGTTGGTGTCGGATTCGGGTCGATAGCCGGCTTGCACCGGGGGGCATCGCAATCATTAGCGTCTATGCGCTCTTCTCGATGGATTCTGAAACATCTTGCAGCGTCGTGGCGGTTTGCATACTCCGGGCCAGCTTCTTGGCGCCCGCAAGTTCCTTGCCCTCTGCGGGGAATTCTCGGTGGCCGAAGCGGGCATTTTGATTAATTCATTTTATGGAGCAGTGTATTACCTGGCAGCCCATTTATTCAACATTAGCAATCGGGAATATTGGCGTTTCTGCCTAGGCACTCCGAGTGCCTATGGAATACGGAGAAATGCATGTTGAAGCATCTGCATCTGTGGTTGTTGGCGTGTTCGGTTTGTGCTTTTTCGACGCCGGCTTTTTCGGCCGATGCGATCACCGATTGGAACGAGAAGGCGGTTGCTCTGGTCAGCGAGCAGAAACTGCTGCCGCCGCAGGCGGAGCGGGTGATGGCCTGCGTGCATGTGGCCATGTTCGATGCGGTCAACTCCATCGGTCCCCGGTATCGGCCCTACCGCCATGCGATTCCGGCTACGGCGAACGCCTCGAAATCGGCAGCGGCAGCCGCTGCTGCCGCAACCGTCCTGGTCGGATTGCATCCGGAACGCGCCAAGCAAACGAACGCGGATCTGGCCGCATATTTGGCCAAGCTCCCGCAGGGCGCGGCCAAATCCGAAGGCATCAAGCTGGGGCGCGAAATCGCGGCGCGCACCCTCGCAGACCGCGAAAAAGACGGTTCGGCCGTGCCCGATGCTTATCGGCCCAAGACCCGGCCAGGCGTGTATGTACCCACGCCGATCACCGCCTCCTCCATGTGGCCCGAGGTCAAACCGTTCGTCATGACCGGCCCCGCGCAATTGCGTCCGCCGCCGCCGGTCTCGCTCGCGAGCCGGGAATGGGCGGCCGACTATAACGAGCTCAAGCGTCTGGGCGGTAAGAACAGCTCCGAGCGCAGCGCGCAACAGACCGAAGACGCGCGCTTCTGGCTCATTACCGGCCCGGCGAGTTACTACCCGATCGTGCGGCAGCTGACGGTCGCAAAAAAAATGGATCTGGTCGACAGCGCGCGTTATATGGCCTTGGTGGCCATCGCCACGGCCGACGCCTATATCGCGGTGTTCGACGGCAAGTACCACTACGATTTCTGGCGGCCGATCACCGCGATCCGCAACGGCGACATCGACGGCAATGCCGCCACCGAACGCGTGGCGACCTGGCAGCCGATCGACAATACGCCGATGCATCCGGAGTATCCCTGCGCGCATTGCATCACGGCTGCCGCCGTCGCGACCGTGAGCAAAGCGGTGATGGGCGGCGCGGATATACCGGAGGTCGCGATGACCAGCGCCACGGCGCCGGGCGTGACGCACCGCTGGAGAAACCTGGATGCGTACGCCGACGAGGTTTCGATGGCGCGCATCTACGCAGGCTTCCACTACCGGTTCTCGACGCGCGTGGGGCAGGACATGGGCCGCAAGGTCGGCCGGATGGCGGTGCAGAACGCCTTGCAGCCCAAATCGGCACTGCCCGCCCACCGGCCATGAGGATTGATCGTAGGCGCAGGCGCATGCACGATGCGGCTGCCAAACCCACACTTCGAGCTGAGGAGGCCACCATGGAGCGCCTTGCGGCAAGCATGCTGCTTGCCTGTGGATTCTGCGTGATGCCTGGCGCCGCGGCGCAGGCGCAGCATCCGGTCGAGCATGTCATGTTCGAACCGTCCGAGCTGGTCTGGCGCGACTTGCCTTCGTTGCCCGGTGTCAAGATCGCAGTGCTCGAGGGCCCGCTGGACCAGCCGGTGCCGATCATGTTCCGGTTGAAATTTCCGGCCAACTACAAGATCCCGCCGCATTGGCACCCGGGCATCGAGCACATCACGGTACTTTCCGGAAAACTGCACATGGGCTTCGGCGACGAGTTCGATCGCGCTAAATCGCATCCGCTAGCGCCTGGCGCCGCCGCGATCATGCAGCCACGGACCCACCATTTCGCCTGGACCAGCGAAGAGACCATCACTCAGATACACAGCATCGGGCCGTGGTCGGTAACTTACGTCAATCCGGCCGACGATCCGGCCAGGAGGCGCTGACCCATGTAACGGCCGCACGCTTATAGGGCGAGCTTTGCTTCCGGTATGGACAAGGTTCGCCCGCTTTGTTTTGTGAGAGCGCTCAGTCGAAGGCGACCAAACGAAGCTTGTCGACGCACTCGTCGACGAACGTGCGTACTTTGTTCGACAGCATTCGCGTCTGCGGGTAGATCACCTGTACCGGTATCGGTTCGGTCTCGTAGCTCTCGAGCAAGTATTTCAGCCGGCCATCCTTGCGGTACGGCGCGACCATATACGAAAGGAACATGCCTACGCCGAGGCCATTGGCGCAGGCCTCCAAGGCACTGTCTATTTCGTTGCAGGTGACTACGCTGGAAGTGGGTACGGATGTCTGCCGGTTGCCTACCCGGAAACGCCATTCGCTGCGCGGATTGAGACCGACATGCCTGACGCAGTTGTGTTCGCGCAGATCCGCCGGCACTTTCGGAACGCCGTGACGGCGCAGGTACCGATCGCTTGCGCAGAGCACGCGCCGCACCCGGCCTACCGGAATGGCCACCAGCGACGAATCCCTGAGGTGGGCGATGCGGACCGCCACATCCATGCCTTCTTCGATCAGGTTCACGACGCGGTCTACGAACAACATGTCCGCGCTTACTTTCGGGTGGCGGCGCAGGAAGTCGTGCACGATCGGCGCGATGTAGTGGCGCCCGAAGGCTACCGAGGCGGTGACGCTCAATTTGCCTACAGGCTCGGTGCGGCGCGCGACCAAGATGTCTTCCGCCTCCTGCGTAGCGGCGAGGATGTCGCGGCAGCGTTCCAGATACTGCACGCCTTCGTCGGTGAGGTTGATCCGCCGCGTCGTGCGTTTGAGCAGCGAGACGCCGAGATGGCGTTCGAGCGCGGCCAGGGAGCGCACCACGGTCGGTAGCGAAGTGTCGAGCGATTCGGCGGCTGCGGTCAGGCTGCCGTCCTCGACGATCCGCACGAAAGTCCTCATCGCAGCGAGTTTGTCCATGGCCTCACGTCGCAAGAATTAATTCATCGGGTGCAGCAGTGTATTGCCTTTTAACCCATTTATTCAATGCAGCGAATCGTCGAAATTGGCGCATCGTCGGCCGCGCGCCCGCGTTCGGACCACGGCGTATCTGGCGCCAACATTCGCAAGGAAAGATAAATGAGGATTCGACATCTCGCGCGATACCGCGGTGCTGGAGGCGGGCATCGACATGCAGCTGAGCCCGCTCGCCACCTTGGGCGTGAGCTATAGCGGCCAGCTCGCCGACGACGCACAAGAACACAGCGCGCAAGCGCAACTGCAGGTCAAGTTCTAACCACGGCAACATGCATCGCGTTGTAGCGGCTCATCCCCCGGGCCGTTGCTTCACGCCACGCAGGCTCCTTGCCCTGCGTGGCGTTCTTCTTTTGGCGTCGCCATCGTGGCGCCTCCGACATTGCTCGAATGACCGAATGTAGCTAGGCCCACGGCGAAGCGCTCATGGCTACCGTCAAAATCACGGAGGGGCTGCAGAGCTTGGGAGGCAAGTCCCGGGAGGCCCTGGCCCGTGCAGGAATCACCACCGATGCCCAGCTGCGCCATCTCGGCGCCGTCGAAGCTTACGTCAGAGCGAAGAAAGCCGGCCACGGTGTTAGCCTGAACTTGCTTTGGGGGCTGGAGTCGGCGCTTACCGGAATTCCTTGGCGGGAAGTTGCGCGGACTTATCGAACCTATCTCTTGCTTGCCGTTGAGGACAGGGAAAGAAATGGCTAGCGACTCTACGAGGCGTCGAGCTATACCGCGACGCCTCTGGCCGACGCGCATCCGCCATTCTTGCGGGACGCATCAATTTCGATGAAGAACGGGAGCAAAAATCCGTTTCGGCTGATTGCGATGCCGCGTGTCCACGCCGCGACTCAGTGGCTCGCAGCGACGGGCGCTAGATGTTTCGCAATCCGGTCGGCCAGCTCCACCAGGCGGTTCTGCGCTTGCGGGTCGGATTCATTCGCCAGCAGCGAGATGCCGAGCCCGCGCTCGGGATATAGCACCACGTAGCTGCTGAAACCGAAGGTTCCACCGGTGTGCCAGATCGTGCGTCGCCCGTGGACGTCGGTGTCGACATGCCAATTCAACGCGATCGTATCGTGTTCGGCAACGATGGTTGCACGGTGGCTCAACGCGATGGCGGCATCGCTTTCGTCCATCTGCAGCCGCAGGTACCGGACCATGTCCGTACTGGACGAAAGCAACCCGCCGGCTTCGCGCAGGTCGCGCATGTCGGTGATATAGGGCATCGCTTTGCCTCTATCGTCATATCCGCGCGCCAGGAAGGCGGAGGCGGAGGTGGGGTCGAAGCCGGTCTGCCGCATGCCTAGCGGGCGCAGGATGCGTTCCTCCAGCAGTTCGGTATAGGAACGGTCGAAGGCGCGCTCCAGTACTCCGACCAACAACTGCGCGGCGACGTTGGAATGGCGGGGCCGGCTGCCCGGCGCAGCCTTCAATGCTACCTGGTGCAGATCACGGTAGAAGTCTTCGCGGCTATAGTCGCGATGGAGCGCGAGCAATGCGTCGGGAATCTGTTCGGGCTTAAGTCCGGTCAATGCATCGGGACGATCCGGCAGCCAGTTCGGCAATTCCGAGGTCAGATTCGCCAGATGCACTACGCGGATCGGTTGTCCTTCGTACTCGAGGTTCGGATAGGGTTCGGGCAGATAGCGGCGAATGTCATCGTCCAGCTTCAACCGTCCTTCCTGCACGGCGTAGGCCAGCAGCGTGCTGGTGAAGGTCTTGCTGTTGGACCCGATTTCGTAGCGGGTGTTCGCCGTTGCCGCACTGCGGGAGGCCTTATCCTGCTGGCCGAAGCCGTAACAGGTCGCGCTGCCTTTGTGCAGGAGCCCGACGGAAAGCCCGATGGCCTGCGGCGATTGCAGGAACTCCGCTCCCATCGCCTGGATGGCGGCATCTTCGCCATCGGGACAGTCGCTTGCCCGTGCGGGCGATTGCAATGCGAGCAGACACAAACCGCTTCCCAGCCACGCCAATGCACGCATGCGGCAATCTCCAGAGCGGCGCCGAACGATCCGGCATCGACTCCGACGCTAGCATGGTGCCCATGGTTGTACATATGTCTGATGGACTAGTGATGCCATGGTGTCGCCGGCCCCACTGCGGGGCGACATAACTCGCGAATGCTGCTTCGGGCAGCCCATGGCGTGCTGCAGATCGTCATTCCAAGAAATCCGGAAACCATGCCGACGCAGGAAAGGTTCCTGCTGCTGTCCGGGTTCCGTTTGCGTGGGCGACGCCATCTCCGCGCCAGCTTGCTTCGTCTTGAGAATTGCCAGTCCTTAATCTCCCTCCCGTCGCGCCAGCTCGTCGCTGATGAAATCGTCGATGATGAGCTGATCACGATCAGCCAGTGGATAGGGATCGATCCGCGCTACCGATCAAGACGATCGCTACGTGCATTCGACGAGCTTTGGGTCGGCTTCAGCGGCGATTCGCCAGGATCCACCCCGACGCTCGATCGAGGCGTCCCATTCCCGCGCGTCTTCATGGCGCGGGAAGGTCCGGCTGGCATACGATTGTTCGCGCCTAACCTGGCCCGGCTGCGGCCGGAGGCAGGTGACGTCGCCATTTTCCATGCGCTATGCGTGCACTGGGCGGCGTAGAAGGGCGCAATCGAGTGCACGCGCTTGTTCGTGGGTTTATTTACTGGATAAATAGTTGAATTACAACGATAAAATTCTTGCCGTAGCGCCCATGATGGACTGGACCGACACGCATTGCCGCGTGTTCCATCGTCTGCTGGCGCCGCACGCCCGGTTGTATACCGAAATGGTGCACGCCAATGCGGTGGTGCTGGGCGATCGCGATCGGCTGCTGGCGATGGATCCGGTGGAGCACCCGGTCGCGCTGCAATTGGGTGGCAGCGAGCCGGCGCTGTTGGCGCAGGCGGCGCGGATCGGCGCCGAGCGCGGTTTCGATGAGATCAATCTCAATGTCGGCTGCCCGTCGGATCGGGTGCAGGCGGGACGTTTCGGCGCCTGCCTGATGCGCGAGCCGGCGCTGGTCGCCGACAGCATCGCCGCGATGATCGCCGCCTGCACGGTGCCGGTGACGGTGAAGTGCCGACTAGGCGTGGACGACGACCACGATTACGGCCGTTTCCTGGCCTTCATCGATACGGTCGCACAGGCCGGGTGCCGCGCCTTCGTCGTGCACGCCCGCAACGCCTGGCTGAAAGGCCTGTCGCCGAAAGAGAATCGCGAAGTGCCGCCGCTGCGTTACGACTGGGCATACGCGCTGAAGCGCGAACGGCCGGCATTGGCGGTGATCGTCAACGGCGGCATCGTCACCGAAGCCGAAGCGATGGCGCACTTGGCGCATGCCGACGGCGCCATGCTCGGCCGCGCGGCCTATCACGATCCTTACCTGCTGCACCGGCTGGACGTCGCCTGGTTCGGCGGCGAGCTGCGCACCCGCGCCGACTTGCTGCGGTCGATGCGGCCTTACGTCGAAACGCAGCTCGCGCAAGGCAAGGCGCTCAAGCACATCACCCGCCATATCCTGGGCCTGTTCCACGGACAGCCGGGCGGGCGCGCGTTCCGGCAGATCCTCAGCGAAGGCGCGCATCGCGACGGCGCCGACTGGACGCTGGTGGAGCGCGCCATCGCGGCCACGTCGCCGCCGTCGCGCATCGCCGCTTGAATCGGCAGGCACGCCCATGATCACGCGCGATACCGACGCCTTCCTCGCCTTCGCGCGCGGATGCGCGCCGGACTTCGGCCCGGCCACGGCGAAGGCGGCGTTCCTGGTCGCGCCCGACGGTTTCGCGCGCGCGGAACAGTCGGCCGGCGACAACCGCTACATGGCCGATGCCGCCGCGTTCGACGCCGCGCGCGCATCGGCCGAACATCGCGAACTGCAGCGCGCCTTGTCGCGCAGCCTGCCGACGATCTGTTTTCCCGGCGATCCCGAAGCGCCCGATGCGCTCTTTCCCAACAACGTTTTCGCGACGGTGCCGGGGCGCCTGATCGTCGGGCGCATGCGCCATCCCGTGCGCCAGCGTGAAGCCGCGCGCAGCGATATCCGCGCCTGGTTCGCGGACGTGCTCGGTTATGCGCAAACCGACCTGTCGCAGCAACCCCATCCCTGCGAACTGACCGGCGCGCTGGTGATCGACCGTGCCCGCGGCCTGGGCTTCTGCGGTCTGTCCGAGCGTTGCGACGAAGCCGGGGCACGGTTGATGCATGAGGCTTTCGGCCTGCGCGCGACGCTGCTGTTCGACCTTGCGCCGGGCGAATACCACACCAACGTCGTACTGGCCGTGCTGGCCGGCCGGACCGCCCTGATCTGCGCAGATGGCATGGCCGATGCCGCCGTGGCCGATGCCGTCGCCGCTTTGTACGCCCCTCACGCGGTCTTGTTGACGGAAGCCGAACGCGCCGCCTTCGCCGGCAACGCCATCGCTTTGTCCGGCCACGAAGTTTGGATGAGCGCCGTAGCCGCCAACGCCCTGGAGCCCGCCCACCGCCTGGCTTTGCGGGAGGCGGGCTTCGCGCTGCGCAGCGCGGATCTGGCGGCGATCGAGTCCGCCGGCGGCTCGCTGCGCTGCTGCGTGGCGGAGCTGTTTTGAACGCCCGCGCGGCCTCGGGACTGAACCCAGCCCTGCTGCAATCGCAAAAGTTAAGGACGGATTCACCGCTCCCTTTTGAGAATCGTCCCTGCCTCGGGCCGTCCGGCCCTTCCCATGTCCTGGATTGACTGCGAGATCGCGATGTCGCTGCTGTGCCGTCCCCTGCTGCTGGTCCTGCTGACCGCCCTCGCCGGAGGCGTGGCCGGGACCGTTTTTGCCCAGGCCGTGCCCCAGGCTCAGCAGCGCGACCGCGGCCAGCACGAGGACCGCCCGCGCGGCAATCCGCAGGCCGACCGCCGCCGGTCGGAATTGTCCGATTCGGTGCGCAGGGTGGAGCGCGAGACGCGCGGCCAGGTACTCAGCGCCGAACGCCTCCAGTACGATGGCCGCGAACTCAATCGCGTCAAGGTGGTCGATGGCAACGGTCGCGTCCGCGTCTACGTCGACGATCCCGCCCAACGCGGCCGCGATCGCGGCAACGCCCGTACACGCCGCGATGACGAAGACGAGCCCAATCTTTAGCGCGTCGAATTCGTTCCGAAATCTCCGGCAGGCGCCGGTCATTCCCTCTCCTGGAGTTCGCTGATGAGAATCCTGCTCGTCGAAGACGAAGCCCCCTTGCGCGAAACCCTGGCCGCGCGCCTGAAACGCGAAGGCTATGCGGTGGACGCCGCGCAAGACGGCGAGGAAGGCCTGTACATGGGCCGCGAAGTGCCGTTCGACGTCGGCATCATCGACCTCGGCCTGCCGAAAATGTCGGGCATGGAGCTGATCAAGGCGCTGCGCGACGAGGGCAAGCAGTTCCCGGTGCTGATCCTCACCGCGCGTTCGAGCTGGCAGGACAAAGTGGACGGCCTCAAGCACGGCGCCGACGACTACCTGGTCAAGCCCTTCCACGTGGAAGAGTTGCTGGCGCGCATCAACGCGCTGGTGCGCCGCGCCGCGGGCTGGAGCAAGCCGACCCTGGAATGCGGCCCGGTCACGCTCGACCTGGCGGCGCAGACGGTCAGCGTCAACGGCGGCAACGTCGATCTGACCAGCTACGAATACAAGGTGCTCGAGTATCTGATGATGCATGCCGGCGAATTGGTCTCGAAGGCCGACCTGACCGAGCACATCTACCAGCAGGATTTCGACCGCGATTCCAACGTGCTGGAAGTCTTCATCGGCCGCCTGCGCAAGAAGCTCGACCCCGACGGCGCGCTCAAGCCGATCGAAACCGTGCGCGGCCGCGGCTACCGTTTCGCGATCGCGCGCAGCAACGAAGGCTGAGCGCGCGGCGCGCACGGCCGTGGCGGCCCATTCCGTTGCCGCCATCGTCCTCATGCTGCACGCTAGCGCCGTGCCGATGATCGATTACTCCCGGAACCGCAAGCATGGCTGAGGTCTGGCGACCGCGCTCGCTGGCCGCGCGGCAATTGCTGGCGGCCAGCCTGGGCCTGATCGCGTTCCTGGCCTTGGCCGGCTATGCGCTGGATCGCGCCTTCGTCGACACCGCCGAAAGCAATCTGCGCCAGCGCCTGGAAAGCTATGCGCTGGCGTATGCCGCGGGCACCGAGTTCGACGTGGCCGGCGGCATCGAGCCCCCGTTCCAAGCGCCGGATCCGCGCTTCGACCGTCCCGGCAGCGGCCTGTACGCGGAGATCGTGTACGGCGACAACCGCTGGGATTCGATGTCGGCGCAAGGCCCCACGTTGCCGAGCGGACGCATGCTGGCGGCGAAGGAAGAAACCTTCGACGGGCCGATGCCGATCACCAAGATCGGCGGCGACCCCGGTGAGGTGTACCGCTACGGCACCGGTTACGTGTGGGCCGAGCTGTCCACCGCCACCGAATTCCCCTACACGATCTACGTGATGGAGGACACGCGACAGCTGGAAGCGCAGCTGACCGTGTTCCGCCGTGCGCTATGGGGCTATATGAGCATCGGCGGCGCGGTGCTGCTGTTGCTGCAGTTCGTGATCCTGCGCTGGAGCCTGTGGCCGCTGCGGCGCGTGATCGCCGAGCTCAAGCGCGTGCAGCGCGGTCTGGCCACGCGCATGAGCGAGCGCCATCCGCGCGAGTTGGAGCCGCTGACCGACAGCATCAACGCCTTCATCGAAAGCGAACGCGAAAACCTCGACCGCCAGCGCAACACGCTCGCCGACTTGGCGCACAGCCTGAAGACGCCGCTGGCGGTGCTGCGCACGCGCCTGGACGACGGCGCCCCGGCGGGCGAACTGCGCGAGGAGCTCGACGTGCAGCTGCGGCGCATGAACAGCCTGGTGTCGTACCAGCTGGCGCGCGCGGCGTCGGGCGGGCATACGCTTTTCGCCGCGCCGATCGAGATCGAACCGCATGCCGAGCAGATCGTGCGCGGGCTGGAGAAGATCTATTCGAGCAAAGGCGTGGTCTGCGAATTCGACATCGAACCGCAGGCGCGCTTCCACGGCGAAGCCGGCGACCTGCAGGAACTGCTCGGCAACCTGCTGGAGAACGCCTTCAAGTGGGCGCACAAGCGCGTGCTGCTCACCGCGCATCGCGGCCCGGCCAGCACCAACCGGCGTCCGGGCCTGCTATTGGCGGTGGACGACGACGGCCCGGGCATCCCGCCCGAACGCGTCGCGGCGCTGCTGCAACGCGGCGTGCGCGGCGACGAGCGCGTGCAGGGCCACGGCATCGGCCTGGCGATCGTGCAGGACATCGTGCACGGCTACCGCGGCGAACTGGAAGTCGGCGTCTCGCCCGAGCTGGGCGGCGCGCGCTTCGAAATAAAATTGCCGCCGGGCCTTTAATGCCTGCTCCGCAAGGGTGGAACTCGAACGCCGGAACCCAACGCTTGCCTTGCTCTGTAGAGCGGGGCTTGCCCCGCCGCTCTTGCGTTAAAGCCGTCCTCCCCGCGAGGGCGGGGATCCAGCGCCTTGGCTTGTCTCCCCTCTTTGAAAAAAGAAGGGTCGGAGGAGATTTGCTGTTGCTCTTGTGGAGCGGAGCTTGCTGCGCTGCCTTGGCTTGTGGGTTTGTCGCGATCTGCCGGCCGTTCCGGCCGGAGTTTCGTCCGCTAAAACCGCGGCCGAGTGACTTTCTTTTTGTGGGGCCCAAAAAGAACAGTAACCAAAGAAAAAGGGCCTTTGGAAGGGATCCCAGCGATGGGCGCCCCCGTGTTCTTGGCCACTGCTCGCCAGCGCTCGGGATTCCTCCGTCGCTTCGACATTCAGATGCGAGGCGATCGACCAGAACGCCTCCTTAGCGCAAATCCGCAAAAGCCGCGTCACCCATACGCTGCGAATCAAAATCTAGTACCTGCGTAAGAAGGTCACCCACGACGAAAGCGGAGTTGCCCGTAGGCTTTTCAGGTGCGACGAATCACTTAAGCTTCGGGCCCTTTCTTTGGTTACTTTCTTTGGGCCAACAAAGAAAGTGACCCGCGCGCAGCGCGGAAGCCTTTGTCCATGGCGCGAGTCGCAGCGAGGCCCACAAGAACGCGGGCCTGGATGACATGCCGCGCCTGCGGCATGCCCTTCGGGCCATCCGCTGCGCGGATGTTCGCTCCGGCATCCTGCCTGCGCAGTCCGGCCTTCGCCGGGATGACGGCTTAAGGGGCGAGAGCAAAAGCAACATGGGTCCCAGCGTTCGCTGGGATGACGGGTTTAAGGACAAGAGCAGTGGAGCGAGCTGCGCTCTACAGCGCGGAAGCGAAGGGGGAAGGGCCGTAGAAGCGCGTCAAGTGCGCGGCTACCTGCGGCATCGATTCGCGCAGCAACGCAGGCGCAGAAAAATGGTATTCGCTGGCGACGGCGAAGAATTCCTCCGGCGCCTCGGCGGCATAATCGTCGATCGCAGTTTCGCGTCCCGACAGGACCTGCGCGCACAACGCGTCGTAAGCGGCCTGGAAGTCGTGCGCCCATTGCCGCTGCCAATCGCGCGGCAACGGCGGCGTGCCGTCGAGCAGGCCGTCCAGCGCGTCGAGCTTGTGCGCGATCTCGTGCGCAGCGACGCAGAAGCCCGCGTCGGGCTTGGCCAGATCGGCCTGCACGTCCGCCCAGGACAGGATCACCGGCCCCGATTCCCAGGCTTCGCCGATCAGCTCGTCGTCCCATTCGTGCATCACGCCAGCGGCATCGACATGGGTGCGGTTGACGCGGAACGCATCCGGATACACCAACAGCTGCGACCAGCCGCGCAGGCCCTGGATGCCGAATTCGAGCAGAGGCAGGCAGCACAGCGCCGCGAGCAGCGCGCGCTGCGCCGGATCGAGCGCGAGCCCGGCCAGCGGCGTAATGGTTTTCTGGTGCAGGAAACGCGCGGTCAATGCGCGCAGGCGCGCGGCGCGGTCTTCATCCAGCGCGGCTATCCAAGGCGCGTCGAGGCGTACGGCCGCCCAAAGCGCAGGATCGAGTTCGGGCGGCGAAGGCCGCAGGCGTTGCAGGAGTTTGCGCATGCGGCGGCCGCGGGGCCGCCGGTCAGCGGAACATGCCCGGCAGGAAGCTGTGCCAGCGCGGACCCTGGCTGCGTACGGCGGCTTCGCCGCCACCGCCTTGGGTGGTGTTGGCAGCCGAGGCCGGCTTGCTGGCGGGCTTGGCGCCGCGTGCGGGGGTCGACGCCGGGGCCGTCTTGGGAGCGGCCGCCACCGAGGTTTCAGGCTCGGGGCAGGTACCGGTTTCGCCGTTGGGGGTCTGCATGCGGACATCGCGCGCGGAGACGGCTGCGCAAGCGCAGATCAGCAGCAGGGCGAGGCAGAGTCGGACCATGACGGCGGTTTCCAGAGGAGGCGCTGACCGGCCGCCGAAGCGGCCCGATCGCATCGCGGACTATACCTTGGATGCGACCGGACTGCAGAAGGTTGCATGTTGCGGCGCAGCATACGAGTTTGGCGCTTTCGGCCAGACTGCCGGACCGCGTCGAATCCGCCTTTTCGCATGTCCAAATCCCTAGATCTTCGCTGTGCGGCGGTTTGCCGCGGTCATCGACGATGCGCGATCGGCGCCGTGCACGGAGGCGGCGGATGAACGAGCGCGACTTGCTGGCGCACCTGATCGCCGGGCCGCTATCGGGCGATGCGCTCGCCGAAGCGTCGGGCCTCACCCGCGCGGCGATCTGGAAAAAGGTGCAGGCGCTGCGCGAAGCCGGCGTCGCGATAGACGCGCAGGCAGGGCGCGGCTATGCCCTGGCGCAACCGCTGCAGTTGCTCGATGCGACGGCGATCCTGGCAAGCATCGCGCCCGCGCAACGCGCGCGAATCGCCTCGCTGGACGTGGCCTGGAGCATCGACTCCAGCAATTCCGAACTGCTTCGCCGCGACACGCCCGCGCAAGGCAGCGCCGTGCTGCTGGCCGAACGCCAGACCGGCGGCCGCGGTCGTCGCGGCCGCGCCTGGGCGTCGCCGTTGGCCGCGAACCTGTACTTGTCGCTGTCGCGCCATTTCGGCGGCGGCTTGGCGCGCCTGGGCGGCCTGAGCCTGGTGGCGGGCGTGGCGGCCGCCGACGCGCTGCATGCGCTCGGTTACCGCGAAGCGCGCCTGAAATGGCCCAACGACCTCTTGATCGGAGCGCGCAAGCTCGGGGGCATTCTGGTCGAAGGCGGCGGCGAAAATGCCGGACCGGTGCGCGCCGTGATCGGATTGGGCTTGAATGTGCGCATGCCCGCAGCGGGCGCGGACAACATCGACCAGCCCTGGATCGACCTGGCGGCAATCGACGGCGACCAGATCCGCGCCTCGCGCAACGACCTGGCCGCCGCCTTGCTGACGCAACTGCTGCCTGCATTCGACCTTTTCGATGCGGAAGGCCTGGCGCCGTTCCTGCCACGCTACGCCGCCTACGATGCGTTGGCCGGAAACGAGGTGTCGGTGTCGATCGGCGACGCCTCGCATCGCGGCACCGCGCTCGGGATCGCGCAGGACGGCGCGCTGCGGGTAGGCTTGCGCGATGGCGAACGTCTCTTCCATTCCGGCGAGGTCAGCGTGAGGGCGCTCACGCCGGCGCGCGCCGGCGGGTCCGCGCCATGAACCGGCGCTGGCTGTTCGATCTGGGCAACACGCGGCTGAAATTCGCGCCCCTGCTCGATGGCGGCGTACTGGGCGACGTGGTCGCCGTGGCGCACGACAACGGCGACTTCGCCGTGGAAGTCGCGCAGGCCCTTCCGCGCGAAGGCGCGGTGGCGTACCTGGCCAGCGTCGCGTCGCCCGCCATGACCGCGGTGTTGCGCGACGCGTTGTCCGCCCGTTTCGGACACATCGTGGTCGCGCGCACGGCTTCGCAATTCGCCGGTCTGCGCATCGCCTATGCCGATCCGGACAAACTTGGCGTCGACCGCTTCCTGGCCTTGCTCGCGGCGCATGCGCGCGTCGCCGGCGCATCGCTGGTGGTCGGCGTCGGCACGGCGTTGACGATCGATTTGCTCGACGGCGCGGGGCTGCACCACGGCGGCCGCATCGCGCCGTCGCCGGCATTGATGCGCGCGGCCTTGCACCAGCGCGCTCGGCAGTTGCCGGAAAGCGGCGGCGCCTACGCCGAGTTCGCCGACGATACGCAGTCCGCGCTGGCCTCGGGTTGCGAAGGCGCGGCGATCGCCCTGATCGAACGCAGTCACGCGGCCGCGGCGCGGCAGTTGGGCGCACCGCCCGGCATGTTGCTGCATGGCGGCGGCGCGCCCGCTCTCGCCGCGCATCTGCCGCGGGCCGAGCTGGCGTCGCACCTGGTGCTGCGCGGTCTCGCGCACTGGGCGGCCCGTGCAGAGGCCGAATAAAATGCCGGCCTCTGCCGCTCCAGGACTGCCATGTTCGCGCGCGCCCTGATCGTCCTGTTGATCGCCATCAACGTCGGCGTCGCCATGTGGTGGCTGCTGCGCGGCGAACCGCCCGCGCCACCGGCTTTCGCGCAGCCTGCAGGCGTGCCGCGGTTGCAACTGCTCTCGGAAGCCAAGCCATTGGCCGCCGCACCGGCTCCGACAGCGCCAGTACCCGTCGTGGCTGCCCCAGCGCCGGTCGCTCCGAACCAATGCTTCAGCCTGGGTCCTTTCGCCACGTCCACCACGCTGCGCGAAGCCAGCGCGAAGCTGCGGCCCCAGGTCGTGCGCCTGAGCGCGCGCGAGACCACGCCCGCGAATGCGCGCGGCTACACCGTGCTGATGCCGTCGCTGGCCACGCGCGAGTTGGCCCAGGCCGCTGCGGAGAGAATCAAGGCGGCGGGTTTCGACGACTACCTGCTGATCAACGAGGGCGCCGACGCCAACGGCATTGCGCTCGGCCGCTACGGGTCGCAGGAATCCGCGCAGCGCCGGCAGGCGGCGCTGCAGGCGGCCGGGTTCGCCGCGGAAATAAGGCCGATCGGCGACGCCGGGCCGGCCTGGCTCGATATCGAAGCGCGCGCAGGCCTGGACCTGGCCAAACTGCGCACCGATGCGGGCGCCGCGCAGGCGCAGCCGCTGGATTGCGCCAGCTTGCGCTGACGCCACGCGCTAGAATGCGCCGGTCCGCCGCGACGCCGGCCCCTGGCCGGATTTCCAAGATGTGCCGGCATAGCTCAGTCGGTAGAGCAACCGCCTTGTAAGCGGTAGGTCCCCAGTTCGAATCCGGGTGCCGGCACCAATATGAAATTGCTGGCGGGGCCGCTGTCCCTGCAGCCCCCGTGCGATCGGATGACGGCCCCTGGGGAGTAGGCCGTAGCGCACGCTGCCAGCGGTCTTCAGAGTGTCCGCCTTCATGCCGCGCCGCAGTCGGCTATTCGCCTGGAACGAAGTAGGAAAATTCCTACGTTCGCAGCTGTTTTTTGCCGATGCCCGGCATGGCGCCTATGATGACGACGCTATTTTCCCAGGATCTCGCCGCAATGAGCCGCACCTATCCACCGGTATCCCTGATCGGCGCCCCGACCGACATCGGCGCCGGGCACCGCGGCGCGAGCATGGGCCCGGAAGCGATGCGCATCGCCGGCCTGGGCGAGGCGCTGATCGCGCGCGGCATCGACGTGGTCGACCGCGGCGACGTGACCGGACCGCGCAATCCCTGGCTGCCGCCGGTGGACGGGTATCGCCATCTCAACGAAGTGGTGGCCTGGAACCGCGCCGTGATGGAGGCGCTGAGCGCCGAATTCCGCGCCGGACGCATGCCGATCCTGCTGGGCGGCGACCATTGCCTGGCGATCGGATCGCTGAGCGCGGTGGCGCGCCATTGCCGCGAAACCGGGAAGAAATTGCGCGTGCTCTGGCTGGATGCGCATTCGGATTTCAATACGCACGAAGTTACGCCGTCCGGAAATATCCACGGCATGCCGGTGGCCTGCGCCTGCGGGCTCGGCCCGGACGCGCTGACCGGCCTGGGCGGACACGTGCCGGCGATGCGGCCCGACCAGATCCGCCAGATCGGCATCCGTTCGGTCGATCCGCCGGAGAAGAAACTGATCCAGCAGTACGGGTTGGATGTGTACGACATGCGCTACATCGACGAAGTCGGCATGAAGCGCACGATGGAAGCCGCGCTCGACGGCGTCGGTGCCGATACGCACTTGCACGTCAGCTTCGACGTCGACTTCCTCGATCCGAGCATCGCGCCGGGCGTAGGCACCACGGTGCCCGGCGGTCCGAATTACCGCGAGGCGCAGTTGGTCATGGAGATGATCGCCGACAGCGGACGCATGGGTTCGCTCGACATCATGGAACTCAATCCGGCGCTGGACAGCCATAACCGCACCGCCGAACTGGCGGTGGATCTGGTCGAGAGCCTGTTCGGAAAATCGACGCTGATGCGCGACTGACGGCGTTTGCCCGCGCCATTCATTCCGGGTTTCGCTCCGGCTCATCGGTGCCGGCCCAATGCACATGGGCTTCACACCGGAATGCGGTTCCATAGCCGGGCGGCGCGCCGGGGCAGGCGTGCCGGCCAACCATCACCACCGAGGAGATATCCATGAAGCGTTTGATTGCCCTGATGTTGCTGGCCATGTTCTCGCTCGGCACGCTGAGCGCCTGCAATACCGTCAAGGGCGCAGGCCAGGACGTGCAGAAGGCGGGCGAGAAAGTGGAAGAGGCCGCCGACAAGACCGGCGGCACCGAAAACCCGTAGCGTCGATATCGCAAAATTGCGATTGAGCGACAAAGAACGGGCCGGAGCGATCCGGCCCGTTCTTTTTTGTGCATTCAGATTCGATATCGCGCATCGCGACGCGCGATGAACGCTTCAGTCGTCGCAACCCCAATGCAACGCAATCTTGACCTTGTCTAAAGGCGCCGGGGCGCAAGCTTTGCACGCGGCAGGATATCCCTGCCGTCAGCAAAATAAGGAAGCGCCATGAACAAAGACATCATTGCCGGCAAGTGGACCCAGATCAAAGGCCAAGCCCAGGCCAAATGGGGCGATCTGACCGACGACGTGTTCGATGTCGCCAGCGGCGATAGCAAATATCTGGCCGGAAAACTGCAGGAGCAGTACGGCTGGGATCGCGATCGCGCCGAACGCGAAGTGCAGGATTTCGAGAAGACCCTCAATTCCTGATCGGCGGCAGTTCGTTCTCTCCCCCTTGATCTGATCGTGAGAAGGCCGGCTTGCGCCGGCTTTCTCTTGTGCGTTGCGCACCGCGTTCATCCGTTCGGCGGATCGGGCACGAACGCGCCCGGAAACGCGCGCGGTTCGTCGCGCCCCCAGTACCGGTACAGCTGCGGCAGGATGCCCATCGCGGCCAAGTTGTCGCGATCGTCGTAACGCAGTTGCACGACCTGCGCCGGCCGCGAACTGGCGCGCACGAAGTTCGTGCTGCTGACCGGCGCCCATTCGCGCGCACCGTGGCCGGTGCCGATCCGCTGCTGGGCGATTTCGCGCGCCGGCGCCGATGCGTCGGCGTGGCCGGAAGACCCGCGTTCGGCGGTGGCGGGCGCATTCGTGCTTTTGGCGCGCGCTTCGTCGCGGGCATAGGGCGGATACGGAGGCGGGTAGGGCGGCTCGTAATAGCGCGGCTGCGATTCGCGGAACACGGCGATGCCGATCACGCCGACGTTTTCCGGCCGGCCGGTGCGCGCGGCATAGCTGTCGGGCAGGTCGGTGAAATAGAACTGGGCGACGTCGTCCATCGACTTGCGCCAACCGGCAATCTCGGTGCTCTGCCAGGGCGCGAGCACATAACCGGCCTGCGACGGATGCGCGGTGCGGCCGTCGACGGCGTTGACGCCGTCCACCGACAGCACCACCAGTACGCGCTCGCCGCTGGTGTTGGTCAGGCGCACGGCGTAGCGGTGGCCGGGCTCGCCAGGCACGTAGATGCGGCCGCGATGCGGGTATTCGGGCAGCCATTGGCCGGTGTCGCGGTCGACCAGGTCGATGTCGACCAGCGAGCGCGCCGATGCCGGCTGGCAGGCGGTGGCGGCGGCCGCGAGCACGGCGGCGGCCAGCAATAGCGATTTGCGGATCATGTGTCGTCTCCGGGGTGGGCACGACTGCTAACGGGCCTGGGCCAGGATCGGGGTTGTTCTTTGTGGGAGCGGCTTCAGCCGCGAGCTCTTGATCTGTTTTTCGAGGGCCACCCAACCCATGGCATCAAAAGCTCGCGGCTGAAGCCGCTCCCACAAGAGCGAGCGTGGGCCAACGGTTAAACTGGCGGCCATGAACGATTCGAAACCCAGCTCCCCCGGCCGCAAAACCCGCGTCCTGACCGGCATCACCACCTCCGGCACGCCGCACCTGGGCAATTACGTGGGCGCCATCCGGCCCGCGATCGCTGCCAGCCATCAGTCCGACGTCGAGAGCTTCTATTTCCTGGCCGACCTGCACAGCCTGATCAAGCTGCAGCCGCCCGAGCGCGTCCAGCGTTCGACGCTGGAAATCGCGGCGGCGTGGCTAGCCGCGGGGCTGGATCCGTCGAAGGTCTGGTTCTACCGACAGTCCGACATCCCCGAAATCACCGAGTTGACCTGGTTGCTGACCTGCGTCGCCGGCAAGGGCATCCTCAACCGCGCCCATGCCTACAAGGCCGCGGTCGACAAGAACCGCGGCGAGGGCGAGGACGACGATGCCGCGATCAACGCGGGGTTGTTCATGTACCCGGTGCTGATGGCCGCCGACATCCTGCTGTTCAATGCCGAGCGGGTGCCGGTGGGCCGCGACCAGATCCAGCACATCGAGATGGCGCGCGATTTCGGCCAGCGCTTCAACCACATCTACGGCGATCACTTCGCGTTGCCGGAAGCGGCGATCGAGGAGCACGTGGCCACGTTGCCGGGTCTGGACGGACGCAAGATGTCCAAGAGCTACGACAACGTGATCCCGCTGTCGTCTTCGCGCGAGCAGCTGAAGAAATTGATCTTTTCGATCGTCACCGATTCCAGGGCGCCGGGCGAGGCCAAAGAGGCCGATGGCTCCAACGTCTTCCAGCTCTATCAGGCTTTCGCCACGGCCGACGAAACCGCGGCCATGCGCCAGGCCTTCGCCGATGGCATCGGCTGGGGCGACGCCAAGCAGAAGCTTTTCGAGCGAATCGATGCTGAGATCGCCCCGCTGCGCGAGCGCTACCAGGCATTGGTGGCCAACCCGCAGCGCATCGAAGAGCAACTGCGCGACGGTGCGCAGCGCGTGCGCGCGGCCTACGCCACGCCGCTGCTGGGGCGGTTGCGCGAAGCGGTCGGCCTGCGCGACCTGTCAAGCGTGCCGCAGTCGACGGGAAAGGCGCAAACCAAGAGCGCCGTGACGCCGCAATTCAAGCAATACCGCGAGAATGACGGCCGCTTCTACTTCAAGCTGGTGCAGGGCGAGCGCGTGCTGCTGCAGAGCATCGGCTTCGATTCGCCGAAAGAAGCGGGCGCGCGCATCGGCCACCTGAAGCGCGAAGGCGCAGCCGTGCTGCACCACGTCGCTGGCGAGGGCGTGCACCTGGGCAAGGAGCTGATCGGCAAACTGGCCGAAGATGCGGCCTTCGAGGAGATCATCGGCGCGGTGGCCGCGCTCGTCGAGGCCGATGCCTGATGAGTCCGCTGGTTTCGTTGAACCTGGCCCTGATCCTGTTCCTGCCGTGGCTGCTGATCCTGGGCGTGCTGTATTGGCTGTACCCGCGCCAGCCGCGCCATGGCCGGCGGCGGCTGTTCGACGCCGGAGCGCTGGCGGCATCGCTGGCGGCCTTCGTGCTGACCATGCAATGGGCTTACGGCTACGCCGACCCCCGCTGGGGCGGGATGTGGAAGCAGATCCTGGCCACCTCGGTGGCTTATGGCGCCTTTCTGCTGGTCCTGGGCCTGGCGTTCGCCTTCCGTCGGCGATGGATGGCCCGAAGCTGAATCGTTGGCGGCCGGCGGCGGCCGGAAATCGGGAAATCGCGCATTCCTCCACAGATTGCTGAAGCCACATCTGCGAGTTTGAAGCCGAACGACCCGGCAGGAGGCCGGTTTCAGGACGCATGAACTCGCTGGCCAGGCAATTCGCGGTGGATCTCGAGGTGGACGTTCGCGAAAGCGAGCGCCTGGCGATCCTCGACAGCTACGCCATTCTCGACAGCGAAGGCGAGCAGGCCTTCGACGACATCGTGCAATTGGCCTGCGCCATTTGCGAAACGCCGGTAGCCAGCATCACCCTGATCGATCACGACCGGCAGTGGTTCAAGGCCAGCGTCGGCTTCGGCGTGCGCGAGACGCCGCGCGAGGAAGCCGTATGCGACGTCGCGATCCGCACCCCGGAGCGATTGCTGGAAATTCCCGACCTGCAAGACGACGCGCGCACGCCGATGCGTCCTACGGACGCCGCCGGCATCGCGCTACGGTTCTATGCGGGCATGCCCTTGGTGAGCCCCGAAGGCCATGCGCTCGGTACGGTATGCGTGCTCGACCACGCGCCGCGTTCGCTGACGGAAGCGCAAAGGCGGGCGCTGGGCGCATTGGGACGCCAAGTGCAGCACCTGCTCGAGTTGCGCCGTTACGTGCTGCAGCAGGGCAGCATCCTGCAGCAGCGGCTGGCCGAAGCCGAGCGGCTGGAAAGCGCGCGCGCCGACCTGCAGCGCCGCCACGACGACATGAAGCGCGCGGCCACCTACGACGCGCTCACCGGCCTGCTCAACCGCACGGCCCTGGAGCAGCTGCGGCAGCGGCCCGATGCGATGCTCAGGCTGGAGGCGGCGACCTATTCGCTGGCGGTGGTGGACATCGACCACTTCAAGCAGGTCAACGACCGCTACGGACACCTGATCGGAGACGAGGTGTTGCGTGCGGTCGCGGAAGTGATCGCCGCGTCGATCCGCCAGGACGACATCGCGGTCCGCTACGGCGGCGAAGAATTCCTGCTGGTGCTGCTGGCCACGCCCCTGGCCAGCGCCTACGAAGTGGCCGAGCGCATCCGCCAGAGCGTGATGGAGGCGCCGCTGCCGTTCCCGGTGACCGTTTCGGTGGGCATCGCTGCCGCCACGCCACCGCGGGATACGCCGGAGAAAGTGTTCGAACTTGCGGACCAGGCGCTGTATCGGGCCAAGGCGGGCGGGCGCAATCGGGTGGTCGCGGACGATACGCAGCGGTTTTGAGCTCGGCCCGCACGGCTTTTTTGTGGGAGCGGCTTTAGCCGCGATCTTTTGACGCTTAATTCCAGGATAGGAAGAGCTCGCGGCTAAAGCCGCTCCCACAAAAAAGCCGCTCCGCAAAAAAAAGCGATGGCAGCTCAACCTTCCCATGTATTCAGATGCGGCCCGAACGGATCGCGCTGCTTGCGCACCACGCAAAAACGGTGGCCGCTGGGCGCTTCCAGCACCCACCAGGTGCGGATCTTCTCGATTTTGCGTGCGCCTAGCTTTTCGAGGCGCTCGGCTTCGGCATCCACGTCGTCGCTTTCGATGTCCAGGTGGACACGCGACGGATGGTCGACCTTCTGCAACAGCAGCATCGGCTCGTCCGCGTCGACCTTCAGTTCGGCGTACTTGCCGTCGCCGTCCGAGTCGGCATTGGCGACCGGCTTGCCGAGCGCCTTGCTCCAGAATTCGACGGATGCTTTCAGGTCGTCCACTTGGCAATCCAGCACGAAAGTGGACAAGCGGCTGTGGTGGGTCATGAAAACCTCCCGGTCCCGATCGATGTTTTCAACCGTCATCCCGAGGCGAGGACCTGTTTTTCTCATGCACAAATAAGCAGGTCCCTCACTTCGTTCGGGATGACATCCTCTGCTATTGCGACAATGCCAGATCGTCCAACATCGCCTTGAGGAAGCGAGCGGCTTCGCCGCCGGTGCAGGCGCGATGGTCGAAAGTCAGCGACAGCGGTATCACCTTGTGCGATTCGAAGCCGCCGATCACCGGCGTGATCTGGTGGCGGCCGCGGCCGGCGGCGACGATCGCCACGGTCGGCGGCACGATCACAGGCGTGGCGTAGCGGCCGGCGAACATGCCGAAATTGGACAGCGAGATCGTGTAGCCGCTGAGTTCCGAAGCGGGAATGCTGCGGTCCTCGACTTGCGTGCGCAGCCGGTTCACCGCCTGGCGCACGCCGCGCGCGTCGAGCACGTCCGCGTTGCGCAGCGCCGGCACGAACAGGCCGTCGTCGGTATCCACCGCGATGCCGATGTCGACGTGCGGATGCAGGGTGCGGGTCAACTTGTCGCCGTCGAACCATGCGTTGAGCGCCGGCACCGCCTTGCATGCGGCGACGATCGCGCGCACCAGGCGGCCGGTGACGTCGTTGCCCGGCGCCCAGGCGTGGATGTCGGCGTCGTCGCTGAGCGTGGTCGGCACGACCTTGGCGTGCGCGTCGGCCATCACCCGCGCCATGTTGCGGCGTACGCCCTTGAGTTGTTCCGGCTGGCCGCTGGCGCTGACCGACGGCGGTTGCGTGCGCATCGGCTTGCCGCTGACGGATAAGGCGGTGCGTTGGTCTTCCCTTCTCCCTGCGGGAGAAGGTGCCCGTAGGGCGGATGAGGGTTCGTTGTGTGGCTGACCTCCACGGTGCTCGGTACCCTCACCCTCAGCCCCTCTCCCGTTGGGAGAGGGGAGCGAACGCGCGCTGCCATCGGCTGCGGCACGCTTCACATCGTCCATCGTCACCACGCCGTCCGTGCCGCTGCCGCGCACGCGCGACAGGTCCACGCCCAGCTTGCGCGCCTGCGCGCGCACGGCCGGCATCGCTTTGACGCCGCCGACTGCGACCGCTTGCTCGCTGCGCACCGCGTCGGAACTCTGCATGGCGCCGACCACGGTGCCGCTGTCCTGACGTTTGCCTTCGGCCTGCGCTTTCGGCGCGGCCTTGTCGGTTTCGGCGATCTCGCCGCCTTCATCGGAGGCGACAACCTTGTCGCCGTCGCTCGGCGCCTGACTGCCGGCACCTTTGGCTGGACCGTGGTGATGGCCGGTGTCCTGGCCTTCGGCGCGCTGCGGCAGCTTGGGATCGATCTCGAATTCGGCCAGCACGCTGCCGGTCACGATCACGTCGCCTTCGCCGCCGGCGAGCTTGAGCACCTTGCCCGATACCGGCGACGGCACTTCGACGACGGCTTTCGCGGTCTCCATCGAGACCAACGGTTCGTCCAGCTTGATCGTGTCGCCGACCTTGACGAACCACTCGACGATGGTCGCGTCGGGCAGGCCTTCGCCGAGATCCGGCAGCAGGAAGGGTTTCTTGTCGGCCATGTTTTCCTCTTGGAGACTCTATTCGATGATTTCGACGGCGCGCGCGGGGATCCATCCGCTCGCGCCTTGTGCGTTCTCGGCCCACCACCAGTCGGCCAGTTCGTAATGCAAGGTCACGATCTCGCCGACGTCCGCGTTCAACTCGCGGGTGTCGTATTCCTTTTGCGCGGTCGCATTGCCGTGTTCGGCGTCGAACAACGCCGACGGGATCCAGCCGCCGAGTCCGCTGGCCAGCGTGGCCCAGACGAACTGCGGCCAATCGCTGTCGCGTTCGCCCAGCGTCACCGCATCGCCCGGCGCGACCTGGATCGCGGGACGATCCGGCGCGCGGTGCTCGGCGATGACGCGGGCGCGTCGCATCAGCCCGCCGCCAGCGCCCGCTTCGCAGCGGCCACGATCTTGTCCACGCTCGGCAGGTATTTCATTTCCAGGCGGAACAGCGGGATGTGCGTGTCGTAGCCGGTCACGCGCTGCACCGGCGCGACCAGGTCGAACATCGACTCTTCGGCCAGGCGCGCGGCGATCTCGGCGCCGAAGCCCGCCGTCTTGGCCGCTTCGTGCACGATCACGCAGCGGCCGGTCTTGGCGACCGACTCGGCGATGGTGGCGAAATCCAGCGGCTTGAGCGTGGCCACGTCGATCACTTCGGCGCTGATGCCTTCGCCGGCGAGCTTGTCGGCCGCTTCCAATGTTTCCTTGACCTGCGCGCCCCACGTCACCAGGGTGACGTCGCCGCCGTCGCGCAATACGTAGCACACGTCCAGCGGCAGCGCTTCGCCGTCGTCGGCGACGATTTCCTTGTACTGGCGGTAGATGCGCTTGGGTTCCATGAAGATCACCGGATCCGGATCGCGGATCGCGGCCAAGAGCAAACCGTAAGCGCGCGCCGGCGACGACGGCAGCACCACGCGCAAACCCGGCACGTTGGTGAAGATCGCTTCGTTGGCTTCGGAATGGTGTTCCGGCGCGCGGATGCCGCCGCCCCACGGCACGCGCAACACCATCGGGCAGCTCAGCCGGCCGCGGGTGCGGTAGCGCATGCGCGCGGCGTGGCAGACGATGAAGTCGACCATCGGGTACATGAAGCCGTCGAACTGCGCTTCGGCCACCGGCTTCATGCCTTGCGAGGCCATGCCGACGGTGAGGCCGGCGATGGTGGTTTCGTCCAGCGGCGTGTCGAGCACGCGCTCGGTGCCGAAAGTCTGCGACAGCCCGGCGGTGGCGCGGAACACGCCGCCGTTGACGCCGACGTCTTCGCCCAGCACCACCACGCTGTCGTCGTGGCGCATTTCGTAGGCCAGCGCCTGGGTGATTGCTTCGATCAGCGTGATCGCGGTCGTTGCCGCTTTCGCGGGAGCGGCTTCAGCCTCGACGGAGGGAGCCGACGAACCGGCCGAGTTTTTGATGGCGGTCTCGCTCATGCGCGCTTCTCCAAAGCGATCGCCGCGGCACGCTGCTCGAGCAGGTCCGGCGGCGGATCGGCGTACAGATAATCGAACATCGCTTCCACGGGCTGCACGGCGGTTTCGAGGTAGGCGTTGATCTCGATATCGACCAGGCGGCCGCATTCTTCGATCCAGGCCTTTTCCTGCGCTTCGTCCCACACTTTCTCCGCGGTCAGCCAAGTGCGCAGGCGGGCGATCGGCTCGCGCGTCCAGGCGGCCTTGACCTCGTCGTCGCTGCGGTAGCGGCGCGCGTCGTCGGCGGTGGTGTGGTCGTGCAGACGGTAGGTCATGAATTCGATCACGCTGCCGCCTTCGCCCTTGCGCGCGCGCTCGTATGCGCGGCGCATGGCTTCGAGCACGGCGATCAGATCGTTGCCGTCGACCTGCAGGCAGTGCAGTCCGCCGGCGATGCCTTTCTGCGCCAGCGTCTTGGCGCCCGTCTGGGCCGAACGAGGCACCGAAATCGCCCAGCCGTTGTTGATCACGCACAGCACCAGCGGCAGCTTGTAGGCGCCGGCCGAATTCAACGCGGCGTAGAAATCGGTCTTCGAGGAACCCCCGTCGCCGCAGCACGACACGGCGACGCGATCCTGCTTGCGCAACTTGAACGACAGCGCCGCGCCGGCGGCCATCAGGCATTGCGTGGCGATGGGCACGCACCAGGGATAATCGTTCTTGGGGCCCTCGAAATCGTTGCCGCGTTCGTCGCCGCCCCAGTACATCAGCACTTCGCGCGGCTTCACGCCGCGCATGAACTGGGCGCCGTACTCGCGGTAGCTGGGCGCGAATACGTCTTCCGGCCGCATCGACGCGCCGATGCCCACATGCGTGGCTTCGTGGCCCAGGCAGGCGGCATAGGTGCCGAGCTTGCCGGTGCGCTGCAGCGCGATCGACTTGCTGTCGAAGGTGCGCACGAACAGCATCTGCTTGAACAGCGGCAGCAGCGCCTTGGCGTCGGCGACGGCCGGCGGCAGCTTGCCGGTCAGCTTGCCGTCCGGGGAAAGGTATTGCAGGTATTCGATTTCGAATTGCGCGGCGAGGGTCATCGCGGACTCGTGAGGCGGTGAAACCCAGAATGATACCCGCAGCGGCGTTAAGGGCCGTTGCGCGGTGCGGGAGGGCGAGCCGGGCAGCTGGAGCGCTTGCTTTTTCCTCCCCCCGTGCGGGGGAGGATGCCCGAAGGGCAGGAGAGGGGGCGCGAGCGGAGCGAAGCGTGCTTTTTACTTTTTTGCTATGAGATGGCGCGAAAAGCCGACCCCTCTCCCTGGCCTTCGGCCTGTCCCTCTCCCGCAGAGGGGAGAGGGCAAAGCAAAAAAAGCGCGGCCTAAGCCGCGCTTTTCTATGCATCCGCGATCGTATGGTTTCAATTCACGGGAATGCTCTTGACGGCGATGTTGTCGGCCGGCGTGCGATCCGGCACCGCCGACGACGCTTCCGCTTCCACGTCCAGCGATGCCGGCGCATTGCGCGGCGTGACGATGGCGGTCAAGCGGAAGTTTTCGGTGCGCCCGACCGGCATCGCCGCCGTGCGCGTGCACTGCGCTTCGTAGGTGGCCGCGGCGTTGTCGCGCACGCATTGCCAGCCCGCGGGCGCCTGCAGCAGGCCGTTGCGCGGCGGGAGGTTGGCGCGTACGACCAATTTGGCTTGCGCGGCGGCCGCCAAGCCCTTGCTGACCACCGGGATCTGGAAGTTGACCGTGCCGCCCGGCCGCGTCGAGCTCGATGCGGTATTCAGCGCAACGCCCAGGTCGACCTGCGACAACACCGCGACGACCGCCGTCGCGCCGTTGTTGCCCGTGTCCGGATCCTCGGTTTGCGACGCGGCCTGCGCCGCCATTTGCACCGTACCGCCGACCCGATCCGCAGGAGCCACCGCAGTCAGTTGGAAGCTGGCGCTGTCGGAGGCAGCCAGCGTCTGCGCGCTGCAGGCCAGCGATGTCTGCGCCGTTTCGATCACCGGTGCATCGCAGCTCCAATCGTTCGGTGCGACCACGGCCAGATCCGGCAGCGCCGCATCGAACGCGAAGCCGATCGCCGGGAAGGCCGCCGCGCTGGGCCCGGCGTTGGCGATGCCGGCGTCGAAGGTCATGACCGCGCCGGCGTCGACATCGCCGGGGGTGGCCGAAGCGGTCGCCGACAGGTCGGCGAACGACACCGGCGGCGCCTTGAAGTAGGCGATCGCAGGGTCGTGGTCGGCCAACCGCGACGGCGAATCGGCATCGTTGCGGTTGATCTCCGGGAAGTCGGCGTTGATGCGCGCATGATCCAGCGCGTAGCCGTCGGTCGCCAGCAGCAGCGTCTGGTTGGCCAGCACATGATCGAGCGATTGCGCGTTGCCGCCGAAGACGAACGAGTAGCGCTGATCGGCCGGTTCCAGCGAGAACAGGTTGAGCAAGTCGGGATTCACCAGGTCGACGCCGTCGCCGGGCACCGCGGTCTGCTCGTCCGGCGTCGGCGTGCCGGTGACCACGTTCATCGAATCGCCCAGGCCGTCGTTGAAATCGAAGGCGTTGAAATCGCCGAGCACCACGATGCGGCGATCGGGATCGGCGGTCTGCATGTCCTGCACCACGCCGGCCAGGTATTCGGCCTGTTTCTGGCGCTTCTGCCGCACGCGGTCGCCCAGCGTGGTCGGGCCTGCGGGTTCTTCGCTGTCCGAATCGTTGAGCGAGCGCTGGTGCACGGCGATCACGCTGACCGGGAACTCGCGGCCGTCCCCGTAATGCACCACGGCGTCGAGCTGCAGCGGCGGGCGGTCGTTGAGCAGCGACGGCGCGCCGGTGCTCGGATCGATCCAGGTCGTGTCCTTGCCGTGCTGGGTCACGCCCAGCACTTCGACGCGCTCGGCATCCGGCGGAACGTTCGCATTCTTGGTGAGGAAGCCGACATCGATGCCGCCGACGTCGTTGCCTTCGAACAGATAGGCCTCGTAGGCAGGGTCGGGCTGGCCCGCGGCAACGGCGTCGGCGTTGATCTTGTCGGCCAATGCCTGCAGCGTGCCGTAGTTCTCGATTTCGACGATGGCGACGATGTCGGGCGTGTTCAGATAGTTGCGGATCGCCAGCGAGGCCTTGTTGAGCCGCTTGGCGAAGGCCGCCGCGGTCAGCACCGGTTCGCCGGTCGACGGGTCGTTGACCGTGTCGAAGAAACGCTCGAGGTTGTAGGCGGCGATGGTGAACTCGTCGTCGGTCGGCAAACGCGCTGCGCTCGGTGCGGCGGCGGCGACGGGCGCCGTCGCTTCCGGCAGCAGCGTGTAGCGGCGGAAACCGTAATCGAGCGGGCCGGTCAGGCCGGCGATCATGGTGCCGGTGCTCACGTCGAGCTTGGCGGCGCCGATCGCGTCGCTGTCGATCGCGATCAACTCCGGATTGGCGTCCCAACGCGGCAGCGGCGGAATGCTGCTGCCCGACGGCGCCGGATTCGGCGCTTCGATGCCCGGCTCACGGAACGGACGCGGCGTGCCGGTCACCACGCCGTGGAAGACGCCATTGCTGCTGCCGGTGGCGTTGGGCTCGTCGGTGAAGCCGCCCGTCGGTGCCGCCACGGTCAGGCTGGCCACGGTAACGCGCATGCCTTCGAGGCGTTCGAGTTGATCGATCGGACCCTCGGGCGAGGGCAGGGCCGGCGTCAATGCGACCGCTGCCGGCAACGCATGGCCGGCCGACAGTTGCGCGATGTTGGTGACGCTGCCGATCTCGGTCAGCGGCGGTTGTCCCGGATCGGCGGCCGGCACGAATTCGACCACCGTGCCGCTGACCCGCACGCGTGCGCCGATCGCGGCGGTGGCCGGCGGCGCGCTGCTGGTGAATACGAACACGCCTTCGGACGTGGCCGGGTTCGCATCCGTTTCGTCGTCCGCAGCCTGCAGGAAGAAGCCGTTGTTCTTGCGGCCGGTGACGATGCCGCTGGTGTTGACCTGCTGGCCGGCCAGCGGCGAGCTGGCGCCCGCGCCCTGGATGTCGTGGATCGCCACCAGCGAAATATCGTCGTTGACGATGGTGCCGATGCCCTGCGCATCGCCGCTGTTGGCGCCGACGATGTTGCCGACGTTCACGGCGAACGTTTCGTCCGGCTCGGTCGTCGTGTCGCCATTGACCGTGACCGTGAATGCGTAGCTCGTCGAACCCTCCGGAATGGCCTGCGCGGTGAGGCTCGCGCCGACGTAATCGTCGCCGGCCGTGGCGGTGCCGTCGGCGGTGGCGATGTCGAACGCGACGCCGCCCGCTGGCGCAGGCGCGCTCAGCGTGACGAAGAAGGTGAACTGCGTGGTGCCGGCGTCGCCTTCGGCCTGGCTGGCATCGCCGACGTTCAGCGTCGGCACGCCGCCGCCGCCTTCGCCGCGCGCGGTCAGCGAGAAATCGTCGACCGACAGGCCATCGTCGGCGCCGCTGGCGTCGCTGTCGTTCCAGCGCACCCAGAATGTGGCGCCGTTGGCGATCGACAGGCTGCCGATATTGGCCGCGAGCGCGGCCTGGTTGGCCGGATCGTTGCCGTCTTTCGCGCCGGTAGTCGCGGTGTTCGGCGTGGCGAAGTCGAGCGTGTCGACGTCGGTCCAGCTGCCGGTCGCCAGGTCGGTGGCGTCGAGGCTGTATTGGAAATCGATGCGGTCGCTGCGCGAAGCCGTGCCCAGGCGCCATTGCTCGCCGCGGTAGGCGACGTCGAGCGCTTCGATCGCCGCGCCGGTGTTGTTGGTGAAGCAGGCGCCGAAAGTCGGGATCAGCGTACCGCTGCGCAGCGTGCCGAGCGCGCGTTCGGCCGCGCCGGACGCGCCATAGCTGTAGGTATCGCCGGTGTTGCTGCCGCCGGTATCGGCGGCGTAAAGCTCGTTGTCGCGTCCGCCGCCGCCGGCTTCCAGCAATTGCCAGCCCGGCAGCGAGAGCGCGTTGCCGGTGCCGCTGCTGGCGAGCGCGTCGAAATTCTGGGTTTGCGCGGCATCGACGGCGTTGATATCGATGCATTGCGCGTGCGCGGCGCTCAGGCCGCAGGACAAGACCAGTGCCAGCGCCATCCGGCGCGAGAATCCGTTCATCGTTTATTCCCCGGGAACAGGTCGCGGCGGGGGCCGCGAGCCAGGCGATTGTGCCGCAAGTTTCGGGGGGCCGCATGACACGGCAGTGACGCAATCGGGTACCCTGAATGCCGCATTGCAGCAGTCCGCGAAAGTCCCGGCATGAGCATCGAAGACAACCAGCGTCCCCTGGAAGAAGGCATCCACACCGAGCTGTCCGGCCGGATGACGTACGGCGGCTACCTGCACCTGGACCGGCTCTTGTCGGCGCAGCAGCCGCTGACCGATCCGCCGCACCACGACGAACTGCTGTTCATCGTCCAGCACCAGGTCGCCGAGTTGTGGATCAAGCTGATGGTGCACGAGCTGCGCGCGGCGATCGCGCATCTGCGCGAAGACCGGTTGGACCGCTGCCAGAAGATCTTCGCGCGCTGCAAGCAGGTGCTGCGCCAGCTGACCGAGATGTGGGCGGTGCTGGAGACGCTGACGCCGTCCGAATACATGGAATTCCGCGAATTGCTCGGCCCTTCTTCCGGATTCCAGTCGGTGCAGTACCGCACCATGGAATTCCTGCTCGGCAACAAGAACGCGGCCATGCTGAAAGTATTCGCGCACGATCCGCAAGGCACGCAGGTGCTGCGCGAAGCGCTGGAATCGCCCAGCCTGTACGACGAAGCGCTGCGTTTCCTCGCCCGCCGCGGCCACGCGGTGCCGGCCGAGCTCCTGCAGCGCGACTGGTCCCGGCCGCACGTCTCCGATCCGCAGCTGCTGCCGGTATTCGAACGCATCTACGAAGACACCAAGTCCTATTGGGACGAGTACCACTTGTGCGAAGACTTGGTCGATCTGGAAACGCAATTCCAATTGTGGCGTTTCCGCCACATGCGCACGGTGATGCGGATCATCGGCTTCAAGCGCGGCACCGGCGGTTCTTCCGGCGTGGGTTTCCTGAAGCAGGCGCTGGAGCTGACCTTCTTTCCGGAACTGTTCGAAGTGCGCACCCGCATCGGCGATAGCGCGGGCGAACTGTCGCCGCGGTGAGCGCGGCCACGCATGAATGCGTCGGCGCATTGCTGGTGCGCGGCGAGGAATTGCTGCTCGGGCGCCGCACGGCGGATCGCGAATGGCTGCCCGGCGCCTGGGACGTGTTCGGCGGCCACATCGAATCGGGCGAGAGTGCGGACGCTGCGTTGCGGCGTGAACTCCGCGAAGAACTCGGCATCGTCCCGCTGCGGATGCATGCGTTGGGCGAACTTTCGGCCGTCAAGCCCGATTCGTGGCGTCTACGGCTGTATGCGATCACGGCCTGGTCGGGCGAGCCGCGCAACCTGCAGCCGGACGAGCACGACGCGTTGTGCTGGTGCTCGCTCGCCGATGCCGAAGAAAAGCTCGGCGCCGCGCATCCGGCGTTTTCGCGGTTGCTGCGTGCGGCGATCGCGAGCGGATAGGTCGGCAACCGCACACCTAGGCGATCTGGCTTGCCCTCACCCAACCTCTCCCGCAGGCGGGAGAGGGCTCGACCGCAGCGATCTGAAGCCCTCTCCCGCCTGCGGGAGAGGTTGGCTGAGGGCGCGCGACCTGTCCGATCGCGTCAAGCCCAAAAAAGCGGAGACACACGCCACTGCTGCACCGCAGCACGAACCATGCGCCGCCGCACAGGTTTGACGCAGGCCCCCCGCGACGGTTACACCTTGCCGCCGTCTGCAGTCATCCACAGGGGAAGTCCCGCATGAGCGCCACCGTACCGAACGCCGCCGAACCCGCGGGTCCGCCGATCCAGATGCCCGCCGGCGCCGGCGGCGAGCCGCCGGCGTTCGACCAGCGCCTGGGCCATCCCAAGCCGTTGTGGATGCTGTTCATGACGGAGTTCTGGGAGCGCTTCGCGTTCTACGGCATCCGTTGGGCGCTGGTGTTGTACATGGTGGCGCAGTTCCATGGCGGCGACGCCGTCGGCGAAGCGCCGTCCAACCGCATCTACGGCGCCTACCTCGCGCTGGTCTATGCGGCGGCGATCTTCGGCGGCTATGTCGCCGACCGGATATTGGGTTACCAGCGTTCGATCCTGCTCGGCGCGGTGATCATGGCGGCCGGCCTGTTCATGATCTCGATGCCGGACGAGCAGATCTTCAAGTTCGGCCTGGCCACGATCATCTGCGGCAACGGCCTGTTCAAGCCGAACATCTCGACCATGGTGGGCAAGCTTTACGGCGTCGGCGACAGCCGCCGCGACGCCGGCTTCACGATCTTCTACATGGGCATCAACCTGGGCGGCTTCCTGGCGCCGATCCTGACCGGCATCCTCGCCGAGCAGGTGTTCGGCACCCAGGCGATGCCGGCCTACAAATACGTGTTCATCGCTTCGGGCATCGGCATGGTGCTGAGCCTGATCTGGTTCTGGTTCGGCCGCCGGCAGCTGCAGGGCATCGGCCGGCCGCCGGAAGGCGACGGCGGCAAGCAGAAAGTGCTGTACGTGTTCGTCGGCGCGATGGCCGCGATTCCAGCGGTTTACTTCCTGCTGTCGATGGGCGCCGAACCGCTGAACTGGTACGTGCTGCTGCCGATGTTCATCATCCTGTGCATATTGCTGCTGGTCGAAGGCATCCGCGAAGGCAAGGTGCAGCGCGACAAGGCGATCGCGATGCTGATCATCTTCGTCTTCAACATCCTGTTCTGGATGTTCTTCGAACAGGCCGGCAGCTCGTTCACCTTCCTCGCGGACAAGATCGTCGACCGCGACCTGTTCGGGCCCGGCGGCTTCGTGTTCCCGAACGCGTGGTTCCAATCGGTCAATTCGCTGGCGATCATCGCGTTCGCGCCGGTGATCGCTGCGATCTGGATCTGGATGGGGCGGCGCAACGTCGAGCCCTCGATCTCGCGCAAGTTCAGCCTGGGCTTGATCTTCAACGGTCTGGCCTTCCTGCTGCTGATGATCGCGCTGTCGGGCATGGTGAATGCGGTCGGCAAGATCCCGTTTTGGACCTTGTTCATGGTGTACGTGATTCAATCGATCGGTGAGTTGTGCCTGTCCCCGATCGGTTTGTCGATGGTCACCAAGTTGGCGCCGTTGCGTCTGGTCGGTTTCGGCATGGGCGGATGGTTCCTTTCCACCGGTATCGGCAACAATTTCTCCGGTATTTTCGCTGCGGCGGTCAGCGGCGAGACCGGCATGACGGTTCAGTCGGCCCACACGGGTTATACCGTCGGTTTCTGGTCGCTGCTGGCGGCCGGCGCATTGTTGTTCCTGCTGGCCCCGTTAATCAGCAAGTTGATGCATGGCGTGAAGTGATATCGCAAGCGGAAAACGGAATGCGGCGCGAATCGCGCCGCATCGCGACGAGGTCGCTGTGTTGCGCAGCGCTGCTGGCGCTGTGCGTGGGATGCGGCCGCGGGCCGGCGCCATCGCCGGACGCGGCCGAGGGTCGCTCGGCTCCATCACAGCCCGCGTCCGCCGAGTCCCCCGCCGTCGCGCAATTGGCGGCCGAATTCGATCCGAAACGCGATCCGGCCAACGACCTGCAACTGGCCATCGCCGCGGCGCAGGGGCAAGGCAAGCGCATCATCCTGGACGTCGGCGGCGACTGGTGCGGCTGGTGCCGCCGGCTGGATGCGCTGGTCGACAAGGATGCCGCGATCCGCGCTTTCCGCGACAGCCACTTCGTCTGGGTGAAGGTCAACTACAGCGAAGAGAACGAGAACAAGCGTTTCCTGTCGCAATTCCCGCAGGCGAAAGGCTATCCGCATCTGTTCGTGCTCGACAGCGACGGCGACCTGCTGCATTCGCAATTCACCGGCGTGCTGGAGCAAGGCAAGGGCTACGACCGCGACAAGCTGATCGCATTTCTCAAAAAATGGGCGCCGTCGCGGTCCTAAGCGGGTTTTGTGGGAGCGGCTTCAGCCGCGAGCTCTTCATGGCGATCGCGATCTTGCAAAGCTCGCGGCTGAAGCCGCTCCCACAAAAGCTGTCCCTACGAAGCGCGAGTCGTCAGCCGGATGCTTCGGCCTCGGCCTTGAATTCCAGCTCGTCCAGACGGTCGAGCAGGCGGAACAGCAGCGCACGCTCGTCTTCAGGCAGATCGCCCAGCAGCTTGCGCTCGAATTCCAAAGCCAGCGGCGCGACTTCGTCGTAGATGCGGTAACCGGCCTCGGACAGGCGCAGCACCGAACGGCGGCGATCGTCGCCGTGCATTTCGCGCTGCAGGCGCCCAGCCTGGATCAGGCCCGAGACCGCGCGGCTGACCGCCACCTTGTCCATGGCGGTGCGCTGGGCGACTTCGTTGGCCGACAGGTCCGGATAGCGGCCCAGGACGGCCATCACCCGCCATTCGGTCACCCCCAGCGCGAAGCGCTCGGTGTAGATCCGCGCGATCATCCCGCTGACCCGGTTGGACAGCACCGACAGGCGATAGGGCAGGAAGCGCTCCAGCTCCAGCACGGCGTGCTCGGCGGGGGTTTCCTGCGGATCGGGGCGGGGCATTTCGCTAAGGGAGGCCGGCATGCTGCGCTGCGCCTTGCAAATGGTTTCAGTTGAAACTATAACGTTGGCACGAAATTAGCAAGCCGCGCCGCAACACGCCAGGAGCCCGCCATGAACGCGCAACCGCAGACCGCCGCACCGCCCAATCTCGGCATGCAGGTCACGACTTTCGAGAACCCGATGGGCATCGACGGCTTCGAGTTCGTCGAATTCGCCGCGCCGCAGGGCCAGGGCGAGTTGCTGCACGATTATTTCCGCAAGATGGGCTTCGCCGCGGTGATGCACCACAAGACGCGGCCGATCACCGTGTACCGCCAGGGCGGCGTCAATTTCCTGGTCAACGAGGATCCCGATTCTTTCGCCGCCGACTTCGCCGAAGCGCACGGCCCCTGCGCCTGCGGCTTCGCGATCCGCTTCAAGAAGCCCGGCCAGGAAGTGCTGAAGACCGTGCTCGGCAACGGCGGCGAGGCGATCGACCACAAGCAAGCGAGCAAGGCCGTCGACGCGCCCGTGGTCAAGGGCATCGGCGACTGCATGCTGTACCTGGTCGACCGCTACGGCGACAAGGGCAGCGTCTACGAAGACTTCCTGCCCGTGCAGGGCGCCGACCAGAATCCGCGCGGATTCGGCCTGACCTTCATCGACCACCTCACCCACAATCTCTACTTCGGCAACATGCAGAAGTGGTCGGACTACTACGAGCGCTTGTTCAACTTCCGCGAGATCCGCTACTTCGACATCAAGGGCGCCAAGACCGGCCTGGTGTCCAAGGCGATGACCGCGCCGGACGGCATCGTCCGCATACCGCTGAACGAATCCAGCGATCCCAAATCGCAGATCAACGAATACCTGGACGCGTACAAGGGCGAGGGTATCCAGCACATCGCCTGTTTCACCGACGACATCTACTCGACGGTGGAAGCGATGCGCGAAGCCGGCGTCGAATTCCTGGACACGCCCGACACCTATTTCGAAGTGATCGACCAGCGCGTGCCCGGCCACGGCGAGGACGTGCCGCGCCTGGCCCGCAACAAGATCCTGATCGACGCCGACCCGGAAACCCACAAGCGCAAGCTGCTGCAGATCTTCACCCAGAACGCGATCGGGCCGATCTTCTTCGAGATCATCCAGCGCAAGGGCAACGAAGGCTTCGGCGAGGGCAATTTCCAGGCGCTGTTCGAGAGCATCGAGCGTGATCAGATGAAGCGCGGCGTGCTGTAAAGCTTTAAAGCCCCTCTCCCTGCGGGAGAGGGGTTGGGGTGAGGGTACGACGAAGCCACGACGCTCCAGATCGCGGCATAACCTGATTGGTTCCGATCCGTCTTCCGACATTTAGGAGAACAGGTTTCCGGCAAGCTTTCTCGATGCCGAAAATAATTAAGCCGCCACTGCCGACCAGGTCGCTCACTAATTCGCGCCGTCTGCGCCGTGAGCAAACGGACGCTGAACGCGAGTTATGGCAACGGCTACGGGGCGCACAGATTGCCGCCAGGAAGTTTCGTCGTCAGCATCCGATTCCGCCCTACATCGCAGATTTCTGCTGCATAGAGACGAAGCTGATTATTGAGTTGGACGGCTCGCAGCACAGTGCCGAAAGCGATGCGGCGAGAACGCGATTCCTGGAAGCTGGAGGATGGAAGCTGATTCGATTTTGGGATAGCGACGTATTGTTGAATATCGACGGGGTCTTGGACGCGATCTGGAACGCTGTCGGACCCCGTACCCTCACCCCAACCCCTCTCCCGGAGGGAGAGGGGCTTAAGGAGCAAAAGCCATGAACACCGCCAGCAACGACAACGTCTTCCCGATCGCGCCGCGCGACGCGCACGAGCTGCAACCGGCCGGCTACATGAGCGGCTTCGGCAACGAATTCGCCACCGAGGCTTTGGCGGGCACGCTGCCGCAGGGCCAGAACTCGCCGCAGCGCGTGGCGCATGGTTTGTACGCGGAGCAGTTGTCGGGAACCGCATTCACCGCGCCGCGCGGCGAGAACCGGCGCAGCTGGCTGTACCGCATCCGTCCTGCGGCGATGCACGGCACGTTCGAGCCGTTCGAACAAAGCCATTTCCACAACCTGTTCGGCCACGAGCCGGTGACGCCGGACCAGCTGCGCTGGAATCCGCTGCCGCTGCCCGAAACGCCGGTCGATTTCGTCGACGGCCTGTTCACCATGGCCGGCAACGGTTACGCCGCCGCGCAGCACGGCGTCGGCATCCATCTGTATGCCGCGAACGAGTCGATGGAAGGCCGCTATGTCTACAACGCCGACGGCGAGATGCTGATCGTCCCGCAGCAGGGCGCGTTGCGAATCGCGACGGAATTGGGCGTGCTGGACGTGGCGCCGCAGGAAATCGCGGTGGTTCCGCGCGGTGTGCGTTTCCGCGTCGAGCTGCCGGAAGGCGCGGCGCGCGGTTACGTCTGCGAGAACTTCGGCGCGATGCTGCGCCTGCCCGACTTGGGCCCGATCGGCGCGAACGGCCTGGCCAACCCGCGCGACTTCCTCACTCCCAACGCCGCGTACGAAGACTTGGAAGGCGATTTCGAACTGATCGCCAAATTCCAGGGCCACCTGTGGCGCGCGCCGATCGGCCATTCGCCGCTGGACGTGGTCGGCTGGCACGGCAATTACGCGCCGTACAAATACGACTTGCGCCGCTTCAACGCGATCGGTTCGATCAGCTTCGACCATCCCGATCCGAGCATCTTCACCGTGCTGACTTCGCCCAGCGATACGCATGGCACCGCGAACATGGATTTCGTGATCTTCCCGCCGCGCTGGCTGGTGGCGCAGCACACGTTCCGGCCGCCGTGGTTCCATCGCAACGTGGCCAGCGAATTCATGGGCCTGGTGCACGGCGCCTACGACGCCAAGGCCGAAGGCTTCGCGCCCGGCGGCGCCAGCCTGCACAACTGCATGAGCGGGCACGGGCCGGACGCGGCCACGTTCGACAAGGCCTCCAATGCCGATCTGTCCAAGCCGGACGTGATCGGCGACACCATGGCCTTCATGTTCGAAACGCGCGCGGTGATCGCGCCGACACGGCAGGCGCTGGATGCCGGGCATCGGCAGCGCGATTACCAGCAGTGTTGGGCCGGCTTGCGCAAGAATTTCTCGCCGTCCTGAGCTTTGTAGGTGCGAATTCATTCGCACGCTCTTCGACAAAAGCAAAAGCGTGCGAATGAATTCGCACCTACGGAAGAGCTAAGCCGCGACGGTGCGGTCGCCGAAGAGCGCGTCGCGGAACACGTCGAGTTCGGCCAGGTATTGCTCGGGCATGATTTCGGCCAGGCGGTCGGCGACGCGTCGGCTCAGGCTGGGATTGGCGACGCTGTGGATGAAACGCAGCGCGCGCAGCATGTGCGCGGCAAGCTCGTCCTGGTCGCGGCAGCCGCGGATCGCGGCGGCGATCGCGGCCGCTTCGGGCCCGCGCTGCAGTTGCAGCATGTCGACGGCGTACATCTTGGCGGCCGCGATCGAACGCCGCGAAGACGCAGCCGCCGTCGCCGCGCGCGCGGGCAGCGCTTCCGGGGGCGCTGCGACCACGCTCGCCGGCGCAATGGATGCGATGAACGCCGCCGGGGCGGTCTGCGCAACGTCGCGGTCGGAAAGATAACCGTCGCGCAACAGCCGCGCGATCGCATCGCGCGCCTGCGCGCCGAGCAGGTCGGCGATCTCCGCATCTTCGCGCCGTCCGTCGCTCAGGATCAGGATGCGGCGCTCGAGCACGCTCACGTCCGCGGGACGGTCGCGCAAGGCGCTGTGCGCTTTTTCGGTCTTATGGGGATGCATGGCCCGGACTCGGCAGAGGCGGGGAACGTAAAGCCGGCCCATGAAAGTGTGATGACAGTGGCACGATTCGTGCTTCGCGTCGGCTTCACGGCATTGGCCTAGGCTGTCGCCGACCCAACACGGAGCCGCCGCATGAAGCGATCCCTTTCCGCCATCGCATTGCTGGCATTGGCGCTGTCGGCCTGCGATGCCGAACGCAAGCCGCAACAAGAGACCGCAGCGACGCCGCAACCGCCAACGCCGGCATTGGATCAGCCGGCCGAAGACGTGCCGCCTGCAACCGCACCGCCGGGAACCGCGGTACCGGCGCCCGTGCCGGGTACTTATGAAGGCTACGGCAAGACGCGTTTCGGCATGAGCGCCGATGCGGTCAGGCAGAACTGGGACGGCGAACTCGCGGGCGTGCCGGGCGCCGATACCGCCTGTTATTACCTGCGCCCGAAACAGGCCGACGGCGCCGGTTGGCCGGCGCTGATGTTCGAGAACGGCAAGTTCGTGCGCTACGACGTGGAGACGATCGCCGATGTGGCGCCCGGCGGCGGCCAGGTCGGCATGAGCGCGGACGATATCAAGACCGCCTATGCCGGCCGCGTCGAGGAACAGCCGCACAAATACGTGGAAGGCGGCAAGAATCTGCGAGTGAAATCGACCGATGGCGCCAGCGCGATCGTGTTCGAAGTCGATGCCGCGGGCAAGGTCACCGCCTGGCATGTCGGCGTGCCGCCGCAGGTGGATTACGTCGAAGGCTGTTCGTAACCCGCTGCCCGTTTTTCGCAGGAGCGGCATTTGTGGGAGCGGCTTTTGTGGGAGCGGCTTCAGCCGCGAGCTCTTGTTTGCGTTCGCGCGTGCGTGGGGAAAGCTCGCGGCTGAAGCCGCTCCCACAAAGAGACATAGGCTGCGGAACGGGCATAGAATCGGCCGAACCGACCTGGGGAGATGCGGCGATGCTGGAAGCCTTGGCCTTTTTCGTGATCGGCCTGATCCTGCTCGGACTCGGAGGCGATTCGATCGTCAAAGGCGCATCCGGGCTGGCGCAGCGCATCGGCGCTTCGCCCTTCGTCGCCGGGCTGTTGCTGGTGGCGTTCGGCACCTCGCTGCCGGAACTGGCGGTCAACGCGCGCGCGGTCTGGACCGGCAGCCAGGCGCTGGCCCTGGGCAACGCGGTCGGCAGCAACGTGGTCAATTTCGGCCTGACGCTCGGCGCTGCGGCGCTGGCGGCGCCGCTGGTGGTGCGTTGGCGCGCGTTGGCGCCGCTGCTGCTGTGTTTCATCGCCGGCAGCATCGCGACCATCGCTTTCGGCCTGGACGGCGTGCTGAGCCGGGCGGAAGGCGCCGTCCTGGTCGTCGCTTTCGTCGCGGTGCTTGCGTTCGCGCTGGTGCGCACGCGCCGCGAAGCGCCCGAGGTGCAGGACGCGATCGCCGCCTTCGTCAGGACCAGCGGCGACCTGTGGCTCAATCTGCTGCGCTTGGCCATCGCCGCCGCCCTGCTGTATTTCGGCGCGCGCCTGGTGGTGCAGCATGCGCCGCCGCTGGGTCTGGCGCTGGGCATGGAGCCGATGCTGACCGGCCTGCTGGTGGTGGCGGTCGGCACGGCCTTGCCCGAAATCGCCGCCGCGGTCGCCGCGGCGCGGCGCGGCCATGGCGAAATGGTCGTCGGCCACGTGATCGGCTCAAGTCTGTTCAACCTGCTGCTGATCGTCGGCGGCATGGCGACGTTCACCGGCGAACTGCCGCTGCCGGCATCGTTCGTGCGTTTCGAATTGCCGGCTGCGCTGGCATTCGGCATCGCGCTGTATCCGATGCTCAAGGGCGACCTGCGCGTCAGCAAGAAGGAGGGCGGCATCCTGTTGGTTGCCTTCGTCGCCTGGCTGCTGTTCGAGCTTTGGCTGAGCCGTTGAGGGAAGGCGCGATCGTACGACGGCTACAATGCCGGTCATGTCCGATGCCCGTCCGCCGAACCGCCGCAGCGTAAGCGCCTTGCCGGGCCGGGCCGTCCATGCGCTGAGCGAATTCTTCCGGTTGGAAGCGGCCGGCGGCATCCTGCTGATCGCGGCCGCGTTGCTGGCGCTGATCTTCGCCAACTCGCCGCTGCAGGCGTGGTATCTGGCTTTCCAGGAAATGCCGGTGCAGGTGCGGATCGGCGAATTCTCGATCGACAAGCCGCTGCTGCTGTGGATCAACGATGGCCTGATGGCGGTCTTCTTCCTGCTGGTGGCGCTGGAAATCAAGCGCGAAACCTTGAGCGGACAGCTCTCCAGCCGCGACCAGTTGATACTGCCGATGGTGTGCGCCGCGGCCGGCGTGGTGGTGCCGGCGCTGATCTTCTGGTGGATCAACCGGGACCAGGCCGAAGCGCTGCGCGGCTGGGCGATTCCCACCGCGACCGACATCGCGTTCGCGCTCGGGATCCTGGCGCTGCTCGGTTCGCGCGTGCCGCTGGGCATGAAGCTGCTGCTGTCGACGATCGCCGTGGTCGACGATCTGATCGCGATCCTGATCATCGCGCTCTTCTATTCGCACGGCATGTCGTTGGTCGCGTTGGGCCTTGCCGCGGTAGCGCTGTTCGCGATGTGGGCGCTCAACCGGCGCGGCGTGACGGCGTTGGCGCCGTATATCGTGCTGGGCGTGGTGCTGTGGGTCTGCGTACTGAAATCGGGCGTGCATGCCACGCTGGCGGGCGTGGCGACCGGCCTGATGATCCCGCACGTGGATCCGCACAACAAGATCGACGACGAAGTGGAGCATTCCCCGCTCGAACACCTGGAACACGCGCTGCATCCCTGGGTCGCGTTCGCCATACTGCCGGTGTTCGCCTTCGCCAACGCCGGCCTCGCGCTGGGCGGCCTCGAACTGGACGATCTGTTGTCGCCGCTGCCGCTGGGCATCGCGCTGGGCCTGGTGCTCGGCAAGCCGGTCGGCATCGTGCTCGCGGCGGTGCTGATGCGCAGCCTGCGCGTGGCGCGCTTCCCGGACGGCATGGGGCTGCGCGCGATGATCGGCCTGGGCCTGCTGTGCGGCATCGGCTTCACGATGAGCCTGTTCATCGGCTCGCTGGCGTTCTCCGCCGACGCGTTGCGCTACACCGAGAGCGTGATCGGCGTGCTGGTGGCCTCGCTGGTATCGGCGACGGTCGGCTTGCTGTGGCTGCGCGCCACTTTACGGCGCACGGATGCGTAGCGCGCTGGTTTTCGGCGCCAGCGGCCAGATCGGCATGCCGTTGCTGGACCTGCTGCACGACGATGGCTGGCGGGTGATCGCCGTGTCGCGCGACGTCCGTTCCGATGAGCCGGGCCTGCAATGGCTGCGCGGCGATCTGGACAACGTCCCCGGCCTGCCGCGGCAGGTGGAAACGGTGTTCAGTTGCGGTCCGCTGGATCTGTTCGCGCGGTGGTTCGCGCGCGCTTCGGTGGAAACCGGGCGCGTGGTCGCGTTCGGTTCGACCAGCATCGACATCAAGCGCGGTTCTTCCGATGCGGGCGAACGCGAAAACGCGGCGCGCCTGCGCGAAGGCGAGCGGTCGGTGTTCGACACCGCCGCTTCGCGCGGCATCGCCGCCACGCTGCTGCGGCCGACGCTCGTGTACGGCGCGGGGCGCGACCGAACGCTGACGCGCATCGCCCGGGTCGCGCAGCGGTTCGGCTATTTCGCGTTGCCGCGCGGCGCGAACGGTTTGCGGCAGCCGGCGCATGTCCGCGACCTGGCCGCCGCGGCGTTCGCCGCCGCGCCCGTCGCCGCCACGCATGGCCAGGCCTATGCGCTGCCCGGCGGCGAAACGCTGCCGTACCGCGACATGGTCGCGCGCCTGCTCGATACCTTGCAGCCGCCGCCGAAACTGCTGGAACTGCCGTCGCCGTTGTTCAACCTGATGCTGGCCGCCGCGCATGCGGCGGGCCATGCCCAGGGTTTCGGCGAAGCGGCCGTAGCGCGGATGCGCAGCGACCTGGTGTTCGACGCGACGCCCGCGCAACGCGATTTCGGCTACGCGCCGCGGGCTTTCCGGCCGACCGCGGACATGTTCGCGCAGCGCGAGTCCTAGACTTCCTTGGCCGCCGCCGGCGTCCGCGCCTTGGCGCGGGTGCGCAATGCGATCAGCAGCACGCCGCCCAATACCATCGCGCCGCCGATCAAAAGCTTGGGGCCGGGACGGTCGCCCCAGAACACGATGCCCAGCACCACCGCCAGCACCGGCGACAGCAGCAGGTACGGCGTGATCTGCGCGACCGGATGGCGCTGCACCAGCACGTAATACAGGCCGTAGCCGAGCAGCGAGGAAATCAGCGCCGCGTAAGCCACGCTGGCCCAGGCCAACGCGTCGGCCTCGACTACGGACGCCGCAGCGCCGGATTCGAACGCCAGGCTCGCGAACAGTAGCGGCAGCACGCCGATGGCGGCGGTCCAGCCTTGCGCGCTGATCGCGTCGAGCCCATGCAATCGCCGGGTGAGCACAGTGCCCAGGGCGAGCACGAAGCCCGAACCCAGCATCAACACCAGCGACAAGGGCCGGTCCAGCACGATGGGATCGAAGCCCAGCACCAGCACACCGGCGAAGCTGACCGCGATCGCCAGGCCGCTGCGCCAACCGAAACGCTCGCCCAGCAGCAGCCAGGCCAGCAGCGCCGACATCGGCACATAGCACTGCTGGATGATCGCCGGCGAAGACAGGTCGCCAGCCAGTTTGATCGACCACAGGCTCATCGCGAAATTGAGCGTGCCGTTGCACAGCCCCAGCGCCAGCAGTTGCGGCCACTGGCCCGGCGGCGGACGTTTGACGAAAGCGGCCAGCACCAGCGCCAGCAGGCCCAGGCGCAGCGCCGCGAACATCATCGGTGGAATCTGCTGCAAGCCGAAAGCGGAGGCGAGAAAGCTGCCGGCCCAGGCCAGGCAGATGATGGCCAGGTAGAAGAGATCGCGGGAGGGCATGCGGTCAGTGGTCGAAAATCGGAGGCGGGTGTTCTGCAGAGCTAAGCTTGCTCCGCTGCTCTCCGCTTTCGTAGGTGCGAATTCATTCGCACGCTTTCTGCGATCAAGAGCGTGCGAATGAATTCGCACCTACCGAGCAAAGCAGCGGGGCAAGCTCCGCTCTACAAAGAGCGGATGGGTCAGTATTTCCAGCCGAGCTTGTCGTAGAGCTTGGCCACCACCCACGCCGGTCCGATCAGCAGGAAGGTGATATCGGTCAGGAAGCTGGGCTTGCGCCCTTCGATCTTGTGCCCCACGAACTGGGCGATCCAGGCCACGACGAAGACCACGACCGCGGCGATCAGCAGCGCCTGCGTGCCGTAACTGTTGTGCAGCCAGCGCGTGAACCAGGCCATGGCGACGAACACCGCGAGCATGCCGAACCCCAGCGGACGCGAGGCGCGGTAATAGAACATCCAGGCGGCGAACATCACCAGCGCGGCCCAGAAGCCGGGCCGGAACCAGGTGCCCGGCGAGGGAATGCACCACAGCAAGGCGACGATGGTCCACAGGATCGCCGGCACGGCGAAGACGTGGATCGTTTGGTTGGTCGGATTGCGGTGGTCTTCGGCGTATTTGTCGAACCAGCGGTGGATCGGCGTGGCGTGGTGTTCGGCCTGGGCGTGCATGGCAGGGCTCCGGCTGGTCAGGTGCCAAGCATAACTCCAGCCGGGTTGGAGTGCTGTCGTAAGTCAGGGGCGCGCTGCGTCTTTGTGAGAGCGGCTTCAGCCGCGAGCTCTTTCCCTCCCGCCGCCGCGACCGTGGAGGAAGAGCTCGCGGCTGAAGCCGCTCCTACAAGAAAAGGGAGGCGTCAGTCGACGCTGATGCCGGCCAGCTTCTGCAGCGCCTCGGCGTACTTGGCGCGGGTGCGTGCGATCACCTCGGCCGGCAGCCGCGGCCCGGGCGCTTTCTTGTCCCAGTCCAGCGTTTCCAGGTAATCGCGCACGAACTGCTTGTCGTAGCTGGGCGGGCTGGTGCCGACTTCGTACTCGTCGGCGGGCCAGTAGCGCGAGGAGTCCGGCGTCAGCATCTCGTCCATCACGTACAGGCGGCCGTCGGCGTCGGTGCCGAATTCGAACTTGGTGTCCGCCAGCAGGATGCCGCGCTGCGCGGCGTACTCGGCGGCGAACTGGTACAGCCGCAGCGTGGCGTCGCGCACCTGTTCGGCCAGTTCGGCGCCGACGGCGCGCACCATCGTGTCGAAATCGATGTTCTCGTCGTGGTCGCCGACCGCCGCCTTGGTCGAAGGCGTGAAGATCGGTTGCGGCAACTGCTCGGCCTGGCGCAGACCGTCGGGCAGGGCGATGCCGCTGACCCGGCCGGTGCGCTGATAGTCCTTCCAGCCGCTGCCGATCAGATAGCCCCGCGCGATCGCCTCCACCGGCACCGGCTTGAGTTTCTTGGCGACCACCGAGCGCTGCGCGTACAGCGCCGGGTCGACGCCGTCGGGCAGCACGGATGCGACATCGATGCCGGTGAGGTGGTTGGGCAGCAGGTGCGCGGTCTGGGCGAACCAGAAATTGCTGATCTGGCACAGCATCTCGCCCTTGCCCGGGATCGGATCGGGCAGCACCACATCGAAAGCGCTCAGGCGATCGGTGGCGACCATGAGCAGGGTGTCGTTGCCCACGTCGAACACGTCGCGCACCTTGCCGCGGTGGCGCAGATTGAGGCCGGGGAGCTCGGCAGTGAGCAGAGTCGTCGCCATCGTCTGGGGTCTCGCTACGGGGGCGCCATTGTAGCGATGCCGGCAGGCTAGAATCCGCCTATGCGCTGGTACGGGAAATTACTGGGTTTCGTCGCCGGATGGCTGCTGATGCGGCACCCGGCCGGCGGCTTGATCGGCCTGCTGATCGGCCATGCCCTGGACGTCGATTGGTTCAAGAGCCCGCGCGACAACCCTTATGCCGTGCTCGGCCTGACCAGCGAAGCCAGCGATGCCGAGATCGACCAGGCTTACCGCCGGCTGATTTCGCAATACCACCCGGACCGTACCGGCGGCCTGGCCGAGGAGCTGCGCCGGCAGGCCGAAAAGAAGGCCCGCGACATCAACACGGCCTACGACCGCATCAAAGTCCTGCGCAAGCGGCGATGAGATAATGTGGCCTTCGGGCCGCACCGGCCCGCATTCGCGTCCAGGCCCGGCGACCATGCAACCCACCGTCATCGCACCTTCCATCCTCTCCGCCGATTTCGCCCGATTGGGCGAAGAGGTCGACAACGTGCTCGCCGCCGGCGCCGAGTGGGTGCATTTCGACGTGATGGACAACCATTACGTGCCCAACCTGACCATCGGCCCGCTGGTCTGCGAAGCGCTGCGCAAGCACGGCGTGACCGCGCCGATCGACGTGCACCTGATGGTGCAGCCGGTGGACCGCATCGTCCCCGATTTCGCCAAGGCCGGCGCCAGCGTGATCAGTTTCCATCCCGAAGCCAGCGCGCACGTGCACCGCACCATCCAGCTGATCAAGTCGCTGGGTTGCCAGGCCGGGCTGGTGCTGAATCCGGCGACGCCGGTGGACGTGCTCGATTACGTGCTCGAGGACCTCGACCTGGTGCTGCTGATGTCGGTGAACCCCGGTTTCGGCGGCCAATCCTTCATCCCTTCCGCGCTGGACAAGCTCAAACGCGTGCGCGGCATGATCGACCGCAGCGGCAAGTCCATCCGGTTGGAGATCGATGGCGGCGTGAAACCGGACAACATCGGCGAGATCGCGGCGGCCGGCGCCGATACCTTCGTCGCCGGCTCGGCCATCTTCGGCCAGCGCGACTACGCCGATGTGATCGACCGCATGAAGGGCGCGGTCGCCGCCGCGCGATAGGCGCAGAAAAAGGCCGCTGCTCGCGCAACGGCCTTCGGAAGATTTGGAGGCAATCCCGCCTCCCTCTTTCATCCCTGCTATGGTCTTCCATTCTCCGCGTCCCTCGTGACGGCCGCGTGACAATGCCGCGTTTCACGGCCTCTCGCGGCTGCGCTGCTAGCCTCGCGCTGTTTCCTTCACCCGCAGGCCGCATGTCCGCAATCCGCTGGAGACTGATCCTCAACGGCAAATCCGCCGGCGACGACGCGCTGCGCGATGCGGTGGCCGAAATCCGCGAACGCGGCATCGAAGTGGACGTCCGGGTCACCTGGGAAGGCGGCGATGCGGAGCGCTACGTCGAAGAAGCCATCGCCGACGGCATCGGGACATTGATCGCGGCCGGCGGCGACGGCACGCTGAGCGAAGTCGTCACCGCGCTGGCGCACCGCCACGAAACCGACGCCGCCTTGCCGGCGCTGGGCCTGGTGCCGCTGGGCACGGCCAACGATTTCGCGAGCGCGGCGCTGATTCCGGACGAACCCATGCCGGCGCTGGAGCTCGTGCTTGCGCAAGCGGCGCGGCCGATCGACCTGCTCGAGCTCGAAGCCGATGGCGACATCCACTGGGCCGCCAATCTCGCCAGCGGCGGCTTCGGCACCCAAGTCACGGTGGAGACCGCCGATGGCTTGAAGAAGCTGCTCGGCGGGCTGGCCTATCTGATCACCGGCCTGTCCAAACTCGGCAGGATCGAACCGATCCGCGCCAGCATGGAAGGCCCGCGCTTCGCTTGGCACGGCGAATTCATCGCGCTGGGCATCGGCAACGGACGCCAGGCCGGCGGCGGCCAAGCCTTGTGCCCGGATGCGCGCATCGACGACGGCCTGCTCGACCTCACCATCATCCCCGAGTTGTCGGGCGAGGTCGCCGCGACGCTGACCACTTTGCTCAAGGACGGCAAGCATGCCGCGCTGGACCAGGTGGCGGTGCGCACGCAACTGTCGTGGGTGGAGATCGGCTCGGAGCGGCCGTTCACCTTGAACCTGGATGGCGAACCGGTGGAGTCGACGCGCTTCCGCATCGCCTGCGTGCCGGGTCGGGTGAGGATGCATCTGCCCGCCGATTGCCCGCTGCTGGCACCCCGCTCTTCGCAGGAGCGGCTTTAGCCGCGAGCTTTCCCCCAGATCGCAGCGTCGTGAGGGAAAGAGCTCGCGGCTAAAGCCGCTCCTACGAAAAGCCGCTCGAACCGGCTAAAGTGGCGCCATGATCTTCAGGGCGACCCCGCATTCCGTTTCCGCCGACCTGGGTTGGCGATGGTGGCCTTTGGCTGTCGTCGCCCGCATCCCCTCGTCTTTCAAGGAAACACCGCGTGATCTCGCACGAGCGCTTCCAGCAATACGCCGCTGACGGCCATACCCGCATCCCGGTGGTGCGCGAGGTGCTGTCCGACCTCGATACGCCGCTGTCTGTCTACCTGAAACTGGCCGACGGGCCGCACACCTATCTTTTCGAATCGGTGGAAGGCGGCGAGCGCTTCGGCCGCTATTCGATCATCGGCCTGCCGGCCAGGCGCGTTTACGCCTTCGCCGGGCACACGCTCTACGTCACCGAATACGGCGAACTGGTCGAAGCGCGCGATGTCGCCGACCCGTTCGCCGAAGTCGAACGCCTGCGCGGCGAGCATTCGGTGCCGCGGCTGGAAGGCTTGCCGGGCTTCGCCGGCGGCCTGGTCGGCTGGTTCGGTTTCGAGTGCGTCCAGTACATCGAACCGCGCCTGGCCGGCGGCGACAAGGAAGACGAACTGGGCACGCCCGACATCCTGCTGATGCTGAGCGAGGAAGTCGCGGTGTTCGACAACCTCAAGGGCCGCCTGTACCTGATCGTGCACGCCGATCCGCGCGATCCGCAGGCCTGGGCGCGCGCCAACCGCCGCTTGGACGAGCTCAGCCACCGCCTGCGCCACGCCGGCGCCGGTTATCCGGAGACGCTGGTGCCGGCGGCGCTGGACGAAGCGGATTTCGTTTCCGGCTTCACCCGCGAAGGCTTCATCGCCGCGGTGGAGAAGTCGAAGGAATACATCCGCGCCGGCGACATCTTCCAAGTGGTGCTGTCGCAACGGCTCAGCGTGCCGTTCAATGCGCGGCCGGTGGACGTGTATCGCGCGTTGCGGGCCTTGAACCCGTCGCCGTACATGTATTTCCTCGACGTCGGCGGCACCCAGGTGGTGGGTTCGTCGCCGGAGATCCTGGTGCGGCAGCAGGGCGGCGAAATCACGGTGCGGCCGATCGCCGGCACCCGTCCACGCGGAAAAACGGCGGAAGAGGACAACGCACTCGAAGCCGAACTGCTGGCCGATCCGAAAGAACGCGCAGAACACCTGATGCTGATCGACCTGGGCCGCAACGACGTCGGCCGCGTCGCCGAGCCGGGCACGGTGCAGGTGGGCGAACAGTTCATGATCGAACGCTACAGCCACGTGATGCACATCGTCAGCGAAGTCACCGGCCGGTTGAAGGCAGGATTGAGCTACGCCGACGTGCTGCGCGCCACGTTCCCGGCCGGCACCGTCAGCGGTGCGCCCAAGATCCGCGCGCTGGAAGTGATCCGCGAGCTGGAACCGATCAAGCGCAACGTCTACTCAGGCGCCGTCGGCTACATCGGCTGGCACGGCGACGCCGATACCGCCATCGCCATCCGCACCGCCGTCATCCAGGACGGACGCCTGCACGTGCAGGCCGGCGCAGGCATCGTCTACGACTCCGATCCGCAGAAGGAGTGGGAGGAGACGATGAACAAGGGGCGGGCGTTGTTCCGGGCGGTGGCCGAAGCCGCGAAAGGACTCTGACGATGGGCGAGTTGCTGGGATTGCTGGCCGAAGCGGCGGTCAACCTGGTCGTCTGGGACGATCGCTTGCGTCACGAGTTGCGCGAGCGGCATCCGTGGATGTTCGCGATAGCAGGCGTAGCCCTATGGACCGCACTCGGGCTGCTGGCGGTATTCCTTTTCGTCGCGCTCAATGCCGGGGACTGATGCGATGCTGCTGATGATCGACAACTACGACAGCTTCACCTACAACCTAGTGCAGTACCTGCAGGCTTTGGGGGCGGAGGTGAAAGTGGTCCGCAACGACGAGCTGTCGGCGGCGCAGATCGGTGCGCTGTCGCCCGACAAGATCGTGATTTCGCCCGGACCCTGCACGCCGAACGAGGCCGGCGTTTCGTTGGACGTGATCCGCGAACTCGGCGCGCGCGTGCCCGTGCTGGGCGTGTGCCTGGGGCACCAGGCGCTGGGGCAGGCTTACGGCGGCCAGGTGGTCCGCGCCGGGCGGATCATGCACGGCAAGACGTCGCGCATCCGCCACGAAGGCAAAGGGGTGTTCGCCGGTCTGCCGGACGCTTACGAGGCCACCCGCTACCATTCGCTGGTGGTCGACAAGGATTCGCTCCCGGGGTGCCTTGAAGTGACCGCGTGGACCGAGAACGAGGACGGCACGATCGAAGAAGTGATGGGCTTGCGCCATCGCGAGCATCCGGTGGAAGGCGTGCAGTTCCATCCGGAGTCGATCCTGACCGAACATGGGCACGCGTTGTTGAAGAACTTTCTGGAGCGCTGAGCTATGGGCCGGATTCCGTTGTTGGTTTGCGCGATTCTGACGATCGCCTACGCTGCGCCGAGCATGGCCGAAACGGTGCCGTCCAGCGCCGCTTGCTCGGCCGATGCCATCAAACAGGCCAAGAAGCTCTTGGTATTCCATCTCGATGGCGAAGATAAGGACGTTTATGTCGGCGACGAGGCCAAGCCCCTGCCTTCGATCGTCAACCCGGCCAGCAGCAAGCAACGCTTCGATGTGCTGGAGGTGCGGGGTTCCTTCTACAAAGGCGAGTACCGCATGCGCTTCGAATATTTCCGCATGAAGGACGGCGAGTGCGTGCTGATGGGCCAGGAAATCCTGGAAATCGCGCGACTTTGACGTCTTCAGCCGGTAACGACATGCCCATCACTCCGCAACAAGCCCTGCAGCGCACCATCGAGCATCGCGAGATCTTCTTCGACGAGATGGTCGACCTGATGCGCCAGATCATGCGCGGCGAAGTGTCGCCGGCGATGACCGCGGCCATCCTGACCGGTTTGCGCGTCAAGAAGGAAACGGTCGACGAGATCGCCGGCGCGGCCACGGTGTTGCGCGAGTTCGCGTTGCCGGTCCCGGTGGCCGATCGCACGCGCCTGATCGATGTCGTGGGCACCGGCGGCGACGGCGCGCATACCTTCAACATCTCCACGGCATCGATCTTCGTCGTCGCCGCGGCGGGCGCGCGGGTGGCCAAGCACGGCAACCGCAGCGTTTCGTCCAAGTCCGGCAGCGCCGACGTGCTCGAGGCTTTGGGCGCGAGCATCGAACTGCAGCCCGAACAGGTCGCCCGATGCATCGACGCCTGCGGCATCGGTTTCATGTTCGCGCCGATCCACCACCCGGCGATGAAGGTGGTGGCGCCAGTGCGCAAGGAAATGGGCGTGCGCACGCTGTTCAACATCCTCGGTCCGCTGACCAATCCGGCCGGGGCGCCGAACATCCTGATGGGCGTCTTCCATCCAGACCTGGTCGGCATCCAGGTGCGCGTGTTGCAGGCGCTGGGTGCGCAACGCGCGGTGGTCGTGTGGGGCCGCGACGGCATGGACGAGATTTCGCTCGGCGCGGCCACCCTGGTAGGCGAACTGCGCGACGGGGTGGTGCGCGAGTACGAGGTGCATCCGGAGGATTTCGGCATCCGGATGGCCGCCAGCCGCAATCTGCGCGTGGCCGATGCGGAGGAATCCAAAAAAATGCTGCTCGGCGCGTTGGGCAACGAGCCGGGGTTGCCGCTGGAGATCGTGGCGCTCAACGCCGGAGCGGCGCTGTACGCCGCGGGGGTGGCCGATTCGATAGCCGATGGCATCGTGCGGGCGCGGGAGGCGATCGCTTCAGGTGCGGCGTTGGCGAAGTTGCGGGAGTTTGTCGGCGTGACGCGCATGCTGGCGGGCTAACCGGCGAGCGTGGCTTTGCCTTTGCTTTAAGCCGTCCTTCCCGCGAAGGCGGGAATCCAGCGGCTTTGGGCCTTCCGGCATACTCCGATCTGTTACAAAATCAACAGCGAAGTCACTGGATTCCCGCCTTCGCGGGAATGACGGCTTTAAAAAAAGCAGAAAGGCAGCATGACCGACGCATTCGCCAAACTCCCGCCGCCGCCGTATTACGCAGTGGTCTTCAGCTCGCAACGCCGCGACGGCGACAACGGTTACGGCGAGACCTCGGATCGCATGGTCGAGCTCGCGCGGCAGCAACCGGGATTCCTCGGCGTGGAGTCCACGCGCGGCGAGGACGGCTTCGGCATCACCGTGGCCTACTGGGAGAGCGAGGAAGCGATCAAAGCCTGGCGCCTGCACGCCGAGCACACCCTGGCGCGCGAGCGCGGCCGGGCGGAGTGGTACCGGCATTTCGAATTGCGCATCGCCAAGGTGGAGCGGGCCTACGGTTGGGACCTGGCGACGGGCTACCGCCGCGCAACGGGCCAAGGCGACTCGGAAGCCAAGGAAACGACGTGAACCTGGGATCGCGCCCCGACGTGCTGCAAAAAATCCTGCAGCGCAAAGCCGAAGAAGTCGCCGAGCGTTCGTCGCGCACGCCGCTGGCCGAACTGCGGGCGCTGGCGGCCGATGCGCCGCCGGTGCGCGGCTTCGCGGCGGCCGTCGAAACCAAGATCGCCGCAGGCCTGCCCGCGGTGATCGCCGAAGTGAAGAAGGCCAGCCCGTCCAAAGGCGTGATCCGCGCCGACTTCGACCCGACCGCGATCGCGCGCAGTTACGAAACAGGCGGCGCGGCCTGCCTGTCGGTGCTGACCGACGTCGATTTCTTCCAGGGCGCCGACGACTACCTGCGCCAGGCGCGCGCGGCCTGCGCGCTGCCGGTGCTGCGCAAGGACTTCACTATCGACCCCTGGCAGGTGTACGAATCGCGCGCGCTGGGCGCCGACTGCATCCTGCTGATCGTCGCCGCGCTGGACGACGCGCGCCTGGCCGAACTGTCCGAGCTCGCGCTGGGCCTGGATTTGGACGTGCTGGTGGAAGTGCACGACATGAACGAGCTCGAGCGCGCGTTGCAGGTGCCGGCGCCGCTGCTGGGCATCAACAACCGCAACCTGCGCACGTTCGACGTCAGCCTGGACACCACGCTGGCGCTGAAGCAAGCCGTGCCGCGCGACCGCCGCCTGGTCACCGAAAGCGGCATCGCGACCGGGGACGATGTGCGCAGGATGCGCGCGGCCGGCGTCGACGCCTTCCTGGTCGGCGAAACCTTCATGCGCGAGCGCGATCCGGGCGAGGCGCTGCAGCGGTTATTCTTCCGCGCATGAGCGCTTTCGCCGAGACCGCGGTCCCGTACCGGCCGCTGGTGGTATTCGATTTCGACCACACGCTGTACGACGGGGATTCCGGCAGCCACATGGTCGCCTGGCTGATCCGCCGCCATCCGCTGCGCAAGCTGGCGGCGCTGCTGGCCGCGCCGCTGCTGCTGCCGATGGTGGCTTGGCTGCCGACGCGCCGGCGCGGCGTCTCCGGGTTCCTGTGGATCGGCACGTTCGGCCTGCACCGGCGGCGCGATTTCGATGCCTTGATCGACGATTACGTGCAGGCCAACGCGAAGAAGATACGGGCCCGCCTGCTGCCGGTCGCGCTGGAAGTGCTGCACCACCACCGCGTCGACGGCGACCGCGTGGTCATCGCGACCGGCGCGCCGCCGGAGCTGGCGCGCGCCATCCTCGACTTCGTGGCGCACGAGGATCTGCCGGTGATCGGCAGCCTGGGCAAGCCTTTTCTCGGCGGCCTGATCACGGCGCAACACTGCCACGCGCAGAACAAGGTGCGGATGATCTGGGACGCCGGCTACGACCAGGTCGCGGTCGCCTACAGCGACAGCAGCGCCGACCTGCCGCTATTGCGGATCGCCAAGCATCCGGTGGTGGTCAATCCCAAGCCCGGCAGGGTCGACCTGTTCCGGCGCGTGCTGCCGCCGGGTACGCCTATCCTCAACTGGGGCTGCCGCGAGCGCGCGGGCGAGCCGGTGGTGGCAGCGAAAGCCTGACTTCGTGGGAGCGGCTTCAGCCGCGAGCTTTTCCTTGTCCCGACAGCACGGCGAGTGACCCGTCAGTGTGCTGGCCCACTGCAAGCAGATCCCTCGCTTCGCTCGGGATGGCAGCGTGGCTGGGCCAAGGCCGCCCGGCGCAAGTATCAGGCCGCGCCGAGGCGCTTGATGAAGCGCAGCGTGCCGTCGCTGTAGCCGTTGTCCTTGTAGAACTTGTGCGCGTCGGTGCGCTGCGAGCCGCTGGTGAGTTCCAGCCGGGCGGCGCCGCCGACACGGGCGCGGCGTTCGGCCTCGCGCAGCAGTTGCCGGCCGAGGCCCTGGCCCTGCGCCGAGGAAGTCACCACCAATGCGGTGATGCGGCAGGTGGTGGTGTCCAGCGGCAGGTAGTACATGAAATCCAGCGCGACCAGCCCGCAGACCACGCCGCCGCAACGTGCGACCACCAGCGCCTGGCGGTCGTTCTCGGTGATCGCGGCGATGCGCTGGGCGGCATCGGCCGCATCGCAGGGATAGCCCAGTTCGGAAAGCAGGGCGGCCACGTCGTCGGCATCCATCAACGACGCGCTGCGGAGGTCGGCCTCCGGCAGGCGCCCGCGCGGAGCGAAATGCTCCGCCATGGGCCTATCGCGTCCCGTAGAGCACGACGGTCTTGCCGCGGGCGTGCAGCTTGCCGTCGATCTGCAGCTTCTTCAGCACGCGGCCGGCCATTTCGCGCGAGCAGCCGACCAGCCGCGCCAGCTCCTGCCGCGACACGCGCAGCTGGGTGCCTTGCGGATGGCTCATGGCCTCGGGCTCTTTGGCCAGGTCGTGCAGGGTGCGGATGATGCGGTCGCTGACGTCCAGGAAGGCCAGGCGCCCAGCCTTGCGGCTGGTGTCCAGCAGGCGCCGCGACAGCTGCTTGCCGATCGCGAACATCAGCTTGGCCGCATCCTGAGCCAGCGGCCCCACGATCAGCTGATAGAGGCGCTCGTAGCTGATCTCGGCCAGCTCGCACTGGGTGCGGGTGCGCAGCATCACCTCGCGCTGGTCGGTTTCGATGAACAGGCCCATTTCGCCGACGAACTCGCCGGTGCCGAAATAGCCCAGCACCAGCTCGCGGTCGTCGTCCTCGGTGATGATGCTCACCGAGCCGTTGACCACGTAATACATGGTGCCGGCGGGATCGCCCGGGCGGAACACCTCCGTGCGCGACGGATAGCGGCGCAGGTGGCAGTGGGCGAGGAAGCGCTCAAGGGAGGCGGCATCCAGCTGCAAGGGGCTGGCGGCTTGCCGCAGCGTGGGGAACGACAGTGCGGGGGACTGGTTCATGGCTCGGACAGGTCGGTGAAGCCCGAAGCTTAGGGCCTGAACCAGCGCGCCGCAAACTTTGTGCCACGGACGATATCGCCGACACGCGGTTTGCCGCATAATCGCGCCCTTCTTCGCCAGCCCTGATCGGGGGACGACCGCCGTGGTCAAGCCACTGCCGCGCCTGAAGCTGCAAGGCTTCAACAACCTCACCAAAGCGCTCTCGTTCAACATTTACGACGTGTGCTACGCCGTGTCCGAGGAGGAGCGCCAGCGCTACATCGAGTACATCGACGAGGAATACAACGCCGACCGGCTCACCCAGATCCTGACGGACGTGGCCGACATCATCGGCGCCAACATCCTCAACATCGCGCGCCAGGATTACGACCCGCAGGGCGCCTCGGTGACGATCCTGATCAGCGAGCAGCCGGTGATCGAGAAATCGGCCGCCAAGGGCGTGATCTCCGACGCGGTGGTCGCGCACCTGGACAAGAGCCACATCACGGTCCACACCTATCCGGAAACACATCCGCAGCACGGCATCGCCACCTTCCGCGCCGACATCGATGTGGCCACCTGCGGCGTGATCTCGCCGCTGAAGGCCCTGAACTACCTGATCGAGAGCCTGGAATCGGACATCGTGGTGATGGACTACCGGGTGCGCGGCTTCACCCGCGACATCAAGGGCAAGAAGCACTACATCGACCACAAGATCAATTCGATCCAGGATTTCCTGGCCAAGAACGTCAAGTCGCGCTACGAGATGCTGGACGTGAACGTCTACCAGGAAAACATCTTCCACACCAAGATGCACCTGAAGGACTTCGACCTGGACCAGTACCTGTTCGAGGAAAAGGCCAAGAACCTCTCGTTCAAGGACCGGATGAAGATCGAGACGCTGCTCAAGCGCGAGATCGAAGAGCTGTTCCACGGCCGCAATCTGGTCGAGTAGGCCACTGTTGCTGTTTCCCCCTTTGAAAAAGGGGGATTAAAGGGGGATTTGCTTTTTTGCCTTTCTAAGAGGAAAAGGCAAGATCAAGAGCAAATCCCCCATCGGCCTGCGGCCGATCCGCCCCCTTTTTCAAAGGGGGCAACATCAAGATCACAAGCGGTACGCCACCGCTTTCATCAGCTTCGATGCCGCCGCCATGATCGCCGGCACCGGCTGCGGCAGGATGCGCGCGCCGGCCTGTTCGGCGTGGTCGGCATGGCGGGCCTCGTCGGCCTTCATCGTGCGCAGGATGTCGCGGCTGCGCAGATCGGCCGGCGGCAGGGTCCGCAGATGCTCGTCCAGATGGGCTTCCACTTGGCGCTCTGTCTCGACCACGAAACCCAGGTTCCAGCCGTCGCCGCGCAGGCCGGCCAGGGCGCCGATGGCGTAGCTGCCGGCGTACCAGAGCGGATTGAACAGGCTGGGGCGGCTATCCAGCTCGCGCAGCCGGTCCGCGCACCAGGCGAGATGGTCGGTTTCCTCCTGCGCCGCCTCGAGCAGGTGTTCGCGCGTCGCAGGGTCGCGTGCGACTGCGGCCTGGCCACTGTAGAGGGCCTGGGCGCAGATTTCGCCGACATGGTTGATCCGCATCAGGCCGGCGGCGTGGCGGCGTTCGGACTCGTCCAGTTCGACATCCGCCGTGTCCGCGGCCGGATTGCGGCGAGCGGCGGGCGGATCGCCGAAAACGGTTTCCAGGGCGCGCTGGGACTCGCTGAGGAAGAGGTCTAGGGGGGTCTGCAGGCGGTTCACGGGGATATGTTCCCGCTAATAGCCGTCCAACGGTAGCCCGGGTAAGGCCAAAGGCCGCACCCGGGACCCGACGCCGCCCCGGGTGCGGCCTTTGGCCTTACCCGGGCTACGGTTTGGTTGCGGCGGACAGGCCAGGCCGGTATCATTTCCGCTCTTGCGTTCCCGCAATTCACAACGCGAGGCAAAATTCCGCCAGATCCCTGACGGAATCAGCCCGACCAAACACCGAGAACAGAGTTCGTCATGAAGACATTCACCGCCAAGTCCGAGACCGTCCAGCGCGACTGGTACCTCGTCGACGCTACCGGCAAGACCCTGGGCCGCTTGAGTTCCGAGCTCGCCCGCCGCCTGCGCGGCAAGCACAAGCCCGTTTACACCCCGCACGTCGACACCGGCGATTACATCGTCGTGATCAACGCGGAAAAGATCCATGTCACCGGCAACAAGCTGGCCGACAAGCTGTATCACCGGTTCACCGGTTATATCGGCAACCTGAAGACCGAGACGCTGGCCCAGGCGCTGGATCGCCATCCCGAGCGCGTCATCGAGATCGCCGTGAAAGGCATGCTGCCGAAGAATCCGCTCGGCCGCGCCATGTATCGCAAGCTCAAGGTCTACAAAGGCTCCGAGCACCCGCACACCGCCCAGCAGCCGCAAGTCTTGGATATCTGATCATGGCAATCACCCAAAATTACGGCACTGGCCGCCGCAAGTCCTCCACCGCCCGCGTGTTCCTGCGCAAGGGCAGCGGCAACATCACCGTCAACGACCGTCCGCTGGACGAGTTCTTCGGCCGCGAAACCGCGCGCATGATCGTGCGCCAGCCGCTCGAACTCACCCAGATGACCGACAAGTTCGACATCGTCGTCACCGCCATCGGCGGCGGCACGACCGGACAAGCCGGCGCGATCCGCCTGGGCATCGCCCGTGCGCTGGTCGAGTACGACGAGTCGCTGAAGTCGCAGCTGCGCAAGGCCGGGTTCATGACCCGCGACGCGCGCGAAGTGGAGCGCAAGAAGGTCGGCCTGCACAAAGCCCGCCGCGCCACCCAGTTCTCCAAGCGTTAATGGTTCTGCGCCGGAACTTCGGTTCCGGCGTTACAATCGCTGCATAGCCCCGTCGCCAAGCGGTAAGGCACCTGACTCTGACTCAGGCATTCGGTGGTTCGAATCCATCCGGGGCTGCCACTCGCAGCCGGTGCATCGGCAAGAAGGAAAGCCCGCCTCGCGCGGGCTTTCTTTTTTCTGCGCAACGCGTCGCGGTCGCTTGCGCGAGGGTGTGTTAGGTTTTTCTCCGCCGCGCATGCAGTGCGGCCACTGCCAGGCGGGGTCGCCTCGCCATCCGATGATTACGCATGGACCAAGCTTCGGCGTCGGGTCCGGCAAGCATCCGCCGGCAGCGCCATCGATGGGACCTTCGAAAACGATCGTCCCCGCCTTTGATTCGGAGGGAATCGGAATGAAAACCAACTTTTGTTTGAGCGCAAGCATCGTCGTCGCAGCCGTGGTGATGACGTTCGGGATCGCCGGCAACGCGTCCGCAGGCGCGGGAACGACGTTCTGCGGCTATCAGGAAAATGGCGGCTCGCAGACCTGGGAAAGGCGTTACGTCGGCAATAGGCAATGCCCGGGCAGCGACGTCAACAACGGCGTGGAAGGCAGCCTGGTCTATCGGGAATACATCGCCTAAATCGCTGAGGTCTTGTGGGAGCGGCTTCAGCCGCGAGCTCTTGCATCTGCATACGGCATTGTGGAAAGAGCTCGCGGCTGAAGCCGCTCCCACAGAAGACGGCATGAAGCGTGGCGAATGGCCTCGAGAGCGTATCCTTCGCTTTCGCCTGTTTACGATAGGGTTTGCCCGCGTCGCGTCATCTCCGTACGATGCCGCGCATCCGCCGCCGCGTACATCGGCGGCGTCGCCTTCGGAGTTGAACCTCGCCGCCCATGGTCGCCGTCTTTTCCGCTCCCTACACGCCCATCGAAGCCGTGTTGCCGGCCTTGCGCGAGCACGGCTATGCCGTGTTGACGCCCGATAGCGTCGCCAAGTTGTGCGGCGAACCCGTTGCGGGGTTGGACGCGTTGAAACCGAGCTGGAACGATCTGGCTCCCGACAACTATCTGCGCGACGGCGGCAGTTATCGCCGCCGTCGACATTCCTGTTTTGTCGTCAATGCCGTCGGCGTGGAGCAGGTGCCGCATCGCGCGCATTGGCAATCGGAGGAATACAACGCGCTGCACGGCGGCATGCGCCGCTGGTTCGAGCCGATCTCCGCGGAAGTCGTCGCGCAACCGACGTGGACGCGCTTGCTGCGCGCGCTGGGCGAGACGTTTTCGGCGATGCGCGACGTGCCGCGATGGTATGTCGAGGCGCACCAATTCCGCATCGACACCAGCGACGGCATCGGCCGCCCCACGCCCGAAGGCGCGCATCGCGACGGCGTGGATTTCGTCGCCGTATTCCTGATCGGGCGCCACGGCATCAAGGGCGGCGAGACGCGCGTGTTCGAAGCGGCCGGCCCCAACGGCCAGCGCTTCACGCTGGCCGAGCCGTGGTCGCTGCTGCTGCTCGACGACGCGCGCGTGATCCACGAATCCACGCCGATCCAGCCGCTGCAGGACGAAGGCCATCGCGACACGCTGGTGCTGACCTACCGCGCCGGCGCTTTCCAGGGCGAAGACTGAGCCGCATGGCGCCGCCGCGGCGCGTCGGCTAGGATTCGGTCGGGACAGAGGCCAGGCCGGGCGGCGATGAGCGACGACTTCACCCAGTTGCTGCACGATTGGCGCGGCGGCGACAACGCTTCGCGCGACCGCCTGCTCGAGCAGGTCTACGACACCTTGCGCGGCATGGCTTCGGCGCGCATGCGCCGCGGCCGCGCCGGCGAGACGCTGCAGCCCACGGCGGTGGTGCACGAAGCGATGCTGCGCCTGTTCGGCAACGAGATCGATTGGCAGGACCGCGCCCATTTCTTCGCGCTGGCGTCGATGAAGATGCGCGCGGTGCTGGTGGACCATGCCCGTGCCCGCGCATCGGCCAAGCGCGGCAGCGATGCGGTGGTATTGACGCTGTCGCATGCCGACCGCGTGGGCGCGGACTCGTCGGAAGTGGAAGTGCTGGCGCTGCACCAGGCGCTGGAACGCCTGGCCGAACGCGACGAACGCGCCGCACGCGGGCTGGAGATGGCATATTTCGGCGGCATGGAGCATGCGGAGATCGCCTGCGCGCTGGGCATCTCGATCCCTACCGTCGAGCGCGACCTGCGCTTCGCGCGCGCCTGGTTGAGCCAGCAGCTGGCCTGAAAGCAGCGCATGAAAAAACGCCGCGCGGCAGGAGCACCGCGCGGCGTGCCGGGGACGCCCCGGGGTGGTGGCGCGTCCGCAACGCTGGAAAGGCGCGATTACCAGCCCACGCCCATGCCCATGCCGACGGTGTCCTCGCCGTTGCCGCTGAAAGCCCCGCCCAGGGTGAAGGTGGCGTGGTCGTTGACCGCGCGCTGGTAGCCCACCGCCAACGCGGCGTGGCCGGCCTGGACGCCGGTGCCCACGGCCAGGCGGTTGCGCTGGCGGATGCCGGCGGCGCTGGCGGTCATCTGGGCCATGGCGGTGCCCATCGCGCCGATCCGGCTGATGCGTTTGTCCTGGTTGGCGAAGCGCTGGTTGACGTCGTTGCGGAAGGCGCCGATCTCGCCGGCGAAGCCGGTGACCTGGGCGATCTGCTGATCGGTGTAGGCGTTGGCTGAGGACAGGGCCTGGGCGTCGCCGGCATCCATCTGGCCTTTGTTGACCGCATCGGTGGCGGCCGCGCCGGCGGCGAGATTGCCGATCACGGTGCCGCCCGCGCCTTCCAGTTGGATGCCGGTTTTGGCTGCATCCTGATAGGCCACGCTCAAGGGATTGCCGCCCTGGCCTTCCGGCCCCTGCGGTCCGGCCGGACCTTGCGGGCCTGCAGGTCCCTGCGGTCCAGCCGGGCCTTGCGGCCCAGGAATGCCGCCTTGTCCCGACAGATCAGTGAGCTTGCTGTCCACCGCCGCAAACGCCGCGCCGACGCTGTCGTAGTTATTGCCCTGGATGGAATAACTCGGCGCGGTGAACACGCCGCCGGCGAAACTCGCGCCACCGCCCAGCGCGGCCGCGAACGGGTGCAATTGCGAGACGTTGACCGCGTCGGTCTCGTCGATGCCGTCCGCCAGATGCACCAGCCGGCGTTGATAGCCCTGGTTGCCGATCGAGACGGTATGGTCTTCGTCGGCGACCGAGGACGCGCCCAGCGCTATCGCATTCATCCCCGTGCTTTGGCTGTCTTCGCCGATGGCGATGCCGTGGAACTGGCTTGCGCTGCTCGACATGCCGATGGCGATGCTGCCGTCGCCGCTGGCCGTGCTCGACGCGCCGATGGCGACGCTGTCGTGGGTGATCGCCTGGCTCTGAAAACCCAGCGCGACGGTGTTGTTTTCCGCAGCGAGGCTGTCCATGCCCAGCGCGACCGCGCCCAGGGAATTCGCGGCGCTGCCGTAGCCGAACGCGGCACTGTTCTCGGCGATGGCCTGGCTGCCGGAGCCGACCGCGGTGCTGCGTTCTGCGGTCGCGTCGCTGCCCTGGCCGATGGCGGTGCTGGCCAAGGCGCTGGCGGTGCTGGCCGCGCCGACGGCCGTGCTGCTGGTGGCCGTCGCTTTGCTCTGGGTACCGAGGGTGGTGCTTAAAGCCCCGCTGGCGATGCTGCCGGCGCCGATCGCAGTAGCGATCTGCCCGGTCGCCTCGCTTTGGAAACCGATTGCGGTGGCGTAGTCGACGCTGGCCACGGCCTGCGCGCCGAAGGCCGCGCTGTTCTGCCCGCTCGCGCTGCTGAAAAAGCCGGTCGCAGTGCTGGACGCGCCCGAGGCCGAACTCAACGCGCCCACCGCGGTCGCGGCGGCGGCGGCGGTGCTGCTGGCGCCGTATGCGCTGGAGAAAGAAGCGTTGGCCGCGCTTGCGTAACCACTGGCCGTGCTGTCGTTCGACAGTGCGCGGGCGCCGGTGCCGAAAGCGCTGGCGCGATCGCCCGTGGCCTGGGTCAGCTCTCCGGGGTCGGACGAACCGTCGCCGTTGGCGTCGTGCCAGCCTCCCAGCGCCGTACTGCCCGCACCGCTGGCCACGCTGTAGCTGCCGGCCGCCGTACTGCCGTCGCCGCTGGCGGTGGCGTGCGCACCGAAAGCCGATGCGTGTTCGCCGGAAGCTTCGCTGATCGCGCCGACCGAAGTGCTTTCGCTACCGGAAGCCTGGCTCGAAATGCCTACGGCGACGGAACGTACGCCGAGGGCCTCCGCGAACCCGCCGACCGCCACGGAGAAATTGCCGAAAGCGTTGCTCTCCGAGCCGAGGGCGACGCTTCGGGTGCCGGCGGCTTGACTGCCGGCGCCGCAGGCCAACGCATTGCTCAGGCCGCTCGCAGTGGCGCCGCCGCCGGCTTCGCCGGCCGTTTCTAAATCGCAAACGTCGCCGGCCCAAGCTGCGGTGGAAGCGGCCAAGGACCCGGCGATGGCCGCGGTCAGCGCGCATCGGCGTCGCCATGCGCGGGAATGGAACGAAATCATGATCGGTCTCCAAGTCGGTGAGTGGGCGCGCAGGCCACGGACGAATCCGTTGGCCGACCGCGCTGAATCACCAACCGGAGAAAGCGAACCGGACCCATCATCCGTCGCGCACGAAGCTTTCCGTCGCGAAAAAAACGGGCGCGGCGATGCGAATCGCCGCGCCCGCCGCCGGTCCGCCCTAGGGCCTCGACCGGACTTGGAGCCATAAGCGCTATCTGCGCCAACCCAAGCAACCGGCAAAAGAAGGCCGCAGCCATCACGCCTTTCGGGACGGGCAGGGCACCGGCGGTCGGACCGCGCAGCCGCGATTCAGCATTCCGCAACGCAGACCGGCGCAAGCTTCGACCGATACGACTCAGCCACCATCGGAGGTGAGCCATGAAACGCGGCATCCGTTTGCCGGCACTGCTGTGCATCGCCGTGGTCGCCGCCGCGTGCGCCGGCACGCCCAAGCTCAGCGACAGCGAGAAGTACGCGCTGTACCGCGACCACGCCGGCGAGCCGGTCAAGAGCTTCCGCTATTTCGGCAACATCAACGGCTGGACGCCGCTGGATGAGCGTTCGCTGGTCGTCTGGACCAAGCCCAGCCAGGCCTATTTGCTCGAATTGACCTCCGCTTGCCGCGATCTGGACTACGCCCCGGCGATCACGCTGACCAACATGATGGGCGAGGTGTCCGCGCGCTTCGACAAGGTGCTGGTACGCGGTGGCGGATCGGTGCCGTCGGTGCCGTGCTGGATCGAGGAGATCCGGCCGGTGGACGTGAAAGCGGTGCGGCAGGCGCAACAGGAGCTGCGCCAGGCCGGAACCGAGCCGCGCACCGCGGGCGGCGAAACGGTCGGCATGCCCAATCCCGCCTCGGCCCATTGCGCCAAGCTCGGCGGTGTGTCGATCGCCAAGACCGCCGCCGACGGCGGCCAGTCGGCCGATTGCAAACTGCCCGACGGCGAGCAGTGCGACGAGTGGACGCTGTTCCGCGAAGGCCGCTGCCCGGCGCCGGCTGCGAAATAGCCGTCCCCGCCGCGCGCCGCGCCCGAAATAGCGCGGTCGAATACAATTCGGCCCTCGCATCCAACGGTTGGGCTTCATGAAACTCGGTTCGCTGAAAGAGGGTGGCCGCGACGGCACGCTGATCGTCGTGTCCCGCGATCTGGCTCGCGCGGTCCGCGCCGCCGGCATCGCGCCGACCCTGCAGCGGGCGCTTGAGGATTGGTCGAACGCGGCGCCGCGCCTGGCCGCATTGTCGGAATCCTTGAACGACGGCAGCGCCGACGGCGTGTTCGACCTGGATATGGCGCAATTGGCCGCGCCGCTGCCGCGCGCCTACGAATTCGTCGACGGCAGCGCTTATCTGCCGCATGTCGAGCGCGTGCGCCGCGCGCGCGGCGCCGAAGTGCCGGAAAGCTTCTACACCGATCCGCTGATGTACCAAGCCACCAGCGCAGGGTTCTACGGGCCGCGCGATCCGGTGAAAGTCGTCGACGAGGCCTATGGCATCGATCTGGAGGCCGAGATCGTGGTCGTCACCGACGACGTGCCGATGGCGGTGACGCCCGAACAGGCCGCCTCGCACATCCAGCTGATCGGCTTGGTCAACGACGTCTCGCTGCGCAACCTGATCCCGCCGGAGTTGGCCAAGGGCTTCGGCTTCCTGCAATCCAAGCCGCGCTCGGCCCTGTCGCCGGTATTCGTCACCCCCGACGAACTGGGCGATGCCTGGCGCGGCAACAAACTGCACCTGCCGCTGCTCACCCACATCAACGGCGAATGGTTCGGCGCGCCGGAAGCGGGCGTGGACATGCAGTTCGATTTCGCGCAATTGGTCGCGCATGCGGCCAAGACGCGGCCGCTGTCGGCCGGCGCGATCGTCGGCTCGGGCACCATCGCCAACCAGGACACCGCCAAGGGCGCATCCTGCTTCGCCGAGAAGCGCACGGTGGAAACATTGGAAACCGGCAAGCCGGTGACGCCGTTCATGAGCTTCGGCGATACGGTCCGCATCGAAATGCTGGACCGTGACGGCCGTTCCATTTTCGGAGCGATCGAACAACGTATCGAGCGCCAGGCGCCGCCCTGAACGCCGGACGCCGGCTGCGGTGCGACCGGCGGTCTTTGCGGCGAAGGTAGGCCCGGCTATGGTGCACGGGCCGTTGCGGTTACGGCGACCGTCAGGGGAACGGCCGATGGGCGAACAATTGCTGCTGTATTCGTATTGGCGTTCGAGCGCGGCGTACCGCGTGCGGATCGGGCTCAACCTGAAAGGGCTGTCCTACGAGATCGTACCGGTACACCTGTTGCGCGACGGCGGCGAGCAGCACACCGAGCGATACCGGCAAGCCAATCCGCAGGGGCTGGTACCGGTGCTGCAGCATGGGCAGCGCATGTTCCGGCAGTCGCTGGCCATCCTCGAATACGTCGACGAGATCTGGCCCGAGCCCGCGCTGATGCCGGCCACCGCGCGCGGCCGGCAACGCGTGCGCGCGCTGTCGCAACTGGTCGCTTGCGATATTCACCCGCTCAACAACCTGCGCGTCATGCGCTATTTCGAGAACACCTGGCACGTGCCGCAGCCCGAGCGCGACGAATGGACGCGGCACTGGATCGTAGAAGGCTTCAGTGCGTTCGAGGCGATGCTGGTCGATCACCCGTCGACCGGCCCGTTCTGCGAAGGCACGACGCCGACGATGGCCGATTGCTGCCTGATCCCGCAGGTCTATAACGCGCGACGCTTCGGCGTGGATCTGGATGCCTTCCCCAGCATCGTGCGGATCGAGCAGGCCTGCCTGGCCTTGCCCGCGTTCGACGACGCGCGGCCCGAGCGGCAGCCGGATGCGCCTACGACGTAGCCCGGGTAAGCGCAGCGCACCCGGGAATCACGTCGCGGCTTGGCCCCGGGTGCGCTGCGCTTACCCGGGCTGCGTCAATGTTCGTAGCCGCCTTGCGAAGAAGCGTTGAACACTTCGGCATAAGGATCGTGCGCGTCCTTGCTGCCTTCGGACAGGCGGAATTTGAGCATCAGGCCGTCGCGCGAGTCGGCCGCGCGCAGCGCTTCCTCCATCTCGATCTTGCCTTCCTTGTACAGCCGGTACAGGCACTGGTCGAAGGTTTCCATGCCTTCCTCCAGCGATTCCTCCATCGCCTGCTTGATCTCGTGCACCTGGCCGCGCCGCATCAGGTCGCGGATCATCGGCGTATTGATCAGGATCTCGGCCGCCGGCAGGCGCAGCCCGTCGACGCCGACCACCAGGCGCTGCGACACCACCGCCTTCAGGTTCAGCGCCAGGTTCATCAGGATGTTCTTGTGCGCGCTTTCCGGGAAGAAGTTGAGGATGCGCTCCAGGGTCTGGTCGGCGTTGTTGGAGTGCAACGTGGCCAGGCAGATGTGGCCGGTCTCGGCGAACGCGATCGCCGCTTCCATCGTGGTCGCGTCCAGGATCTCGCCGATCAGGATCACGTCCGGCGCTTCGCGCATCGCGTTCTTCAGCGCGCTATGGAAGTTGTGCGTATCCAGGCCGACTTCGCGCTGGTTGACGATCGACTTCTTGTGCCGGTGCAGGTATTCGATCGGATCCTCGATGGTGAGGATGTGGCCCGAGGTGCTGCTGTTGCGGTGGTCGATCATCGACGCCAGCGTCGTCGACTTGCCCGAACCGGTCGAGCCGACGATCAGCACCAGCCCGCGCGGGGCCATGATGATGTCCTTCAGCACCTGCGGCAGCTGCAGCTCCTCGATGCTGGGGATCACGCTGCGGATCGAGCGGATCACCATGCCGATCTCGCCGCGCTGCTTGAACACGTTGACGCGGAAGCGGCCGGTGTCGACCAGGGCCAGCGCCATGTTCAGCTCCAGGTCGCGCTCGAAGCTGGCGATCTGGCCGTCGTCCATCAGCGAATAGGCGATCTTCTTGACCATGCCGGCCGGCAGGCCGCTGTTGCCCAACGGATAAAGCTTGCCCTCGATCTTGATGTAGATCGGCGCGCCGGAGGTCAGGAACATGTCCGACGCGTTCTTTTCCGTCATCAGCTTCAGGAAATAGCCGATGTCCATACGTGAATCCCCATTAACGGTGATGCGCCGGCCGATCCATTTGCATGCGCGCCACGGGCTGCAGACAATGGGCCGGCGTCACCCCTATGCGCCGGACCGCCCAATGACGATTAGCTTCGCACATATCCAACGTATTCGTGCCGCCCTGGCGGCAACCGTGATCGGTTGCGCGTTAGCGGCCTGCGCCAGCCTGCCGCCGCCGACCGGCGAGCTCCAGGGCGCGCAGCAGGCGGTTTCGCGCGCGGACCAGGCCGACGCCGACCAGCACGCGCCGGACCTGATCGCCGCGGCGCGTTCGGAGCTCAGCCGTGCCCAGGACGCCATGGCGCGCGGCGACGAGGACATGGCGCGTCGTTTCGCGCTGTCCGCGGCGGCCGACGCCGACCTGGCCCATGCCCGCAGCCGCGAAGCGGCGCAGAACAACGAGCTGGCGCAGCGCCGCGCCGAGATCGCCGAATTGAGAAACCGGTTGCAAATGGGGGACGGCCAATGACATTCGCTTTCGCCTGGCGTCGCCCGATGTTCGCCCTGGCCGCGGCCGGCATGCTCGCTTTCGCCGCCGCCGTGCCCGCCGCGGACGATCCCAATGTCGTGCGTCTATCGCAGCGCCTGTCGCAGATCGACAACGATCTGAGCTTGGCCGGTATGGCTTCGTACGAGCGCCTGCAGGCACGCCAAGCCATCGAGCGTCTGGCTGCGGCGCGCAGCCGCGATCGCGAAAATGCTTTGTACGTGGCCGAGCGCCGCGTCGAAACCGCCGAGATCGCCGCACGCACCGAGCAGGGCCGCCGCGAGATCGAACGCCTGGAGCGCGACCGCAGCGATTTGCTGGTGGAAGCCAGCCGCCGCGATGCGGAGCGCGCGCGCCAGGAAGCGGAGCGTTTGCGCGTGCAGGCGCAGATCCAAGCCGAGGAAACCGAGCGTTTGCGGATGGCCGCCGAACAGGAAGCCGCGGCCAGGCAGCAGGCCGAAGGCGTGCTCGACGATGTCGCCGGCGCCCAGGCGGCCAAGCTGCGCGCCGCGCGCCAACGCCAGGCCGAACTCGCTCGCCGCGAGGCCGAGCTGATGGGCACCGGTGAGGGGAATGCTTCGCAAAGCAACAAGCCGAAGCAGAAACCCAAGAAGCCTTGATGCGAGGCGTGAAATCGCCCGTTCTGTCTTAAGCCGTCATCCCAGCGAACGCTGGGACCCATCTGCTCTTGCCCTTGCCCCTAAGCCGTCATCCCGGCGAAGGCCGGGATCCAGGCCCGCGTCCTCGCCGGTCGCGCTGCGACTCGCGCCATGGACAAAGGCTTCCGGCTGCGCCGGGTCACTTTCTTTGCTGGCCCAAAGAAAGTAACCAAAGAAAAGGCCTGAACTGCGGTGCGATGCGTCGCATCTGAAAGTCCGTCAGCGACTTGGCTTTCGTCGCAGGTGACCTTCTTACGCAGGTACTAGATTTTGATTCGCAGCCTATGGGTGACGTGGCTTTTGCGGAGTTGCGCTAAGGAGGCGTTCGGTCGATCGCTTCGAATCCAAATATCGAAGCGACGGAGGAATCCCGAGCGCTAGCGAACGGTGGCCAAGAACATGGAGTAGCCCTCGCCGGGATCCCTTCCAAAGGCCCTTTTTCTTTGGTTACTGTTCTTTTTGGGCCCCTCAAAAAGAAAGCATGCCCTGAGCTTGCCGAAGGGTCACTCGGCCGCGGTTTTAGCGGACGAAACCCCGGCCTGAAAGGCCGGCAGGTCGCCATAAACCCCAAGCAAGGGCAGCGGAGCAAGCTCCGCTCTACAGAGCCAAAGCAAATCTCCCTCGGTCCCTCTTTTCAATGAGGGGAGACATGTCTAAAGAGGGGAGACAAGCCAAGGCGCTGGGTTACTCGCTTCGCTCGCCCTCCGGGCCATCTGCTGACGCAGAGGTTCGCTACGGTCTTTGGCCTCCGCAGTCCCGTTCGCGGGCATGAAGCAAGAGCGGGGGCTCGCTCTGAAGCAAATGGTAGAGTCGCAATGCGAATTTGCGGCACTTTTGCACCATGTCGCGCACTAAAAAATTTGTTTTATATCAATAGTTTGTAGTTCATATTCGGCAGAATTGCGCTACTTCGCGAGCCGCCGGACCGGGGCCGCAGGTTCAGCTTGAAACCGTTTTCTGCTCAGCTAAATCAAGGACTTGCGACATACGCTTGAAGCCCGGAAATCGGAGGAGTAGGGTCGAATCACCGGGCGGCCTCCACCGTCCGGGCAGAGCCAGACCGATGATCCACGCCCCCGATTCGCAGGAGCTCGCCACCGTCAGCCAGGTGGTCGCGGGCGCCCCGTTGGGACGCGCCCGTCACTCCGGCCTGGCCGTTTCGCTCCCCATCGACGCCCCGTGCCTCATCGGCCGGGGCGTTGCTGTATGCGGATCCTTGCGCTACAGCCCGGCCATCTCCGGGTCGCGTCCGGGGCCAAGCCTTGGCCGGAGCATTCATTGAGTCCAAAGGAGGCATCCATGTTCGAAGGGCAATCGCAAACCGAGATCGACGCCATGATGAAAGCCAACCCGGAATTCCGGCAGCTTTATCAGCGCCATAAGGATCTCGACAAGCGGGTACTCGATGCGGAACTGGGCGTGCTGCCGATCGACGACAACACGCTTGCGCAGATGAAGCGCGAAAAGCTCGCCGCCAAGGATCGCCTGACGCGTCTGTACGAAGACCAGCACCACTGAGTTCAACCGCCGCGGGCGGCGACGGCCTCCTCGTCGGCCGTCGCCGCCCGCGCTACAGGCGGTGCGATTGTGGGAGCGGCTTCAGCCGCGAGCTTTTCCCTCCAGTTCGCGAGAGGTTGATCGAAAGAGCTCGCGGCTGAAGCCGCTCCCACAAAAGCCGCTCACACGAATGCGGGCCCTACAAAGCCCGCTCCATCCAGCGGATAATCCCGGCTCCGCACAGGCGCCGGTCCGAAACTCCGCATGAGCAGCATCCATTCTTCCGTCCTGGAACTGATCGGCGAGACCCCGATCGTCAAAGCGCAGCGTTTGGACACTGGCGTCTGCGAACTGTTCTTCAAGCTGGAAAGCGCCAACCCCGGCGGTTCGATCAAGGACCGCATCGGCATGAGCATGATCGAGGCCGCCGAACGCCGCGGCGGCATCAAGCCCGGCGACACGCTGGTCGAGGGCACCGCCGGCAACACCGGCATCGGCCTGGCCCTGGTCGCGCAGCAGAAGGGGTACAAGCTGATCCTCGTGGTGCCGGACAAGATGAGCCGCGAGAAGATCTTCAACCTGAAGGCGATGGGCGCCGAAGTGCGGCTGACCCGTTCGGACGTGGCCAAAGGCCATCCCGACTACTACCAGGACCTGGCCGAACGCATCGCCCGCGAAACGCCCGGCGCCTACTTCATCAACCAGTTCGGCAACCCCGATAACCCGGCCGCGCACGAGCACGGCACTGGCCCGGAAATATTGCGGCAGATGGGCGGCGACCTGGACGCGATCGTGTTCGGCTGCGGCAGCTCCGGCACGATGAGCGGCCTGTCGCGCTGCTTCGCGCAGCAATCGCCGCATACCGAATTGATCCTGGCCGACCCGGTCGGTTCGATCCTGGCCGAATACATCAACGACGGCACGCTCAGCGAAAAATCCGCCAGCTGGATGGTGGAAGGCATCGGCGAGGATTTCCTGCCGCCGATCTCCGACTTCACCCGCGTCAAGAAGGCTTACGCGATCACCGACCAGGAGAGCTTCCTGACCGCGCGCGAATTGTTGGCGAAAGAAGGCATTCTCGGCGGTTCGTCCACCGGCACGCTGCTGGCCGCGGCGCTCAAATATTGCCGCGAACAGACCCAGCCCAAACGCGTGCTGGTGTTCGTCTGCGACACCGGCAACAAGTACCTGTCGAAGATGTACAACGATTACTGGATGCTCGACAACGGTTTCCTGGCGCGACAGCCGAAAGGCGACCTGAGCGACCTGATCCTGCGCCCCTATTCGCAGCGCGACACGGTGGTGGTGGGGCCCAACGACCTGCTGGTGACCGCCTACCAGCGCATGAAGCTGTACGACGTGTCGCAACTGCCGGTGATGGAGGACGACGCCCTGGTCGGTATCGTCGACGAGAGCGACGTGCTGCTGCACGTGTACGGCGACGAAGCCCGTTTCCGCGACCCGGTATCGACCGCCATGGTTTCCAAGCTGAACAAGCTGGACGTCAAGTCGCCGATCGAATCCCTGCTGCCCGTTTTCGATGCAGGCCAGGTGGCCATCGTCACCGAGGCCGGCAAATTCATTGGGCTGATCACCCGGATCGACCTGCTGAACTACCTGCGCCGCCGGGTCCAATAGGCAGGTCGGGTCAAATGGCCCGGATGTTAGAATCCGGGCAGCGATTCAAGGAAAAACAACGTGAACGAACCTAACGGCGGCGCCTCCCCCGGCGCGCCCCGGCCGCGGCTGGGCACGCTGGCGATCCATGGCGGCCAGGCTCCGGATCCCAGCACCGGCGCGGTCATGCCGCCGATCTACGCCACCAGCACCTATGCCCAGGCCAGCCCTGGGGTGCACCAGGGTTTCGAGTACTCCCGCACCCACAATCCCACCCGTTTCGCCTATGAGCGCTGCATAGCGGCGCTGGAAGGCGGCAGCCGGGGTTTCGCCTTCGCTTCGGGCATGGCCGCCACGTCCACCGTGCTGGAGCTGCTGGACAGCGGCAGCCATGTGGTGGCGATGGACGACCTCTACGGCGGCAGCTTCCGCCTGTTCGAGCGCGTCCGCCGCCGCTCGGCCGGCCTGGATTTCAGCTTCGTCGACCTGACCGACCCGGCGGCGTTCGAAGCCGCCATCCGGCCGGATACCCGCATGGTCTGGGTCGAGACGCCGACCAACCCGATGCTGAAGATCGTCGACTTGGCCGCGGTCTCGGCGATCGCGAAGAAGCGCGGCCTGCTGATGGTGGTCGACAACACCTTCGCCTCGCCGATCCTGCAGCGCCCGCTCGAGCACGGCGCGGACATCGTCGTGCACTCGGCCACCAAATACCTCAACGGCCACTCCGACATGGTCGGCGGCATCGCCGTGGTCGGCCAGAACGCCGAGCTCGCCGAGCAGATGGCCTTCCTGCAGAACTCGATCGGCGCGGTGCAGGGTCCGTTCGACAGCTTCCTCGCGTTACGCGGCCTGAAGACCTTGCATCTGCGCATGCGCGCGCACTGCGACAACGCGCAAGCCCTGGCCGAATGGCTGAGCGGCCATCCGGCGATCGCGAACGTGATCTACCCGGGATTGCCGTCCCATCCGCAGCATGCGTTGGCCAAGCGCCAGATGGACGGCTTCGGCGGCATCATTTCGATCGCCATGAAAGGCGGCTTCGACGCGGCCAAGCGCCTGTGCGAACGCACGCAGCTGTTCACGCTGGCCGAATCGCTGGGCGGCGTGGAAAGCCTGGTCAATCATCCTGCGGTGATGACGCATGCTTCGATTCCGCCGGACCGTCGCGCAGCGCTGGGCATCGCCGACGATCTGGTGCGATTGAGCGTAGGCGTGGAAAACGTCTCGGATCTGCGTGCTGATCTGACGCATGCGCTTGAATCCTGAGCCGGAGCGTCGATGTCAGCCCTGATCAAAGCAGCATGGCAATATCGCGGGTTCATCGTTTCCTCGGTTGCCAACGAGTTCAAGTCCAGGCTGGCGCGCAGCCGGTTCGGAACCGCCTGGATCGTCCTGCAGCCGCTGGCGCAGGTGCTGATCTTCGCGACCGTGTTATCCAATGTGCTGGCGGCGCGATTGCAGGGCGTCGACAACAAGTACGCGTACGCGGTTTATTTGATGTCCGGGATCCTGTGCTGGTCGTTGTTCGCCGAGATCGTGCAGCGTTGCGTCACGATCTTCATCGATAATGGCTCTCTGCTTAAAAAGATCCAGTTTCCGCGCATCGCGCTTCCGCTGGTGGTGCTGGGGTCGACGATGGTCAGCAACTTAGCCCTGCTCGCAGTGGTGCTGTTGATCATGCCGGTGCTCGGCATCCTGCCCAATGTCCATTTTGTATGGCTGCCAGTACTGATGGTGCTGACCATGGGCTTAGCGCTGGGCATCGGATTGCTATTGGGGACGCTCAACGCCTTTGCGCGCGATATCGGGCAGGTGGTTGCCGTAGCCCTTCAATTTTGGTTCTGGATCACCCCGATCGTCTATCCGGCCAACATCGTTCCCGAGGGCTTCAGGGCGACCTTGGCGTGGAATCCCGTAGCGCCGCTCGTGGCGGGCTATCACGACGTGATCGTCTATGGCAGGGCGCCGACAATGCAATTGTGGAGCGTTGCGGCGGTTACGGTGGTCGTGCTGTTCGCCGCCTTGTTCGTGTTCCGTCGCGCGGCGCCAGAAATGGTTGATGTGCTGTGAGCGCGCCTGTCCTGAACCTGGAGAACGTAGGCAAAGCCTATGTCGACTATGGCAGCGAACTACGCCGCTTCGCACGTTGGTTCGGGGCGCCGATGCAGCCTGTGACGGAGCGCTGGGTGTTGCGCCATGTGACTTTCCGCGTAGGCCACGGCGAGTCAGTAGGCATCGTCGGCCAGAACGGCGCCGGCAAGAGCACACTCCTGAAGATGATTACGGGGACGACGCGGCCGTCCGAAGGACGCATTGCGCTAGGCGGACAAGTGTCTGCATTGCTCGAGCTGGGGCTGGGTTTCAATCCCGAACTCACCGGGCGCGAGAACGTCGTCCATTCGGCCGGACTCATGGGAGTTCCGCAAGGACGGATCAGGCAAATCCTGCCGTCGATCGAGGACTTCGCCGAGATAGGCGAGTACTTCGACCAGCCGATGCGCACTTATTCCAGCGGCATGCAGATGCGCGTGGCCTTCAGTGTGGCTACCGCCGTGCGCCCGCAGGTGCTGATCGTCGATGAGGCGTTGTCGGTGGGCGACACTTACTTCATACACAAATGCTATCAGAGGATCCGAGAATTCCGCGAAGCGGGCACTACCTTGTTGATCGTTTCTCACGATGCGACCGCCATCCAAAGCTTGTGCGATCGCGCCTTGCTGCTGGATAGCGGCAGCGTCGCACTGGATGGTGAACCCCAGCAAGTGCTCGACTATTACAACGCGCTGATAGCGGAAAAGGAAAACCGCACGATGAAGACCGACCGGGTCGTCGACGGTCGGATCGCCATGGAGTCCGGAACCGGCGAGGCCGTGGTGCAAGCACTCGACCTGCTCGACGAAGGCGGCTCGCCCGTCGAATACGTGGGCGTCGGGCATCAGGTGTCGCTGCGCGCCAAGATCAAAGTCCATTCGCCGATCGATCGCCTCGTATTCGGCTATATGATCCGCGACAGGTTAGGCCAGCCGGTCTACGGCACCAATACCCACCACACCGATCAAGCTTGTTCGGATTTGATGGAAGGCGACGAGGTGCAGATCATCGCCTCCTTTCCGATGAACGTAGGGCCGGGCAGCTACTCGATATCCGTCGCGCTTTCCAGTACTGAAACCCACTTGGTCAAAAACTACCAATGGCGCGATCTTGCCTTGGTGTTCAATGTCGCCAATCTGGACCATCCGCAATTCACCGGCACCGCGTGGATTCAACCGCGCATCGAAGTGCTAACTTCAGGCCGCCGGCCGCCAGCAGACTCGCCGGCGACGGAGCATGAGCCCCATGTCCGCCTCGCACGATGAAGCGTCCCAGCGCGAGGCTTGGCGACTGTGGGTCGCCCTGACCGAACAGAAAGCGCGCTGCGCCGAACTCGAGCAGGCTGCAGCGCGGCTGCACTCCAGCAGGAGCTGGAGGTTTACACAGCCATTGCGCGCCGCAAACGCGACGTTGAGCCGACTGCTGGCCCGGCGCGGCGAAGCAACACAGCCTGCGCTCTGGCCGGCAGAGACGACGCATACGGCGGACCCGCCGATACGCCCGCAAAATCTGCATGGTTGGCTTGCGCCGGTGCTTTCGCCGATGGCAGGTCCGGGACCGCGCTGGCTTGTGGACGTTACCGAGCTGTCCAGGCAAGACTTGGGCGCAGGCGTCGAACGCGTCACTCGACGGTTGCTAACCGAGTTGCTGATGTCGCCGCCGGCCACGCACCGCATCGAGCCCGTTCGATTGACGGCCGACGGACGCTATTGCCTCGCGCGTCGTTTTCTCGCTTCGTTCGCCGGTTTGCGGCCCGGTGCGTTGGGTCGCGATTTGCCGGTCGATCCGATGCCTGGAGACGTGCTAATTGGGCTGGATTTTTGCCGCGATCACGCGCCGGTACTTGCCAAGTCGCTACAGCTGTTGCGAGATGCATCGGTTCCGGTCTGCCTGTTCGTCCACGACGTGCTTCCTGTGGCCCACCCGGAATGGTTTCCCGAGCCGGTAGTCCAGTCGTTCGCCGGCTGGCTCGAGGTCTTTGAGGCCCATGCCGATTTCGCGATTTGTAATACCAACAGCACCGCGTGCCAACTCGAGAACACGCTTGCGGCGATGGGGCTGTCGTTGCCGCGAGGCGGCATATCGTCCATCCCGTTAGGCTCGGATTTGCCGCCTGTTCCGGGCTCGTCGCCACTGCCTCTCCTTCGGCCGGGCACGGTGCGGGTGCTGACGGTCGGCACCGTGGAGCCGCGCAAGGCGCATTGGCAAATATTGCAAGCGTTCGAAAAGCTCTGGAACGAAGGATTACCTTTCGAATGGGTGATCGCCGGCCGACAGGGATGGATGGTCGATGACCTGGCTACCCGACTTCGCGGGCACACCGAGATCGGCCGCCGACTGTACTGGCTGGAAGGGCCGGACGACGGAACGCTGCAAGCGCTTTATGAGGAAAGCGACATGCTGCTGCTTGCTTCTCGGGGAGAAGGGTTTGGTTTGCCGATCGCCGAAGCGGGCAGGTTGGGGGTGCCATTGTTGTTGCGTGATATTCCGGTCTTCCGCGAGGTGGCCGGCGATGCGGCTGCGTATTTTTCCGGGGACGAAGGCGCCGATATCGCCGCGGCGTTACTGCGCTGGCCGCAGCAGGCCGAGAATCGGCGATCACGTGCGAAGGGAAGCTGGCCGACCTGGGAAGCGAGCGCCTGCGCCCTGAAATCGGAGGTCGCGAGGATGTTACGATCACTGGCTGCGTTGCCCTGAAAAATAGGCGCCATGACGGATGGGCTGCACCATCCGAGGATGCTGACGCCTGACGATGGATACGGAAAGAACGATGCAACACGAACGCGCTCAAGCGGAAAGGGTGAATGCTTCTCCGACGGCAGCTCTGCCTGTGGATGAAATCATGCGCCGAGTGCGCGCCGAGATCGTACAACGCGGCGGCATAGCGTTCCCCGATGAGGCGGGGACGGCCGGAGAAGCCGGCGATCCGCTGTGGTGGCGTCCTGCAGCTGATCGCTTGCCGGAAAAGCGCGAGTACGCGCTTGCCGATTTGCTTGCGTTTTCCGACGCGGACTTCGTCGTTACGGCTTATCGTGTGGTGCTGTTCAGGTCGCCTGACGAGGAAGGCTTCCGGCACTTTTTGTCGCAGCTCCGGCTCGGCAATCTTTCCAAAGTCGAAGTGCTGGGGGCTCTGCGCTGGTCGGCGGAAGGCAGGGCCCGAGGCGTGCATATCGACGGATTGCTTGCGCCGTACGTTATGCGCCAATGGCGGCGTAAACGCGTCATCGGACCCCTCATCGGCTGGCTGCATGCCTTTGCCCGCTTGGGAAGCCTTCCGGACCGGTTGGCCGGGGCGGAGTCTGCCCAAGCCCGGGAATTGCAGCAGCTAGGCCGGCAGCTCAACCACATGGGGGCGCAACTGGACAAAAGGCTCGCCGCGATCGAACCGAGTTTCGCAGAAATGCAGGAATTGCAGCAGCTAGGCCGTCAGCTCAACCACATGGGGGCGCAACTGGACAAAAGGCTCGCGGCGATCGAACCGAACTTCACAGAAATGCAGGCATGGCTTTCCGCGATGCGCGAACATGAGCGACGCAGCGCAGACGCCGCCAAGGCGCTGCATCCTCTCTACGCGGCTTTTGAAGATCGCTTCCGCGGCCCGCAGTCGCTGGTTCGCGCTCGGATCGAGCCCTACCTGGAGTGGCTGCGCGAGGCGGACGCGGGCACGCCGGATGCGCCGGTGCTGGATTTGGGCTGTGGCCGCGGCGAATGGCTCGCGCTTCTGCGCGACCATGGCATGGTGGGACGCGGCATCGACCTCAATCGCGTTTTCATCGACATGTGCCGCGTTCAGGGATTGGATGTCGCAGAGGCGGACGCTATCGATAGCCTGAAGGCGATGCCGGCCGGCTCGGTCGGCGCCGTGACGTCCATGCATCTGGTCGAGCATCTGCCGTTCGAGCGCATGATCGAAATGCTGGACCATATCCACAGGGTGCTTCGGCCCGGAGGCATCGTGCTGCTGGAGACGCCGAATCCTGAGAATCTCTCCGTGGGTTCGTGCAATTTCTACATGGACCCCACGCATCGCAATCCGTTGCCGCCTGAGATGCTGCGCTGGATCGTGGAGGCGCGCGGGTTCGCCGCCGCGCGCATTGAGCGCCTGACCCACGAACGCGATCTCGGTGCGCCACCGTTGCTGTCTGAAAGTATTCCCGGAGCCACGTCAGTCAATGTATTGTTGGCGTCGCTAAGCGCGGCTCCGGACTACGCCATCCTAGCGCGGCGGCCTTGATCATGGCATCCCCAGGACGAAACGTTGGCCGCATGCTCGTGACCGGCGCGCACGGCTTCGTCGGCGGTCACGTAGCGGCCGCGGTGCGCGCAGGCGTGTACGGGTCCGATGCGCAATTCTTAGCCGCGCCCGAAGGCTTGGACATCCGAGACGAGGCGGGTCTGGCCGCATTGATCGAGGAATCCAAACCGGATTCTGTGTTGCACCTGGCCGCACAGAGTTTCGTGCCGCGCTCGTTCGAAAATCCCCGCGAGACGTTCGAGATCAACGCCATCGGCACGCTTAATCTTCTGGTGGCACTGAAGCGGTCGGGATTCGCCGGCCGCTTCGTATATGCCAGCTCTGGCGACGTGTATGGCAGGGTGCCGGAATCGGAATTGCCCGTGAGCGAATCGCGGATTCCGGAACCGCTCAGCCCGTACGCCGCGAGCAAGATCGCGGCCGAACAGCTGTGCTTGCAGTGGCATCGCAGCGAGGGGTGGGACGCGATCGTCGCCAGGCCATTCAATCATATCGGTCCGGGACAGGACGCCCGCTTCGTGGTTCCGGCTCTGGCGCGGCAGGTCGTGGCGATTGCCAGCGGGAAGCGGCCTCCTGTCGTCGACGCCGGCGACATCGACACGACCCGCGACTTCACCGATGTGCGGGACATCGCGGCGGCGTACGCAAGCATCCTGCGGCATGGTCGGCCGGGCCGAATCTATGTCGTTGGTTCAGGGCAAGAAAGGAAGGTACGCGACCTGCTCTGGACGATGTGCGAATTGGCAGGCATAAAAGCAGAGGTCCGCCAGGATCCGGCGAAGCTCAGGCCGACCGAGCAGCGCCGCATGGCCGCCGACGCATCGCTGCTCCGGGAAGACACCGGCTGGTCGCCGTCTATTACAATCGAAACGACTCTGTCAGACATACTCAAGTACACCAGGACGCATCCATGAGCAACAGCAAAGCCGCTCTCATCACCGGGGTCACGGGCCAAGACGGCGCCTATCTTTCGAAGCTATTGCTTTCGAAGGGCTACGACGTCTTCGGCCTGCTTGCCAGGCGCAGCACCGACACGATGTGGAGGCTCCGTGAGCTCGGCATTGAAGACGATGTCAGGATGCTCGACGGCGATCTGACCGACTTGCCGTCGTTGATCCGCGCGATGCAGCTTTCCAAGGCGAACGAAGTCTACAACCTGGGCGCGCAGAGCTTCGTCGGAACGTCATGGCAACAGCCCGTTCTGACCGCACAGGTCAACGGCATAGGCGCTCTCAACGTGCTTGAGGCGGTGCGCATCGTCAACCCAGAAGCTCGCCACTATCAAGCTTCCACCAGCGAGATGTTCGGCGCAATCCAGGCCGAGAGGCAGGACGAGAAGACGCCGCTCTATCCGAGGAGTCCGTACGGCGTGGCCAAGCTGATGGCGCATTGGGCCACGGTGAATTATCGGGAGAGCTTCGGTATGCATGCCTCCAGCGGGATATTGTTCAATCACGAATCGCCGTTGCGCGGCATCGAGTTCGTGACCCGCAAGGTCAGCGACGGCGTCGCGAGGATCAAGCTTGGCCTGCAGAAGGAGCTGCGATTGGGCAACATCGATGCGAAGCGCGACTGGGGGTTTGCGGGAGACTACGTGGAGGCGATGTGGCTGATGCTGCAGCAGCCGCAGGCCGACGATTACGTGGTGGCCACCGGCCAGACGACCACCGTGCGAGACATGTGCAAGATCGCATTCGCTCACGCGGGATTGACGATGGAAGATCATCTGGTCATCGACCCGAAATACTTCCGTCCTGCGGAAGTGGATATCCTGCTGGGCAACCCCGCCAAGGCGATGGCCAAGCTCGGCTGGAAGCCCAAGACTCCGCTCGAAGATCTGGTGTCCATGATGGTGGACGCCGACCTGCAGCGCCTTTCCAGCAGGTAAGACGACACGCGGGATTAAATATGCGTATTGCGGTCGACCTGCAGGCTTGTCAGACGGATTCGCGAGACCGGGGAATCGGCCGCTATGCGATGAGCTTGGTCGAGTCCTTGTCCATGCAGCTGCGCGCCGGCGACGAGCTGATCATCTGCGCGGACATGGCGGATCCGCAACGGCTGCGCGATTTGCGCGAGGAACTGCGCGGTCGCGGCATCGCGGCCCAGGTCGCGGCGTACGGTTATCCTTCCAGCAGTTTCAGCGATCTATCCCCGAACTTGCGTGATGCCGCGGGACAGCTTCGCTCATTGTTCTTCCGGTCACTCAGCCCGGATGTCCTGCTGATAGCCAGCCTGTTCGAGACCGGCAGTTGCTATACCACGGCCCTGGATTGGGAGCTTCTGCGCGGCACGCGTACCGCGGTCGTCATGTATGACATCATCCCGCTGCTGTTTCCGGAGAAGTATCTTCCAAGCGGCGAATTCGTGACCGACTGGTATAGGGGACGGCTCGAGGAAGTAAAGAATTTCGATTTGCTGCTGTCCATTTCGGAGGCGACCAGAAGCGATCTGATCAGCCATTTGGACATTCCGTCGCAGCACATCAAAGTGGTTTCGGCAGGATTCGATGCTTCGCTGCTGCGCGCCGGCAAGAACCACGAGGCTCGCAGCGAACTCGCCGTCCACGGCATAGACCGGCCCTATGTGTTGATGGTCGGTAACGGCGATTGGCGCAAAAACACCATCGGCGCCCTCGACGCCTTCGCCGATCTGCCCGAAGGCCTGCGCCGGGGCCATCTCCTCGTGCTGACTCAGGTCGGCGACGATGTCCGCGAGGCGTTGGCCGGCAAGCACAGCCGCCTGGCGGCCAACGTGCGCGTGCTGGGCAAGGTCAGCGATGCTACGCTGGCCGCGCTCTATCGGCATTGCCAGGTGTTCTTCTTCCCCTCGATCTATGAAGGGTTCGGTCTTCCGGTCCTCGAAGCGATGGCTATGGGAGCGCCTGTCCTGTCTTCCAGCTTGGGCTCCTTGCCTGAAGTCGCGCACGACCCGCGCATGCTGTTCGACCCCCGCGATCGCCGCAAGAGCGCCGCATTGCTGAGAAGGGCCCTTGAAGACGACGGCTTTCGCGAATCGCTGCGTCGCGGAGCGAGGGAGCATGCGCTGGGATTCACTTGGGAAAGGACGGCCGGGCTGGCCCTCGAAGCGTTGCGCGGACTGCCGCCGCCGGAGACTGCGCCGGCTCGCAATTGGCCATCCGACGGCGATATCAAGGTCTTGGCGAGCGCTTGCCTCGATGCTGCCGGGCCCGCCGAGCGATCGCTGGAATGCGGCCTGCTTGCGATAGAACAAGGTCTGCAGCGGCGCATTCTGGTCGACATCACCGAGATCATCCGTCTCGACGCCCATACCGGCGTGCAACGGGTGACTCGGAATTTCTTCGCGGGTTTGGCGACTTTGGCCAGAACCGATGCGGATCTGGTTGTCGAGCCTTTCCAATGGACCGAGCAGGGCGTCCATTATGCTAGAGAATTCGCCCGCGATCGGCTCGGTGTTTCCTGCGAAGGCGAGGACGTCCTTGTAGCGCCGAGGCCCGGCGATATCGTATTCATGCTTGATTCTTCGTGGTGGTCCCCGGAGCGCTTCGACTATTTTCACTGGACCGCGTGGCAAGCGGGGGCGGAAGTGGTTTGGATGGTGCACGATCTGATACCGATACGACTTCCGGAAACGTGCGATCCCGTCATGCCGCCGGTGTTTCGTCGCTGGCTCACGCACGCGATCAGGACGGCGGACGGCTTCATCTGCAATTCCGAGTCGACCCGTCGCGATCTGGAAGCATTCATGGACGAAGTGCTTGCCGATGGCGGGCCCAGGCGCCCATGGGCCCGCAGCGTGCATCTGGGTTGCGATCTGGCCGCATCGCCGGTTGCAGGAGGGCAAAAGATCGGCGAGTTGCTGCGGATCATGGGCGGGCGTCCTGTATTCGCAGCGATCGGAACGATCGAACCAAGGAAGGATTACGCTACCGTACTCGAAGCATTCGAGCGTCTGTGGGCTGAGGGCGTGGACGCGGGTCTTGTGATCATAGGCAAGCGCGGTTGGAACGTCGACGAGCTGGCCGCGCGGCTCGAAGCCCATCCGGAAAACGGCCGGCGCCTGGTCTGGCTGCAAGGCGCGAGCGACAGCGATATCGGCGAATTGCTGCAGCACGCGGCGGGCCTGATCCAGGCGTCGATCGCCGAAGGATTCGGGCTGCCAGTGGTCGAGGCTGGGAGCCTTGGCGTGCCTTTGTTGCTGAGCGATATTCCTGTGTTTCGGGAGATCGCCGCAGACCATGCCCTCTATTTTCCGGCAGCTCAGCCGATCGAGCTTGCGGCCGCCATCAAATCCTCGCTCGCTATGGACAATCGGGCCGGCAGGCTGCCAGGATTCAAATGGCATAGTTGGTCCGAAGCCGCGCGCAGGTTGGGGGAAATGCTTCGCCGATAGTGCCTAGGGGGATTCGATGGGGAGGAGGCGAGCAGTGAATCTTTCAAGCCCAAGCGCCAACGCGTATATTTTCCGCGACACGGGCCGTGCAATCGAATTGCTGACCGTTTGGGTGTTGTCGATGTCTGCCGCCGGCTTGCTGAGCTTGCGCCTGGGCATCTTCAGCGCTCCTCAGATATGGCTTGCGGCGGTCGGGATGGCCGGCGGATACGGCTATCTGACCCGCCGCTCGGCGCTGGTTTCGGGTTGGTTTCCGCCGCTTTGGCAAATAGCCCTCGTCCTAGGCGTAGGCCTGTTCTTCCGGCTTACGCCATACGTCTATGTATTGGGAGGTCAGGATCAAGGCCTCTACATGAACATGGCCATGGAACTGGCCAGGACGGGTGCGCTTCAGCCCGTCGACCACGTTCTGGCCGGCATGACCGATCCGGCTCATCGAATGCTCTACCAGGCCGCCAATTACGCGCCGTCATACCTGCCGGGCAACTACACCACCGCCGACGGCCTGGTCTTTCAGTTCTATCACCTCTTTCCTGTTTGGCTTGCGCTCTTTGAACTGGGCGGCGGCCCTGGTTTTGCGGTGTATGGGCTGGTATTCCTGTCGTTGCTTTCCTTGCTGTATTTCCAATGCTTGGCGCAGATGTTGACCGGCAGCGCTCGCGTCGGCTTGGCGGCAGGACTGCTGCTGGCGGTCAACCCGCTGCACGCTTTCTTTTCCAAGTTTCCGCTGACGGAAGTGCCGACCATGGCATTCTCGGCCATGGCATTGACCTTCGTGGCATTGTACTGGCGGAGCCGGGACGAGGGCGGCGGAGCGCGCATGCTGGTTCTCTCGGCCGCCGCGTTCGGGCTGGTATTCGCGACCCGCATCTCCGGCTTCATGTACATGCCGTTCGTGTTGGCTGTTTTCGTGACGGTCCTTCTGTTCGAGGGCACTTCCGAGCGCAGGCGTGCCCTGCTGTTATGGGTAGGCGCAGTCGTATCGCTCTACGTGGTAAGCGTGCTGTACGGCCTCAAGTGGTCCGCCCCCTATGCCCGCGACATCTACGCGGGCGCATTCGGTCCTTTGCTCGGCGACCGTTGGAAAGGGATTTTGTTGTCGTTGATCGGGTTGGCAGCGGCAACCTGCGTTGCCTTATGGATAGTGGTTCGTCGCGACTGGAAGCTCGATTGGCTGAGGAGGCTTGCCGGCTTCGGCGGCAAAGCCCTTCCCTTCCTGGCCGTGCTGTTTGCCGCGATCGCGTTGTACAAGGCGTATCGTCTGGGGTTTACGGACGCCTACAGCCAGGACCCTTGGCTGGGCACCCGGTTGCGGCTCTCGCACCAGGGATGGCGCGCGGTTGCTGCGAACAGCTTCGTGGCCGGTACGGTGTATCTGTCGCCTTTCATCATGGCCGCCTTTTTCGTCGCTTCATTTCGCCGCAGTCTAGCGATGGAGCTCCGTCTGTTGCTTTTCTTCGCTATATGCTTCTTCGCCCATGTATGCGTCTTGCTTTGGTATTTGCCATACCAGCCTTACTACGCACGGTACCTGGTCAGCGAATTCGTCCCGTATCTCTTGCTGTTCACACTGTGCGCGTCGGCGTCGGCAACTGCCGCTCAGGTTTGGCTGAGAACACTGCTGGCGCTTGGGGGGATCTGGTGCCTCGCGTTGTCGTTCATGCAGTTGGGGAAGGAAGAAAACGGCGGCACGCTCGAATCCCTGGACAGGATGGCCGCGTTGGCGGATCGAGGAGACATCATCCTGCTCGATTCATCGCTCAACTTTTCCTTCTCAAGGGAGCTAAAAACACCTCTGGTGTATTCGTATGGATTGAATGCGATCCGGATAAACGCCGATGATTTATGCAATGCCGACTATATCGCGGCGTTGGACAAGAAATACGATGATGTCTATCTCGTCTCGGACGATCCGGAGAGGCGGGCGGGATTCGTTCCGGTCGAATCCATCAGACTGTTGACGATGGCGTTCAAGCATGGCTCTTCTCCGCCGACGTCGGTCGGGCCGAGATACGACTTGGAACTGCGGTTGCACCGCTTGGCTGATGCAGAAACGCGGCTCAAGTGCGCAATCAGCTGGCGAAGCAAAGATATATTGGGCTCTGGCTGGAGTTCGCCGGAGGGGTGGGGCGTATGGACGAACTCCACGCGGGCGCAAATCAAGTTGCCACAAACCGTGTTGGCGCCCGATCAGTCGGCCCGCGAACTGGTATTGAAAGGACGCGTCTACACGCGACCCGGCGCGCCGCTGCAACGGATAAGGGTGCTCAGGGACCGGCGCACGCTGATGGAAACCGAGGTTCGCCATCCCGCGTCGCGGGTGGAATTGGTCGTACCCCTGGCGCCCCTGGCACCGTTACCCGATTCGGAAGGCCTGACCCTGGAGCTCGAAACGCCGGATGCGGCTTCTCCGTTGAGTCTTGGCGAATCGTCAGACGGACGGCAACTCGCCTTCGGCCTGGAAGCGATGACGATTCGATAGCCAACGCCATGCGTCGCATGCGCGGCATCCTGGCACGCTGCCAGAGCCAAGTCACTTCGCGGGGATGTTGTGTTCGATCTTCTGGAGCCGCAGCGCGATTCGCTCGAGCAGTTTGCGGTTGGCCGAGATCATGTCCGCAAGCAGCGCGATCATGAACAACAGAGCGCTGAGCACGATGCACATCGCTCCGATGATGAGCGACTGAACGTGGCCGCCGCCGGACGCGGCCACGAAATAGAAATATAGGAAACGCAAAACGGCGACCCCGCCTACGGCGCCGAACAGCACCGCTGGCCAGAAAAAGAAGGCCACAGGACGGTAGATCACGAATATACGAAGTATGGTGATCAGCGAACGGCGCACGTAACTGGGGATGCTCTTGACCAGACGCGACGGGCGGAGTTCGGCGTTGGTGCGTATCGGTACGGACGCGATGCGCAAGTTGCTCTGTCCGGCTTGGATGATGGTTTCCAGGGTATAGGTGTAGGCATTGAACACGTTGAGCCGCATCGCGGCTTCGCGGGACATAGCGCGGAAACCACTCGGGGCATCGGCCACGTCGGTCTTGCTGGCTACGCGTACGGCCCAGCTGCCCAGGCGCTGCAGCTTCTTTTTAATCCAAGAGAAGTGCTCGGTCTGATCGATCGGCCGGGCGCCGATGACGATATCGGCTTCCTGGGCGAGCACTGGTCCGGTGAGCTTGGGTATGTCCTCGCCGCAGTATTGGTTATCAGCGTCGGTATTCACGATGACATCGGCGCCTAGGCGAAGGCAGGCGTCGAGCCCGGTCATGAAAGCCGCGGCCAAACCGCGATTGACCGGATGGCGGACGACATGATCGACGCCCAATTGCTTGGCCAGTTCGGCCGTGTTGTCGGTCGAGCCGTCATCGACGACCAGCCACTCGACCTCGTCGAATCCAGGTACCGATCGCGGCAAGGCATCCAGTGCGATTGCCAGGGTGCCGGTTTCGTTCAGGCAGGGCATCTGGATGATCAGCTTCATCGGATCGGGCTCTTTGGCGATGGGGCGGCGGACCCATTATGGCAGGCGGGTCATCTCCGCAGATAGGCCGGCGGGCAGGCGGGCCGCTTCACGGATCGGCAAGGGTGGAAGGGATTTCGCGCGAGCGCCGCAGCAGCAACACCCCACAAATGAAGGCGATCAAATCGGACGCTACCGACACGCCCCGGAACATGATCGTCGCTTCCAGCGACAGTTGGCGATCGAACATGCTGCTCAGGCCCGCAAGCAGAATGGCTTCGCGCACGCCTAGGCCGGCGGGCGCACCCGGGGTCAAGAATCCGGCGATCCACGCCACGCAAACCAAGGCGACGCCCTTGGCCAGCATGCCGGCGGTCAATGGTGCGGCCAAGGCAAACAGCGCCACCAGGCTGGAGCCGGCCAACGCAAGTCCAAGCACGCTGAGGGCTATGGCGCCGATAAGGAACCAGGGCGCGCGCCCATCGCGTGCCTCGCGAATGGCCGCGCGCAAGTGGCTGCGCGCCGAGGCGATTGCGTGATGACGACGAAGTAGATAGAGCGTCGCGGACAAGCCGATAACGATCGCCGCGCCGGCATAGAAGACAGTATTCTGACCCCATTTGCTGGCGCTCAGCCGTTCGACGAGCGTCGGCGCCAGAGGCAGGCTGAGTAAGCACGCAGTCGCCACGATCAGCAGCATCTCTGCGACCATGCTCAAGCCCACGCGGAAGGCAGGCAAGCCGTGGCGGCCCGCCAGATAAACACGCCCGATGTGGTGTCCTACGTTGCCCGGCAGGTATTTTGCGATTTGGGTGACCAGGTAGATTCCCAATGCGAGCGAGGGCGAAGCTTTCAAGCCAAGCAGCCTGAGCAGGCAATACCAGGCGCCCGCCAGCGCGGCATAGGCGAGCAAAAAAGGGATCATCGCGATCGGGATGGCCCGCAACAACGAGGAATCGGCCAGCGACGCGGGTTGGTGGGCGAACGCCCGGTACGCTTCGTTGGCGAAGAAGGCCAGACAGGCCAGGGATAGCAGCAGGCCGACGATTTTGATCGCTGGCCGATGGATCATTTCCGGCACTCGACGAACAGTCGTGCGGCGAAGAATTTACCGATGCCGGGCACGGCGCGGAGCGGGTGGACGGCGCGCATTACGTTGTAGTGGGGGATCTCGTCGACCTTGATCCGCGCGCGGCCGAACCCGCAGCGTTCCAGCAACCGCACGTTATGCCCGGCGTCGCGCACGGCGATGTGCTGCGGGAACTGGCGCAAGATGCCGCGCTGTTTGAGGAGTTCGAGGAAGAACGTCAGATTGGGAGTGTGCAGGTACAAGCGTCCGTTCGGGCGCAGCGAAGAACGTATCGCCGAGAATATGGCTACGAAGTCGTCGTCGTCGATATGCTCCGAGAAATCGAGTGCCGTCGCCACATCGAACGCCTCGGGCCGGGCGCCGCAGAAATCGATGATGTCCTGGCAGTAAAAGGTGGCGTTGTCGGCCCCCAAAGACTGCGCGCGCCGCTTTGCCGCTGCGATGAAATCCGGAGAGAAATCGACGCCGTGGTAGTGTTTCACGAGGCGATAGGTGACCGGGAGCAGCATGGCGTTGCCGCAGGCGAAATCGGCCAGTTCCTCTCCGTTGCCCAGCGCCATCCGCGGTACGAGGCGCGCGATCCTCGAGATCGGCTTGCGTTCGTAGTCGTCGACGTACTCGCCGGAATGCATGCGGATCTGTTCTTCGATATCGGTCATGGCGAATGGCGTTTCATGGTTGCAGTGGCGGTGCGCTCGTGCGGCGACTTCACGCCTGCTGTTTGCTGAGCAGGAAAATGTAAACCGGCATGATCGGCAGGCCGAGCGCGAGCAGCCAGTCCGGGGCGAAATTGTTGATCAGGCGTGCGACGGCACTGTCCGGCTTCTCCACCGCCAACGTTTCGCGCAAAGCAGCAAGCGTGATGTTGCGGGAATCGAGTTTCGCCCCGGCCAACAGATCCTGCGCATGACCCAAGCTGAGCGGGATGCAGTCGTAATGGGTGCCGCGCCCGCTCCAGCGAACATAGCGGTCGCTGAGGGATTGCGGAAACCAGCTCAGAAACGGCAAACGGTAGTGAGGCTCGACGAGCCTCCACTTGTTGGGTATGCCGAGATAGGCGACACCCGCTTCGCTGAGCACCCGTTCGATCTCGCGCAGGTGAATGGCCTGTTCCTCCGGCGTCCCCACATGCTCGATGACGTAGTTGCTAACGACGATGTCGAAATGGCCGTCGTCGAACGGCAGGGCGGCGCTCCCGACCAGGTGAAACCGATAGTTGTCGGTCTCGGTCCGGTTGTCTTCCACGTCAACGGCATGCACCTCGATGCGGCCTTCGCCGAGTGCGGCCAAAGCGCTGGCGATTACCCCGGAACCGCAGCCGATCTCCAGTATCCTGCGCGCTGACCGGATCCTGTTTTCGCCGAGCAGATTGACGATCTTCCTGGCTTTCTGCACGCGCGATTCCGTATCCAGGATCACGTGCGCCTTCCTGTCCGCCGGAGAGTATGCGCCGTCGTTCATCGCGTCTTCCCTTCCGCGAGCCGCGGCTTGAAGATGAAATTGTATCGATGCGGCTGCTTCGCCTGCACGGATGCGTCACAGGGAATCAGGGCTTTCCCGTCGTAATAGTGCGCATCGTAGCCGAGCGATTCCAGCAATTCGAAAGTCGCCTGGAATTCAGCTGCGGGCAAGCGTTGCGGATCGATCTCGATGAGGACGTTCGGCCTGTCGCGGTCGAGCAGGCCCTTGGCGCCCTTGAGCACGTCGCGTTCGAAGCCTTCCGCATCGATCTTGATGAAGCCGACATCGCGCACGCCGAGCTCATCCAGCGGGCGCACCGGCACGAAAGTTTCCATGTGCTCGCCCTGCACCGGTATGAACGAGGCGCGCGTACCCAGCGGCTTGCCGCCGGGGCAGGGGATGTAAAGCGTCAGCCGGCCTGCCGCGGCGCCCGCCCCTATGTTGTGCACTTCGACGTTGCCGCGCCCCTCGGCCCAAGCGGCGATTGTCTCGCAGCACGCCGTTTGCGGTTCGACGGCGTGGACATGCATCGCGATGCGTGCGAGCGCATATGTGTAAACGCCCATGTTCGCGCCCACGTCGATGGCGGCGCGTCCGCGCGGCACGATATCCGCTAGAACTTTGAATTCCGGCTCCAGCCCCCCCACGAGGCTTTGCACTCGGTAGCGCAGCGGTAGTTGCCAGTGGCGTGGAAGCAGCAGTGCCGCATTCTGCATGCTGCGCGCGACGTTGAAGATGGGATTCATGGCCTACTCCGGGCATTCTTGTCGCCGCCTACTTGGCCGGCCAAATCGTCCACGGCCTCGGCGAACCGATCCCAGCCGTGGCTGCTTCGATAGCTCGCCACGCCGTGCGCGAGTTCCTGCAGGCGTGGGCGATCCAGAGCGGACAAGATATCGGCCAGTTCGCGCGGATTCCCCGGCGAAAAGAAGAAGCCGGTCTCGCCCTCGACGACCGCATCCAGCAAGCCTCCGACGCGGCTGGCGATGACGGGCTTGTCGAAGTTGTAGGCCAGCGCCACGACCGCGCTTCCTGACGCTCTTTCGTAGGGCAACACCACCGCGTCGGCGCGATCGAACAAGGCTGCGGCGAGATCGGCCGGGACGAACTCTAGGTGCAGTTCGAGATTGTCCTTGGCCGCCTTGCGCATGCGTTCGACGGTCGCCGCGCAGTCCTCCCACGCTTCGCCGGCCACGGTCAGGTAGATCTCGCGGTCGTCTAGAAGTTCCAGTGCGTCCAGCAGCACGTCCAAGCCTTTGTACGGCCGTAAAAAGCCGAAGAAGAGCAGATCCAGCCTTCCGCGCTTGGCCAGCTTGCGAGACGGCTGCGGATGGTCGGCGTAGGCGGGAATCGCGGCTTGCATGATCGGCCGCCCGACGAAGCGCGCCGCCAGCAGATCGCGATGCTCGTTGGAATGCACGATAAAGCCGCTTGCGAGCGAGAGGATGCTTGTGGAAAGCCATTCCTTCCACGAAGACGTCTCGTGGTCGACGACGTTGTGGCAGAGCAGGATCACCGGAATTCCCTTGCCACGCAGCCGAATCGCGATAAGCGCGAACGCCGGCCACCAGAATACCGTCCACCACTGCATCACTGCCGCGGTGGGGCGCAACGCAGCTATCTCTTCGGCAGCCCGGAACCAAGTCAGCGGATTGAGCGAATCGATGATGTAGCGGACGTTGCCGTCAAGGATGCGTTCCGAGCCCGGATCGATGTCCGACTCGCCCGGATACAACCACGCGGGATACTGCCTTTTGAACGCGAAGGTAGTTGCATCGAGCCGGTTCCGCAGCGCTTGGTGCAAGCGCAGACCGTATTGAGCGATGCCGCCGCGATGCGGCGGCATCGGGCCGATCAGCGCAATGGCGTTGCTGCCGCCCTCGGGCTTCATAGAGCCTGCTGCAGCTCTGGCAACAGTTTGAAAAGATCCCCCACCAGCCCGATATCGGCAATCTCGAAGATCGGCGCGTCCGCATCCTTGTTGATCGCGACGATGGTACCGGCGTCCTTGATGCCGGTCAGGTGCTGGATGGCGCCGCTGATGCCGATGGCGATGTACAGATCGGGCGCGATGATCTTGCCGGTCTGGCCGACCTGCAGCTCGTTGGGCACGTAGCCGGCGTCGACGGCCGCGCGCGAGGCGCCGACGGCGGCGCCGAGCTTGTCGGCGAAGTCGTAGATGATCTTGAAGTTGTCCGCCGAGCCGACGCCGCGGCCGCCGGACACCACGCGCTTGGCGCTCTGCAGATCGGGGCGGTCGGACTTGCCTGCGGCGAGACCGACATAGCGGGTATGCGTAGGCAATGCGGCGTCGACCGATGCCGCTTCGACCGCGGCGCTGCCGCCCTTGGCCGCTTCCGGCCAGGAGGCGGTGCGCACGGTGGCGACCACGGCGTGGTCGGCCGGCGCTTCGACCGTGACGATGGCGTTGCCGGCGTAGATCGGCCGCTTGAAGGTGTGACTGCCTTCCACCGCCATCACGTCGGATACCTGCGCCACGCCGAGCAGGGCGGCGACACAGGGCATCAAGTCTTTGCCGAACGTGGTGCTGGGGCCGAAGACGTGGCTGTAACCGGCGGCGAGCTTGGCGATTTGCGGTGCCTGGATCTGCGCGATCGCATCGGCGTTCGCGGCGTTGGCGACGGCTAGCACCTTGGCGACGCCGGCGATCTGCGCGGCTTCGGCCGCGACGCCGGATGGATCGGCAGCCAGCACGACGATGTCGATGGCTTCGGGCTTCAGCGCCTGGGCCGCCGACACGCACTTGGCGGTGGAGGCGTTGAGCTTGCCGCCCAGGTGTTCGGCGACGATCAGTACCTTGCTCATTACAGCAACCCCTTCTGCTTGAGTGCGGCGACCAGTTCGGCCGCGTCCTTCACCATCACGCCCTTGCTGCGCTTGGGCGGGGGCGCGTAATGGGTGGTCTTGAGGGTGTCGCCGGTATCCACGCCGAGATCGGCGAAGGCGATCGTTTCCAGCGGCTTGCTCTTGGCCTTCATGATGTCGGGCAGCTTGATGAAGCGGGGCTCATTAAGACGTAAATCGGTGGTGACGACGGCCGGCAGGTCGACTTCCAGCGTTTCCAGTCCGGCGTCGACCTCGCGGGTCACCGTGGCCTTGCCGTCCGCCACCTCAAGCTTGGAAGCGAAAGTGGCCTGCGGACGGCCCCACAGCGTGGCCAGCATCTGCCCGGTCTGGTTGGCGTCGTCGTCGATCGCCTGCTTGCCCAGGATGACGATGTCCGGCTGTTCCTTCTCGATCAGCTTGAGCAGGGTGCGGGCCGCGGTCAGCGGCTGGATGGGCTGGTCGGATACCACGTGGATGGCGCGGTTGGCGCCCATCGCCAAGCCGTTGCGCAGATGGGCCTGGGCGTCGGCCGGGGCGATCGTGGCGACCACGACTTCGGTGGCGATGCCCTTGTCGCGCAGACGCAGGGCTTCTTCCAGGGCAATGTCGTCGAAAGGGTTGGCCGACAGCTTGACGCCGTCGGTGACCACGCCGGAACCGTCCGGCTTGACCTGGATGCGGACATTGAAGTCCACCACGCGCTTGTAGCCGACGAGAATCTTCATCGTGCCGGGAGTCCTTGTGGGGGTCGGCGGGCCTCGCGGCCGGCCTGGAATGCGGGAACCCAGGATTTTAACGGGTCCGGCCCCGGCCGTGCGACCCGGCCGGACGCGCAGGGCCCGGCATAAGCTCATGGCGAGAAGGAACCAGTTCAGGGTCCGCGCCGCGCCCTGCACGCTGAACGGCGGGGCTAATATGCCGGACTTGTCCCGCTTCCCAGGCCGTCGTGACCCCTTCCACGCTTTCCCACCTCGACCGGCTGGAAGCCGAAAGCCTCCACATCCTGCGTGAGGTCGTGGCCGAATTGCGCAATCCGGTGATGCTGTATTCGGTCGGCAAGGACAGCTCGGTACTGTTCCACCTGCTGCTGAAGGCCTTCCATCCGGCCCGGCCGCCGATCCCGCTGCTGCACGTGGACACCGGCTGGAAATTCCGCGAAATGATCGCTTTCCGCGACCTGCGCGCGGCGCAGACCGGCCTGGAACTGCGCACGTACACCAATCTCGACGGCGTGGCCCAGGGCGTGGGACCGATCACCCACGGCGCCGCCGTCCACACAGATCTGATGAAGACGCAGGCGTTGAAGCAGGCGCTGGACAAATGGCGTTTCGACGCGGCCATCGCCGGCGCGCGCCGCGACGAGGAAAAGTCGCGCGCCAAGGAACGCATCTTCTCCTTCCGCAACGACAGGCACCGCTGGGATCCGAAGAACCAGCGCCCGGAATTGTGGAACCTGTACAACACCCGCGTGCGCAAAGGCGAATCGGTGCGCGTATTTCCGCTCTCCAATTGGACCGAACTCGATGTCTGGCTGTACATCTACCGCGAGAAGATACCGGTGCCTTCGTTGTACTTCGCGGCCGAGCGGCCGGTGGTGGAGCGCGACGGCGCGCTGATCCTGGTCGACGACGAGCGCCTGCCCTTGGCCAAAGGCGAGCGCCCGGCGCTCAGGAAGGTGCGCTTCCGCACGCTCGGCTGCTATCCGCTGACCGGCGCGATCGAATCCGAAGCCGATACGCTGGAGAAGGTCATCGCCGAGATGCTGGTCGCCACCACATCGGAACGGCAGGGCCGGGTGATCGACCACGACCCGACGGCCTCGATGGAGAAGAAAAAGCAGGAGGGCTACTTCTGATGGCGCGCAACGAAGAAGCCTCCGCGGCGGTCGCGGCCTACCTGCGGCAGCACGAAAGCAAGCGTCTGCTGCGCTTCATCACCTGCGGCAGCGTCGACGACGGCAAGAGCACGCTGATCGGCCGGCTGCTGCACGACAGCAAGCTGCTGTTGGACGACCAGCTGGCCGCGCTGCAATCGGACAGCCTGCGTTTCGGCACCCAGAACGGCGAAATCGACTTCGCACTGCTGGTCGACGGCCTGTCCGCCGAACGCGAGCAGGGCATCACCATCGACGTCGCCTACCGTTTCTTCGGCACCGACAAGCGCAAATTCATCGTCGCCGACTGCCCGGGCCACGAGCAGTACACGCGCAACATGGCTACCGGCGCTTCCACCGCGGAACTGGCGGTGGTGCTGGTCGACGCACGCAAAGGCCTGCTGACCCAGACCCGTCGGCACAGCTATATCGCCTCGTTGTTGGGCATCCGCCACGTCGTGCTGGCGGTGAACAAGATGGACCTGGTCGGTTACGACCAGGCCGTATTCGACGGCATCGTCGACGGTTACCGCGAGCTCGCCGCGCAGCTCGGCATCCATAATGTGGTTCCGATTCCGGTATCGGCGCTGAAAGGCGACAACGTGCTGGCGCTTTCGCCGGCGATGCCCTGGTACCGCGGGCCGGCGCTGCTCGGGCATCTCGAAGAAGTCGACGCGGCCGACGACGCGCGCGACATCGGGTTCCGCATGCCGGTGCAATGGGTCTCGCGGCCCGACCAGAATTTCCGCGGCTTCGCCGGCACCGTGGCCGCGGGCGAAATCGCTCCGGGCGCGGGCGTGGTGGCGCTGCCGTCGGGACGCCGCTCGCGCGTCGCGCGCATCGTTACCGCCGACGGCGACCTGGCTCGCGCCGGCGCGGGTCGGGCGGTGACGCTCACCCTCGCCGACGAAATCGACATCAGCCGCGGCGACGTGATCGCGGCCGCATCCGATCCGCCGCAGGTCGCCGACCAGTTCGCCGCACACGTGCTGTGGATGGGCGAACAGCCGCTGCTGCCGGGCCGCTCGTACTGGCTGAAAATCGGCGCGCGCACCGTCGCCGCGCAGATCACGGAGATCAAGCACAAGGTCGACGTCAACACCCAGAAGCAGCTGGCGGCCAAGCATCTTGAGTTGAACGAAGTCGGCTATTGCAATTTGTACCTCGACGAACCCATCGCCTTCGAGGCCTATGCCGACAATCGCGAGCTCGGCGGCTTCGTCCTGATCGACCGGCAGGACAACGCTACCGTCGCGGCCGGAACGATCGACTTCGCGTTGCGCCGCGCCGCCAACATCCATTGGCAGCACGTCGATGTCGACCAGGCCGCGCGCGCGCGGATCAAGGGACAGCAGGCGCGCTGCCTGTGGTTCACCGGCCTGTCCGGCTCGGGCAAGTCGACCATCGCCAACCTGGTGGAGAAGCGCTTGCTTGCCGCGGGCCACCACACGTATCTGCTCGACGGCGACAACGTGCGCCATGGCCTCAACAAGGATCTGGGCTTCACCGACGAGGACCGTGTCGAAAACATACGTCGCGTGGCGGAAGTGGCCAAGCTGATGGTCGACGCCGGGCTGATCGTGCTGGTGAGCTTCATCTCCCCGTTCCGCGCCGAGCGCCGCATGGCGCGCGACCTGTTCGCGGATGGCGAATTTCTCGAAGTGTTCGTGGACACGCCGCTCGAAGTCGCGGAAAAGCGCGATGAGAAAGGCCTTTATGCCAAAGCGCGCGCCGGCCTCATCAAAAACTTCACCGGCATAGATTCGCCGTACGAGACGCCCGAGGCGGCGGAATTCGTGCTCGATACCGGGGAGAACACGGCCGAAGCGCTGGCCGAGCGCCTGGCGGCCGCTGTGCTGCGCGCGGACTGATTGCGGTTCCATCCGCAGGCATGAAACCAGCATTAACAGCGATTTCCGGCGCCCAATGCCGGAAACTCCAGCGGCATATAAACTAGCGGGCCCGGGCCCATGCCCCGCGAGAGTGCTTCTATGCTCCATCCGGTAATCCTCAGTGGCGGCAGCGGTTCGCGGCTCTGGCCGCTCTCGCGGCAGAACCTGCCCAAGCAGTTCCTGGCGCTGGTCGGCGATCTGTCGCTGTTCCAAGAGACCATACGCCGCGCCGAAGCCTTGCCGGACGTGCAATTGCCGGTCACGGTATGCAGCGAGGATCACCGCTTCATGGTCGGCGAACAGTTGCAGGCGATCGGCGTCGGCAACGGCGGCATCCTGCTCGAGCCGATCGCGCGCAATACCGCGCCGGCGATCGCGCTTGCGGCCCAGCACCTGATCGCCAAGGATCCGGACGCCACGATGTTGGTGCTCCCCGCCGACCACCTGATCGAAGACGAGGCCGCTTTCCGCGAAGCCATCGTGCGCGCCGCGTCGTTGGCCGAACAAGGCTGGCTGGTGACTTTCGGCATCCAGCCCGATTACGCCGAAACCGGTTACGGCTACATCCTCCGCGGCGAGGCGCTGGAGGGCGGCTACCGGATCGAACGTTTCGTCGAGAAACCCGATCAGGCCACGGCCGAGCGCTATCTCGCCGAAGGAAGCTACGCCTGGAATTCGGGCATGTTCCTGTTCAAGGCGCAGCGCTATCTGGACGAACTGTCGCGGCACGCGCCGGCCATGCTCGACGCCGTCCGCAACGCCTACGCGGACGCCGAGGCGGACCTGGACTTCATCCGCGTCGGCAAGCAGGCCTTCGCCGAGAGCCCCAACGATTCCATCGACTACGCGGTGATGGAAAAGACCGAACGCGCCGCCGTCGTGCCGGTGAGTTGCGGCTGGAGCGACATCGGTTCGTGGTCGTCGCTGTGGTCGGTCGCCGAGCGCGACGCCGACGGCAATCTCTACGACGGCGACGTCATTTCCATCGACACGCGCGACAGCCTGGTACATGCGTCGGCCCGGCGCATGATCGCGACGATCGGCGTCGAGGAGCTGATCATCGTCGATACCCCGGATGCGACCCTGGTGGCGCGCAAGGACCGCGTGCAGGACGTCAAAGCGATCGTCGACAAGCTCAAAGCCGCCGGCCGCCAGGAACATCTGTTCCACCGCAAGGTGTACCGCCCGTGGGGCAGCTACGATTCCATCGACATGGGCGAGCGCTTCCAGGTCAAGCGCATCGTGGTCAAGCCCGGCGCCGCGCTCAGCCTGCAGAAGCACGCGCATCGGGCCGAACACTGGATCGTCGTGTCGGGCACGGCCGAGGTGACCTGCGACGACAGGGTGTTCGACCTGCGCGAAAACCAGAGTACCTACATTCCGCTCGGCAGCGTGCACCGCCTGCGCAATCGCGGCACCGAGCCGGTCGAGCTGATCGAAGTGCAGTCGGGCGGCTATCTGGGCGAGGACGATATCGTCCGCCTGGAAGACGTGTACGGCCGCAGCTGAGCATCGGGTTTTGTAGAGCGGGGCTTGCGCCGCTGCTTTTGCTTTCGCAGGTGCGAATTCATTCGCACGTTTTTCACCGAATGAAGCAAAAGCGCGCGAATAAATTCGCACCTGCGCGGAGCAGCGGCGCAAGCCCCGCTCTACAGAGCGGCGCGTCGTTTTTTTCGCGAGGAACCGATGAGTCGCTCGGCCAGCAGCTTCACGAAAGCGTCGGCGCTGCCCGGGGCGTGATCGAAGAACAAGGACGGCTCGCACAACTCCAGTTCCAGCAGGCGCGGCGCGCCGTCCGCATCGCGGATCAGGTCGACGCGCGCATACGGCAGCGGCGCATCCAGGGTCAGTAGCTGGGACATGGCGGCCAGCACGTCGCGCGCCAGCGCTTTTTCGTCGTCGCCCGGCGTGCGCGGCACGATCGCCTCGGCCGCGAACAACGCTTCGGTCGCGCCTTGGTCCGGCCGCAACAACGGGCCCTTGCGGATGGCATGGCTGAATTCGCCGTCGAAATGCATCAGCGCCGTCTCGCCGTCGCGATCCACGGATGCCAGATACGGCTGCAACAGCACGCTGCGCCCGGCGTCCAGCAGCCTGCCGACATGGTTGGCGGCAGCGAATTCCTGGGCGCGCGAATAGCGCTGGGTATCGCGCGAACCGGCGCTGACCGCAGGCTTGACCACGAACTCGCCGGCATCCGGATGGCCGGCGAGGAAGGCCTGCAGGCTCGGCATCGGCTCCATGTCGGGTTCGACGAAAACGCTGGGCACCACCGGAACGCCGCGGGCCGCGAGTTGGGCGAGGTAATGCTTGTCGGTATTCCAGCGCAGCACAGGCAACGGGTTGAGCAGGCGCGAGACGCGGTCCACCCGTTCGCACCACGCCAGGAATTCGGACAGCCGCTCGGTGTAGTCCCACGGCGAACGCAGCAGCACGGCATCGAAACGATGCCAGCTCACGGTGGGGTCGTCCCATGCCAGCGCTTGCGCCGAAAGTCCGGCCCTGGCGCAGGCGGCCAGCAGGGAAGGCATGTCGTCGTCAAGGCCGGTGGCGGCGATGGCGGTGGCTAAGGCGATGCGGGTCATCCGCGGATTCTAGCGTGCCGTCGTGCGGCCATTGCCCGAAAGTCCGGTGCCTTGCGACGCTCCGGCGGGCTAAAATGCCGCCATCACGCAACGGAGCCGTTCCATGGGCGATGCCGCACGCAAGAACAAGGTCAGGGCCGGCGCCGAAGAAGCGCTGCGAGGCGTGGTCGCCGACGGACAGACGCTCGCGGTCGGCGGCTTCGGCCTGTGCGGCATTCCCGAAGCGCTGATCGCCGCACTGCGCGATAGCGGAGTCAAGGGTTTGACGGTGATCTCGAACAACGCCGGCGTCGACGGTTTCGGCCTGGGCCTGTTGTTGGAGACGCGGCAGATCAAGAAGATGATTTCGTCCTACGTCGGCGAGAACAAGGAGTTCGAGCGCCAATTCCTGTCGGGCGAACTCGAACTCGAATTCAATCCCCAGGGCACCCTCGCCGAGCGCCTGCGCGCCGGCGGCGCAGGCATTCCCGCCTTTTTCACCCGCACCGGCTACGGGACGGTGGTGGCCGAAGGCAAGGAAACCCGCGAATTCGACGGCCACCATTACGTGATGGAAACAGCGCTGAAGGCCGATGTCTCGCTGGTCAAGGCCTGGAAAGCGGATAAATCCGGGAACCTGGTGTTCCGCAAGACCGCGCGCAATTTCAATCCCGCTGTGGCGATGGCCGGCAAGATCTGCCTCGCCGAGGTCGAGGAAGTGGTCGAAATCGGCGCGATCGATCCCGATCACGTGCATCTGCCCGGCATCTACGTGGACGGCATCGTCCATAACCCGAATCCGGAAAAGCGGATCGAACAGCGCACCGTGCGCGCCGCCTGACCACCAAGGAACCGACATGCCCTGGACCCGCGACCAAATGGCGCAACGCGCCGCGCAGGAGCTCACCGACGGCGCCTACGTCAATCTCGGCATCGGCCTGCCGACGCTGGTGGCCAACTTCATTCCCGACGGCGTGGACGTGTGGCTGCAGTCCGAAAACGGCCTGCTCGGCATCGGCCCGTTCCCGACCGAAGCCGAAGTCGACGCCGACCTGATCAACGCCGGCAAGCAGACCGTCACCGCGCGCAAGGGCGCGAGCTATTTCGGCAGCCACGACAGCTTCGCGATGATCCGTGGCGGCCATATCGACCTGGCCATCCTCGGCGCTATGCAAGTAACCGACAAGGGAGACTTGGCCAACTGGATGGTGCCGGGCAAGATGGTCAAGGGCATGGGCGGCGCGATGGACCTCGTCGCCGGCGTGAAGCGCGTCGTGGTGCTGATGGAGCACACCGCCAAGAACGGCGAACACAAGATCCTGCCCGAATGCACGCTGCCGCTGACCGGCGTGGGTGTCGTCAACCGCATCATCACCGAGCTGGCGGTGATGGATGTGACCGAGGACGGACTGGTGTTGGTCGAGACGGCGCCCGGCGTCAGTGCCGTAGAGCTGCGCGAAAAGACCGGAACGCCCTTCCGCGGTTGAACGTGAACGGGCCGCAATAGCCAACCAGCGCACATTTCGCCGCCGCCGGCCGTATGTTCAGGCTTTCGTCGCGATAGGTCTGGCTCAATGCCCTATCCAAAGTTAGGATGAATCGTATGGATGCTGACCGTATCCTGTGTCCGTTCATCCGGGGGTAGAGCAGTCGTGATTTCCAGATTCGTAATGGGCGCGGCCCTTCTGGGCCTGATGGCGGGCTGCACTTCGGAGTGGGATCCTGGCCGGGCGGCCCGAATGGGCGCCGCAGGCGACGCCGTACATCCGCAGAGCGCCGACGGAATCGCACGCATGGCAATGGCTTCCCGTGCCGCTGCTTTGCCGGCCTCGGGCACTTTCGCCTCCTTGCCCGATCGCGGCGCGCTGGCGGCTTACGACCGCCGCACCAAGCCCCGCATCAGCGGCGCCTACCGCGCCTATTCGGTGCGCTTGAGCGAAGAGCACGCCCTCAAGGCAGCGCGCATCGGTGGGCAGATAAAGTTGGTGGCGCCCAACGGCGAACCGGTCGACCTCGCCTACGAGCGCCATATCGAGCATCCCGACGGCAACTGGACCTGGATAGGCCGCGACGCCAGCGGCGCGGATGCCGTCATCACCTTCGGCGCCAAGGCGGTTTTCGGCAGCATTCCCCTCGATGGCGAAGAACCGCTGCGCCTGACGATGGCCGGCGGCCGTTCCTGGCTGGTGGAGACGGACAGCGACAAGGTGGTGGACGCCGATCACGCTGCCATGCGCGCCTCCGGCAAGCCGGATTACTTCATCCCGCCCAAGCTCGCCATCGGGGCGGCCGCGGACAAGGCTGTCGCCGCCAATCCGCAGGCCAACACATCCGCGGCGGCCGCCGCGGCCGCACAGACCACGGTGGACGTGTTGCTCGGTTACACCAACGGTTTCGCCTCGGCATACGGCGGCCAGTCTCAGGCGGTCACCAGGCTCACCAACCTGGTCGACATCGCTAACCAGGCCTACGTCAACAGCGCCGTCAGTGCGCGGCTTCGCCTGGTCGGCACGGTCGCGGTCACGTACACCGACGCCAACGACAACGGTATCGCTCTGGAAAAGCTGAGCGGTTTCAACGACAACGGACCGATTCCGCCCGACCCGGCCTTCGCCGGTTTGCGTGCGGCGCGCAACACGCTCGGCGCCGATCTGGTCGCGCTCGTGCGCGACTTCCGCACGCCGGAGAACGCCGGCTGCGGCATCGCCTGGCTGATCGGCGGCGACCAGACCCCGATCGTGCAGGCCGATGAGCCCTATGGCTATTCGGTGGTCAGCGACGGTTCGGATGTGGATGAAGGCGACGGCAACACCTATTTCTGCCGGGACGAATCGCTGGCGCACGAATTCGGCCACAACATGGGCCAAGCCCACAATGTCGATGACAGTTCCAGTGCCGGCGCGCATGCCTATTCCTACGGCTACCGGGAATCCACGACGAACGGCTTCTATACGGTGATGGCCTACCGGCTCGCCGGCAGCAACCAGTTCGCGATCCGCCATTTCGCCAATCCGGCCGTGCAATACAGCGGCCGCGCTACCGGCGTGGCCAATTCGGCCGACAACGCGCGTAGCATGAACCAGACGATGCCGATCATCGCGACGTTCCGTGCCGCGGTATCGCCGACGATGAAACGCAACGACGTCAACGGCGACGGCAGGTCGGACCTGTTCTGGCGCCAGCCGAGCACGGCCAGATTCGCCTATTGGCTGATGAACGGCGCCGCCATCACCAGCGCGGTGGCATTCGACGGAAGCAGTTCTTACGCTGCGGTCGGTACTGGCGACATGGACGGCAACGGCCGCGCGGACATCGTTTGGCACAGCGTCAGTGGCCAAGTCGCGATTTCGTTCGGGCAATCGTCGGGTGGCTTCAGCACACAGGTGATCCAGACCCTGAGCGCCGCGTGGAGACCGCTGGGCACAGGCGACGTGAATGCCGACGGCAAGACCGACCTGTTCTGGCGGAATACGAGCACCGGCCAATTCGCCTATTGGCTGATGAACGGCCCGACCATCACCACCGCGACCGCATTCCCCGCCAGTGCCTCCTATACGGGGCTTGGCACCGGCGATCTGGACGGTAATGGCCGGACGGACGTCATTTGGCAGAACAGCGCCGGCCAAACCTCCGTCTCGCTCGCCCAGACTTCAGGCGCTTTCGTCACCCAGAGCATCGTAGTCATCGACCCGCAGTGGACATTCGCGGGTACTGGTGACGTGAATGCCGACGGCAAGGCCGACTTGTTGTGGCGCCAGCCGAATACGGGCAGGTTCGCATATTGGTTGATGAACGGCTCGACGATCGCGGGCTCGGCTTCGTTCGCGGCCGCCAGCGGCTTGAATGTCGTCGGCAGCGGCGACATGGACGGCAACGGCCGCGTCGATATCGCATGGCAAGGCGCCGGCGGCCAAGTAACGCTGTGGTTGGGGCAGAGCAACGGCGGCTACGTCAGCCAGTCGGTGACCACGCTCACCGGCTGGACGCCTTTCCCGCTGAAGTGATCCGCCGCCGGATCGCGCCGGCCGCTTTTTCGCCAACGCATGGATGCCGGCTTCGCCGGCGTCCGGGTGCCGCCTGCACTCACAGGTTCTGGTAGTTGGGCCCGGACCCGCCTTCCGGCGTCACCCAATTGATGATCTCGTACGGATCCTTGATGTCGCAGGTCTTGCAGTGCACGCAGTTGGCGGCGTTGATCTGCAGGCGTTTGCCGGCGCCGTCGTCGACGATCTCGTAGACGGCGGCGGGGCAGAAACGGGTGCACGGATTGCCGTATTCCTCGGTGCAGCGGGTGACGCAGATGTCGGTGTCGGCGACCCGCAGGTGTACCGGCTGGTCTTCGTCGTGCGCCGTGGCGGCGTAGTAGACGCCTTGCAGGCGGTCGCGCGGCGGCAGATCGCGCTGCACGTAATCGCGCTTGGGCCGTTCGTGCCCGCCCAGCTTCTCCAGCGAGGACCAGTCCGGCTTGTTCTTCAGCGTCCACGGCGACAGGCCGCCGGTGACCGTTTCCCAGGCGGCGTTCAACATGCCGAACCATAGCCCGCGCTTGAAGCCCGGCTTGACGTTGCGCACTTTGCGCAACTCCTTCATCGCATCCGAGGCGCGCAGCTTGGCGTCGTAGCCGGCGCAGTCCAGCGTTTGCGCCAGATGCTCGGCGGCGAGCATGCCGCTGCGGATCGCCTGGTGGGTGCCCTTGATCTTGGGCACGTTCAACAGGCCCGCGGTATCGCCGATCAGCAATGCGCCGGGCATCTCTGTTCGCGGCAGCGACTGCCAGCCGCCGGTGACGATGGCGCGCGCGCCGGCCGACAGCACATTGCCGCCTTCGAGCAGCGACTTGACCGTCGGATGGTTCTTCCACTGCTGGAAGGCTTCCCAGGGCTTGTAGTCCGGATCGCGGTAGTCGAGGCCGCTCACGTAGCCCAGCGCGATGCGGTCCTTGTCCAGGTGATACAGGAAGCTGCCGCCGTAAATGCGGTTGTCGGCAGGCCAGCCGAAGCTGTGCACGATCTTGCCCGGCGACACGCGCCCGGCCGGCACCTGCCACAGTTCCTTGATGCCGATCGAATAGCCCTGCGGATCGCTGTCCTTGTCCAGCCCGAAGCGCTTCACCAGCCGCTTGGTCAGATGTCCGCGCGCGCCTTCGGCGAGCACGGTGACCTTGGCGCGGATGTCGATGCCGGCGGTGTAGCCGGGCTTGTGCGAACCGTCCTTGGCCACGCCCATGTCGCCGATACGCACGCCGACGACCTTTCCGTCGCCGTCGTGCAGCGTTTCGGCGGCGGCGAAGCCGGGATAGATCTCCACGCCCAGCGCCTCGGCCTGCGGCGCCAGCCACGCGCACAGCGCGCCCAGACTGACGATGAAGTTGCCTTTGTTGTGCATGCCGGGCGGAATCGGGAGCTTGTATTCGCCGGTCTTGGTCAGCAGCCAGAATTCGTCTTCGGTGGCGGGCACGCAGATCGGCGGCGGCGCGTCGCGCCAGCCGGGCAGCAGCGCATCCAGCGGACCGGGCTCGATCACCGCGCCTGACAGGATATGCGCGCCGACCGTCGCGCCTTTCTCGATCACGCAGACCGACAGGTCCGGATTGAGTTGCTTGAGGCGGATCGCGAACGACAGCCCGGCCGGACCGGCGCCGACAGCGACCACATCGTATTCCATGACGTCGCGTTCGGCCTCGGGCTGGGTCACCGCGTCCGTGTTCATCGTTTCGTTGTTCTCGCTCATGCTGGCAGCCCGGCTTGCATGGCCGCGATTGTCGCGTTTTTGGCGTGAAGGCGGCAAATGGCGGGCCTTGGGCCATTGTTCGGCTGGGGTTTTTCGTAAGAGCGGCTTTAGCCGCGAGCTCTTGGGCGCCGGATCGTACTGGCAAAGCTCGCGGCTAAAGCCGCTCTTACGAAAAGCCGCGGCGTGTTAGCGTCGCGCCATGCCCTTGAAGCCATGGCTACTGGCCGACGCCGACCTCGCTTTCGATCCGCATTGGTTGACGGCCGAAGCGGCGCAGGCGCTCTTCGCTGGGCTATTGGCGCATGTGCCCTGGGAAGTCCACCGCATCCGCCTGTTCGGCCGCGAGGTCGATTCGCCGCGGTTGAGCTGCTGGATCGGCGATCCGGACGCGGCCTACACCTATTCCGGTTCGCGCTTCGCGCCGCGGCCCTGGCCGGATGCGCTGATGCCCATTCGCGAACGTTTGTCGCTCGAACTGGGCATCGGATTCAACAGCGTGCTGGCCAATCTCTATCGCGACGGCAGCGACTCGATGGGTTGGCATAGCGACAGCGAGGCCGAATTGGGCCCGCAGCCGACGATTGCGTCGGTGAGCCTGGGTGCGACGCGGCGGTTCGCGCTGAAGCAGCGCCGCGACCCCTCGGTGAAGCTCGCGGTCGATTTGCCGCCCGGCAGTCTGCTGGTGATGCGCGGCGATACCCAGGCGAACTACCGGCATGCGTTGCCGCGCACGGCCAAGCCGGTCGGGGCGCGGATCAACCTCACTTTCCGCCGGATCGTTCCGGGCGTCCGCTCTTCGTAGGAGCGGCTTCAGACGCGAGCTCTTTCCCTCACGTTCGCGCGATCTAATGGGAAGAGCTCGCGGCTAAAGCCGCTCCTACGAAAAGCCGCTTTGCGAAGAGAGATTCAGCGCGCGCGCCCGTCGCCATGGACACGGATATGCGCTTCTCCGGAGGTCAGCACCCAGCCGTCGATATCGCGTGCGATCTGCGCCAACGCCGGTTCGAAGGACGCAGCGGCGTCTTGCACGGCGGTACTGGCCGCGGCGTGCGTCGCCAGGAAAGTGCGCGAGGCCACCACCTGCTGGTCGATGCTGTGCAGCAGCTTGGCATTGACCTCGACGGTCGCGGTCGGCGCCGCGCGGCCGGCGTAGTCGGCTTCGAAGCGGCGCAGATCCATCACCAGCTTGAAGTCCGCGGCGATGCCGCTGCCCTGGCGAGCGACCGCGGGGATCTTGCCTGAGTCCTCCAGTCCGCGCAGCACGGCATCCTCCAGCATGTCGGTCGGCGTCTTGGCCCAGCTTGCGCCGCGGTAGACCTGGATCTCGCCGGGCGTCGGCCGCACCGCGATGCGCAAGGTGTCGCTGGTCCGCGAGGCCGTGGCCGGCGCGATGGCCAGCTGCCAGGTCACGTCGGGCCAGGCGGGATCGGCCTGGATGCGCGGATCGGGCGCATAGATGCTGGCGCGGTCGCGCGGCGATCCGTTGCCGAGGATCGAACACGCCGGCAGCGAGACCGCCACCAACAATGCGAACGTCGCGCAAGCGGCGCGTTTTGCGATTCCCGATTCCCGATTCCCGATTCCGGTAGTCATTTAGGTTCGAACTCCTTGGGGGCGTCGCGGCCGAGCAGATAACGCGCCGGGTTGGCATCCAGGCGATCGCTGACCCTGCGCAGGTCGCGGATCAGCGAACGCAGTTCGCCCAACGTCGGCCCGAGCTGGCCCAATCCGTCGCTGGCGAAGCTGTGGATGGCCGTGCGGTTCTCGCTGAGGATGTTGTTGGCGCCGTTGGCGGCCGAATCCAGCCGGGTGAGGGTGCTGTCGAGCTTGGCGATCAGGCCCGGCAGCTTCTGCACCAGTTCGCGGTCCACGTTGTTCACCGCGCGGTCGGTGGTGGCCAGCGTCTTGGACAGCTGCTCGCTGGACTGGCGCGCGTTGACGATCAGCGCGCGCAGGTCTTCGCGCTGGTCGGCGATCGAACCGGTCAGCGTTTCGATGTTCTCCAGCGTCTGCGCGATACGCTTGACGTTCTCCTCGCTCAGCACCTGATCCATGCGCTCGACCAGGCGGTTGGCGGTATCGGCGATGTTCTGCAGCGCGGACGGCTGGGTGCGGATTACCGGCACTTCGCGGTCGGACGTCTCGCGCAGCGGCGGGCTGCGCGGGTCGCCGCCGGTGAGCTGGATGATCGGGCTGCCCGTGAGGCTGGTCATCGACAGCTTGGCGGTGGTGTCGGTCTTCACCGGCGCGTCGGCCTGCAACTTGAGCCGCGCGATGACCTGGCGCGGATCGTTCGGCGCCAGCCGCAGTTCCTGCACCGTGCCGACCGCGATGCCGTTGTATTGCACGCTGCTGCCTTCGGTCAGGCCGGTGACCGGCTCGTTGAAGACCACGTCGTACTCCTGGAAGCTTTTTTCCGAAGAGTATTTGGCGGCCCACAGCGCGAACAGCAGGCCGAAGATCGCCACCGCGATGGTGAAGGCGCCGATCAGCACGTAGTTGGCTTTGGTTTCCATCGTCACATCGCCTGTGTCTGGGTGCGCTGCCCGTTGTTGCGGGCTTCGCGTTCGCGGGCGTCCTGGGCCGCGCGCGCGCGCGGGCCGTGGAAATATTCGTGCGCCCACGGATGTTCTAGCTTTTCCACTTCCGCCATCGGCGCCACGGCGATCACCTTGCGGTCGGCCAATACCGCGATCCGGTCGCAGATAGCGTATAGCGTGTCGAGATCGTGTGTGATCAGGAACACGGTCAGCCCCAGCGCCTGCTGCAGGGTCTTGATCAGCTGGTCGAAGGCGGCCGCGCCGATCGGGTCCAGGCCGGCGGTGGGCTCGTCAAGGAACAGCAGCGGCGGGTCCAGCGCCAACGCGCGCGCCAGGCCGGCGCGCTTGCGCATGCCGCCGGAGAGCTGCGAGGGCAGCTTGTCCAGCGCATCGGCCGGCAATCCCGACAATTTCACCTTCAACAGCGACAGCTCGTAGCGCAGCGAGTCGGCCATGTGCGGGTAGTATTCCTTCAGCGGCACCTGCACGTTCTCGCCGACGGTCAGCGACGAGAACAATGCGCCATCCTGGAACAGCACCCCGGTATTGCGTTCGATGTGGCGGCGATCGGCGGGATCGTCCGAACGCGCATCCACGCCCAGCACTTCGATCTTCCCTTCGTCCGGCCGGCGCAGCGCCAGGATCGAGCGCATCAGCACCGACTTGCCGGTGCCCGAACCGCCGACCACGCCGAGGATCTCGCCGCGGCGCACGTCCAGGTCCAGCCCGTCGTGGACGACCTGTTCGCCGAAGCGGTTGACCAGGCCGCGCACGGAGACGATCGGTTCTTCGTTGTCGTCGTGTCGTGCCATCACCAACCCATCTGCATGTACCAGATCGCGGCGATCGCATCGAGCACGATCACCAGCGAGATCGTCTGCACCACGCTGGACGTGGTGCGTTCGCCGACCGACTGCGCCGTGCCTTGCACTTGCAGGCCTTCCAGGCAGCCGATCAAAGCGATCAGCAGGGCGAAGATCGGCGCCTTCGACAAGCCTACCCACATGTGCCGCATCTGGAACGTATCCTGCATGCGCGCCAAATACGCCTGCGGCGGGATGTCCAGGCTGAAAGCGCCGACGGTCAGGCCTCCGGCCAAACCGGACACCATGGCGATGAAGGTCAGCAGCGGCAGCATGATCAGCAGCGCGATCACGCGCGGCAGCACCAGCAGGTCGATCGGATCCAGGCCCAGGGTGCGGATCGCGTCCACCTCTTCGCGGCTGACCATGGCGCCGATCTGCGCGGTGAACGCGCTGGCGGTGCGGCCGGCGAGGATGATCGCAGTCAGCAGCACGCCGAATTCTCGCAGGAAGGCGATGCTGACCAGCTCGACCACGAAAATGGTCGCGCCGAAGTCGGCCAGGATGTTCGAACCCAGGAAAGCGATCACCGCGCCGACCAGGAAAGAGAGCAGCACCACCAGCGGCACCGCATCCAGGCCCACCTGTTCCATGTGGAAGACGGTCGCGGTCGGGCGGAAGCGGCGCGGCTCCTTGAACATCCGCACCATTTTGGCCAGGTTCTCGCCCATGAAGCTGACCAGCGCGATGATTTCGTTCCAGTTGTCCTGCACCGCCATGCCCAGGCGGGCGAGGGCGGCTTCGAAGCCGTAGTCGCGCTTCTTGCGCGGGCGGTCGTCGGCGACGTCTTCGATCGCGGCGACCAGGGCTCGGTGATCCTCGCGGAATACGATCGCGTCGTAGTCCAGGCCGCGCCGGCGCAGGAAGCGCAACAGCAGCAGCACGCCGGCCGAGTCGAGGCGGTCGATGGCGCTGGCGTCGATCGATCGCGCGCCTTCGGGCGCGCCGCGCAGCGCCTCGGCGATATGGCCGGCGAAGCGCAGCGTCCAGCGGCCGCGCAGGCGCAGACGGCCGTCGTCGCCGTCGTCGACGGTGATCTGCGGTTCGGCGTTGGCGTTGGAGGCGGGCATTCCGGGCGGAGTTTCCCACGGGCGGCGTGAATACGGCTATCCGTCCCCGGTCCGGCTGCGTCCCCGCAGTCGGCATGCGATCCTGTCGCTTTCCCGTATCCGGACCGCCCGCGCGTGTCGATCTTTTCTCCCGCCAGCGAACGTTACGCCGCACGCGTCGAATTCGTCGTCGACCTGGCCGCCCGGCTGCACAGCTACGGCACCACGGCGCAACGGCTGGAAGCCGCGGTGGTGGCGGTCGCGCAGAAGCTGAAACTGGATTGCCAGCCGTGGTCCAATCCGACCGGCATGATCCTGTCGTTCAGCGATCCCTCGCGGCCGCCGGGCGACACCGACACCACCCGCGTGGTCAGGCTGGCGCCGGGCCAGACCGATCTCTACAAGCTGTGCGAGGCCGATCGCATCGCCGAGGAGGTGATGGACGGCCGCCTGGACCTGGCCGGCGGCCAAGCCGCGTTGCAGCGGCTGGACCGCCAGCCGAGCGTGCGCTGGCGGGCGATGCAGATATTCGCGTTCGGCCTGGCGGCTGCGGCCGTCGCGGGCTTGCTGCGCCTGCCCTGGCTGGATATCGCTACGGCCGGCCTGACCGGCTTGTGCATCGGCGCGCTGGAGCAATGGTCGGAATCGCGACCGCGGCTGAAGGAAGCCAGCGATGCGATCGCGGCGATGCTGGCCAGCGCCATCGCGATCCTGGTCGCGGCCTATGTCGGCGCATTGAATCTGAACACGGTGATCATCGCGGCGCTTATCGTGCTGCTGCCGGGCTTGGCGCTGACCAATGCGGTCAACGAGTTGGCCAGCCAGCACTTGGTCTCCGGCACTGCACGTTTTGCCGGCGCGCTGATGATCGTCCTCAAATTGGCCATCGGCACGATGATCGCGTTGACCGTGGCGCAATTGCTCGGCATCGAGCCGGCGGTGCGCAGCCTGCGGTCGCAGCCGGTGTGGGTGGAAGGCGGGGCGCTGGTGCTGGCGGCGTTCGCGTTCGCGGTGCTGTTCCGCGCGCATCGCCGCGACTATCCGATCGTGATGTTGGCTGCGGCCACCGGCTATCTGGTATCGCGCTTCGCCGGCGACGCCTGGGGCAGTCCGGTCGGCATCTTCTTGGCTGCGCTGACGCTCACGGCCGCCGGCAATGCGTATGCGCGCTGGGGGCAGCGGCCTGGTGCGCTGATCCGGGTGCCCGGCATCATCATGCTGGTGCCGGGCAGTACGAGCCTGCGCGGGTTGTTGAGCCTGATACAGCAGCAGAGCCTGGATGTCGGCCATGCGGCATTGATGACGGTGCTGAACATTCTGCTCGCGCTGATCGCGGGCTTGCTGATCGGCAACCTGTTGGTGCCCGCCCGTCGCAATCTCTGACCCCTCGGCTCTGTAGGGCGGCGCCCGCTCCGCTGCCTTTGCTCCGCCTTTGCAGAGGGGGCTTGCCCCGCTGCCCTTCGCTCTTAGCCCTTCGCTCTTAAGCACTTCGCTCTTAAGCACTTCGCTCTTAAGCACTTCGCTCTTTGGCCGTTAGCTCTTAAGCCGTTCGCTCTCATGCCGTCATCCCAGCGAACGCTGGGACCCATGTTGCTCTTGCCCTTGCCCCTCAGCCGTCATCCCGGCGAAGGCCGGGATCCAGGCCCGCGTCCTGGCGGCTTGCGCTGCGACTCGCGCCATGGACAAAAGCTTCCGGCTGCGCCGGGTCACTTTCTTTGTTGGCCCAAAGAAAGTAACCAAAGAAAAGGCCTGAACTGCGGTGCGATGCGTCGCACCTGAAAGTTCGCCAGCGGACCTGCTTTCGTCGTAGGTGACCTTCTTACGCAGGTACTAGATTTTGATTCGCAGCCTATGGGTGACGTGGCTTTTGCGGAGTTGCGCTAAGGAGTAGTTCTTGTCGATCGCCTCGGATCTGAATGTCGAAGCGACGGAGGAATCCCGAGGGCTGGCGAGCGGTGGCCAAGAACACGGGGTAACCCCTTGCCGGGACACCTTCCAAAGGCCCTTTTTCTTTGGTGACTTCTCTTTTTGGGCCCCACAAAAAGAAAGTAAGTCGGCCGCGGTTTTAGCGGACGAAACCCCGGCCCGAAGGGCCGGCAGGTCGCGAGAACCCCCAAGCAAGGGCAGCGGAGCAAGCTCCGCGCTACAGAGCAACAGCAAATCTCCCCCGGCCCCTCTTTTTCAAAGAGGGGGAGACAAGCCAAGGCGCTGGGTTACTCGCTTCGCTCGCCCTCCGGGCCATCCGCTGACGCAGATGTTCGCTACGGCCTTTGGCCTCCGCAGTCCCGCCTTCGCGGGGATGACGGCCTGAAAGCAACAGCAGCGGAGCAAATCCCGCTCTACAAGAGCGGGGCGTCTTGTCGCGCGGTCAGCGGGTCAACTTGGCGAACAATGCCGTGCGATCCAGGTTTTCGGATTCGCCGGCGCTGCGTGCGCGGTATTCGAACGTGCCCGCCGCAAGCCCGCGCTCGGACACCACCACGCGATGCGGAATGCCGATCAGTTCGATGTCGGCGAACATCGCGCCGGGGCGCAGGCCGCGGTCGTCCAGCGCCGTTTCTATGCCGGCCGCGTTCAACTCGTCGTACAGGGCTTCGGCAGCGGCGGACACGTTCGCATCGTTCTTCGGATTGATCACGCACACCGCCACGCGCCACGGCGCCATCGGCTCGGGCCAGAGGATGCCGGCCTCGTCGTGGTTCTGTTCGATGGCCGCGGCCACGATCCGGCTCACGCCGATGCCGTAGCAACCCATCGACATCGTCGCCGCCTTGCCGTTTTCGTCCAGCACGGTCGCGTTCATCGCTTCGGCGTACTTGCGGCCGAGCTGGAATACATGGCCCACCTCGATGCCGCGCGCCAGGCGCAGCTCGCCGCCGTCGATGGCGCGGTCGCCTTCGACCACGTTGCGGATGTCGGCCACGATTTCCGGCTCGGGCAGGTCGCGGCCCCAGTTGACGCCGGCGAGGTGGTAGCCGGCCTCGTTGGCGCCGACCACGAAATCGGCCATGGCCGCGACTTCGCGGTCGGCGATCACGCGGATCGCCTGCTTCGCGCCGATCGGGCCGAGGAAACCGGGCTCGCTGCCCAGGTACTCGAGGATTTCGGCTTCGGTCGCCAGGCGATAATCGCCCAGGCCCGGCGCTTTGCGCAGCTTGATCTCGTTGACCGCATGGTCGCCGCGCACCAGCGCGAGCACGAAACCGTCGTCCGTCATCACCGCCACGGACTTCACGGTGCGCGCCAGTGCGATGCCTAGCAATGCGGCAACGTCCTCGCAGGTCTTCTGCGTGGGCGTGTCGACCTTGCGCATCGCTTCGCCCGCCGCAGGACGCGCGCCGGGCGCGGCGGCCTGCGCGGCTTCGATGTTGGCGGCGTAGTCCGAACCGGTGGAGAACGCGATCGAGTCCTCGCCCGAATCCGCCAACACGTGGAATTCCTGCGAAGCGTCGCCGCCGATCGCGCCGGAATCCGCCTGCACCGCGCGGAACTTCAGGCCCAATCGCGCGAAGATGCGGCTATAGGCCGCGTGCATGTTCTGGTACTCGCGCGCCAGGTCCTCGTCGGTCAGGTGGAACGAGTACGCGTCCTTCATCAGGAATTCGCGCGCGCGCATCACGCCGAAGCGCGGGCGGATCTCGTCGCGGAACTTGGTCTGCACCTGGTAGAAGTTGACCGGCAGCTGCTTGTAGCTGGACAGTTCGCCGCGGGCGAAATCGGTGATCACTTCTTCCGCGGTGGGCGCGTAGCAATATTCGGCGTCCTTGCGGTCCTTGATCTTGAGCAGCTGGCCGCCGAACTTTTCCCAGCGACCGGTCTCTTCCCACAGCTCGCGCGGCTGGATGGTCGGCATCGACACTTCGATCGCGCCGGCGCGATCCATTTCCTCGCGCACGACGCGCTCGACCTTGCGCAGCACGCGCAGGCCCAGCGGCGACCAGGTGTACAGGCCGGCGGCGTGCTTGCGCAGCATGCCGGCGCGCAGCATCAGCCGGTGGCTGGCGATCTCCGCGTCGGCGGGGGTTTCCTTGGTGGTGTGCAGGTGGAATCGCGACAGGCGCATCGGTGCGGCTTCATGGAACAGGGCCTGGCATTGTGCCATGCAGCAAAGCGTGTCACTGGAACTATGGGAAGGGCGCAGCCCGGGTAAGCGCAGCGCACCCGGGAACGCGCCGCGACGTGGTCCCGGGTGCGCTGCGCTTACCCGGGCTACGTCCTACGTCTCAATCGGGGCTGAAGCCCCCCGCAAAAACAAACGTAGCTATTGACGGCTGCCGTCGACCTGCATGCCAGGCTGCGGATTCATATCGATTTTCTTGTATTTGCGGCCCTTGGGCGGCTTGTCGGTCAGCTGCACCACGCCATCGGCGTCGACCCATCGGTACAACACCGGCCTGGCGTCTTCGGCGTTGGCCGCGGCCGCGCGCTCGGCGCGGGCCTGCTTGCGCGCGGCCTCTTCGGGCGTGTCTCGCGAAAGCCACCAGGCCAGGCCGATGCCGAATGCCAGCCCGACGGCGAGAGCCCAGGTCAGGCGCATGCCAGAAAGCGTCAGGCCGTCAGGGCTTGGCGGACGCCGCCGTGCCGCAATTCGCTTTCAGCGTGGCCTCGGCGAGGGCGGCCTGGTCGCCGCGCTCGGCTTCGGTCAGCGGCCGGTCCGGCTTGCCGTCACCGTCGCTGTCGATCTGCACGCCGCCCTTGCCCTGCAACAGCTTCAGGTTGGCTCGCGCCGTGGCGCATTGCGGGTCTTCGGCGGGTGCGGCGGCGGCCGCAGTCGCGGCGATGCTGGCGCCGTGGTCGTTGACCGCCCTTGTCTGGTAGGTGCCGCTCGGCGGCGGAGTGCTGGAGTAGTGGGTGACGCCATTGGCGTCCTTCCACTGGTAGGCCGCGCCCGATTGCGCCGATACGGCGCCGGCGGCCAGGGCCAGCATCATTCCTAGGGCCAGACGTTGCATGCGGTTTTCCTGCGGGGGCGGATAGGGCGGGGATTGCAGCACCGCGGCCTGGCGGGCGCAAGTCGGTTCGGTCACAGCTTCGGCATGCGGCCGAGCGGCTACACTTTGTTCATGACCGAAACCCTACCGCCCCGCCCACGGTCGCGCAGCATCTACCTGCTGCCGAACCTGTTCACCACCGGCGGCCTGTTCGCCGGCTTCTTCGCGATCATCGCCGCCTCGCAGGGGCGTTACGAGGCGGCCTGCGTGGCGATCTTCGTGGCCGCGATCCTGGACGGCATCGACGGCCGCGTGGCGCGCCTGACCAATACCCAGAGCGAGTTCGGCGTGCAATACGACTCGCTGGCCGACCTGGTCAGCTTCGGCATGGCGCCGGCACTGGTGATGTACCACTGGGCCCTGGTCGAATTGAAGCTGGATGGCCTGACCGCCGGCCGGATCGGCTGGCTGGCCGCCTTCCTGTACGCCGCCTGCGCCGCCCTGCGTCTGGCGCGCTTCAACAGCCAGGTGGCGCAAGTCGACAAGCGCTGGTTCATCGGCTTGGCCAGCCCGGCCGCGGCGGGCCTGATGGCCAGCTTCGTCTGGACCTGCCACGACCTGGGCCTGACCGGCGAAGAACTGCGCTATGCCGCGGTCGCCGTGTCGGTGGTCGCCGGGCTGCTGATGGTCAGCCGCCTGCGCTACAACAGCTTCAAGGGCAGCGGCAGCGGGCCCAAGGCCGAGCGCGTGCCGTTCTTCGCGTTGCTGATCGCGGTGGCGGTGCTGATCGCGTTGTGGATCGATCCGCCCAAAACGCTGTTGGTCGCCGCCAGCCTGTATGCGCTGTCCGGACCGGTGTTCTGGTTCAAGCGCCGCCGGATCGTCACGATGGAAACGCCGCAATGAGTTGGGACGCGTTCCAACGCGATGCGCTCGATGCGCTCGGGCATACGCTGTACCGGCTGGGCGGCGCCGAATCGCCGCCGCCGCCCGATCCAGCCACGATGACAGCCCTGCAACGCGCGGTGCTGCGCGCGGCCGGACACCGCGACCCCGGCGATGCCGCCTTGCAGCCGATGCTGGCCGCAGCGCAGCGCCTGCGCGCCGATCCTGCGGGCAAGCGCTCGCTCTGGCCGCGGTTGCGGGCCTTGCGGCGGGAAGCCGGCGGATGAGCGCGGTCGCGATCGACGCCGATGCCGGAGGCGCCGCCGCGCTGCGGCCCATGCGCGAGGACGACCTGGACGAAGTGATCGCGATCGAACAACGCGCGTATCCGTTTCCGTGGACGCGCGGCATCCTGCGCGACTGCCTGCGCGCCGACTATCCGGCGTGGGTGCTGATCCAGCGCGACCGGATCATCGGCTACGGCGTGCTCAGCATCGCCGCCGACGAGGCGCACATCCTCAACATCTGCACCGCGCCCGAAGCGCAGGGCCGCGGCCATGGCCGCCGGCTATTGCGATCCCTGCTGCAGATCGCCCGCGGCCGCGGCGTGCGGCGCATGTTCCTGGAAGTGCGCCCGTCCAATCCGAATGCGATCGCGCTGTACCACGACGAAGGCTTCAACGAGATCGGCCGCCGCCCGCGCTATTACCCGGCCAAGGACGGGCGCGAGGATGCGTTGGTGATGGCGATGGAATTGTTTTCCGATCCCTGACGCGCGTTTTCGCCTTTCTCGTGGGCTATAGTCGCCCAGCGCTTCAAAGCGCGTTTCTTGCGTGCGAGCGCGGGTTGTTCGATGAAGTGCCACGAACACACCGCCAGAAGTAAGGTCGCTGCCGTAGCGCACAACATCAGGCCCCAAGGCCCGATGCCAGGCACCAGTTTGATGCTCACCTGTTGCATCGGCCACGCATAAATGTATATGCCATACGAATAATCGCCCAGGCGGTTGAACTGCAGCAGCCGTCCTTTCGGCACGTACGCCACGTACAGCACCAGATATGCGAGCGTGAGCGGATAGATCCAGAAGAACAATGATGGCCAGACGGCCGCCGACATCATTCCGCCCACGCACACCAGCAGCAACGGCAAGGTCATGGGAATGTGGTCGCGCAATTGCCAATACAGCGCTCCGCTGAAAAACATGAAGGCCAGGCGAAAGCTGTGCCAATCGGCGATCCATCCCAGCCGCATGCGCGCAAGTGTTGACGCGAAGTTGTCGAGCCGCCCGGCGTGCACGATCCAGAACATCGCCAAGGACACCGGTACGATGAACAACGTGGTACGGAGTACGAACTTCTCGCGCGGCAGCTTGCTCTTGCGCGAGATCCACCATAGCAACGCCAGGCCGAGATAGCATTTCACTTCGACCGGCAACGTCCACAGCGACCCGTTCACGATGCCGCTCACGGGTTGTCCGATGAACACGCCCGGAAGGCGATATTCCAGTCCCAATAGCAGCAGGACGTTATTGACGGCGAACTGATAGGGCTTGGTGCTGGTGAAGTATTCGGACCACGCCGCTGTCGTGAGCAATGGGCCGAGCAGGAATGCCGTCAGCCAAGCCATGGCCGCCAGCCCCGGCAGGATGCGCCAAGCTCTTGCGCTGAGGAAGGCGCGGTTGTCGCGCAAACGAAGCAAGCTCGCCGTGACCAGGAACCCGCTGGTCACGAAAAACACATCGACTGCGATGCCGCCTAGCGAATAGCCGATGCGCGCGAAAGGTTCATAGGTGCCCATGCCGGCCGAAAGCGGGAAGCTGTGGCTGATAAGAACCGAGTATGCGGCGATGAATCGGATCAGATTGAAATTGTTGTCGTGACCGGCCGCGAACAGTTTCAGGCGCGGCGATGTGCCGGTATTCATCTGATCGGACTCCGTCTACGATCTGCGCCAGGGCAGGGCGGGTCACAAGACGGATTCGCGCGTAGAAACGGCCACGCCGCGGCGGGCGGTGATCGATACCTCGCGGTGTGTGTTAAGTCAGAGGTTTGGTTGGTGCGGAAGGAAGCGCTCGCGGCTGCCTTTAACGATTGTCATCCCGAGCTAAGCGAGGGATCTGCTTTCACGGCGACTCGTGAGCATATCCCTCGCTTCGCTCGCGATGACGTTAAGAAAGGGCCACGATTAACGCGGCTCCCGTAATGACTTAGGATCAGAGACGCGCGCGCTGAGCGGTCAATGCTTCGAGTTGCGCCGTCCAATCGGTCAGGCGCTGACGCTCCTGTTCCACCACCGCGGCCGGTGCGTTGCTTACGAAAGTACCGCTGGCCAGCTTGTTTTCGGACTTTGCCTTTTCGCCTCCGACGCGCTTGATTTCCTTATCCAAACGCGTGCGCTCGGCATCCAGGTCGACCAGGCCCTCTAGAGGGATGTGGAATTTGAGTTTTCCAAGTGGAATCAGCATCGAAGCAGGCAGGGCTTCACCAGCAGGCAGTACGCGAATGGAGTCAAGCTTGGCTAAGAACTTCAAGGCGTCCTGATGTCGAACGATTTGATAAGGGTCATCAAGTTCGCCCTCAACTATTAGCGGTACAAGTTTGAGAGGAGCAATATTCATCTGACTGCGCAAAGCGCGGATCTGATGGGCGGCCGAAAGGGCCCAGCTGAAATCCGAGGCCGCATTTCGATCGGCAATGCCTTGTGCCTGCGGGTATTTCTGCAGACTGATGCTCTTGCCGCCGATTTGAAGTCTGGGCGCTACTTGTTGCCACAGTTCTTCGGTCACGAACGGGGTCAATGGGTGCAGTAGGCGCAGAATGCTTTCCAGTACATAAAGCAGAGTGTGTCTAGTGCTTGCGGCCGCCTCGGCATCTGGCCCATTCAGAGCCTGCTTGCTCGCTTCTACAAACGAATCGCAGTACCAATGCCAGGCAAATTCGTAAAGTGATTGAGCGGCGAGGTCGAAGCGGTAGATGTTCTCTTCATCTCCCATGCCTCGCTCAAAGTAACGCGGAATTTCTTCGCAAAGATCTTCGAGTTTACGAAGAATCCAATGCTCAGCAGGTGTCTTCGGTTGAGGGGTTCCCGAGGCGCTGAACCCTTCGGTGTTCATCAACACGAAGCGACTGGCATTCCACAGCTTATTGCAGAAGTTCTTGTAGCCATCGGCGCGGCCCAAATCGAACTTGATGTCGCGGCCGGGGCCGGCCAGCGCGGCCATGGTGAAGCGCAGCGCATCGGCGCCGTGCGCGGCAATGCCGTTCGGGAATTCCTTGCGCGTGGCCCTTTCGATCTTCTCGGCCATCTTCGGCTGCATCAGCCCGGTGGTGCGCTTGGCGACCAGTTCGTCCAGGCCGATGCCGTCGATGATGTCCAGCGGGTCGAGGATGTTGCCTTTCGACTTGGACATTTTCTGTCCATCCTTGTCGCGCACGAGGCCGGTCATGTAGACGTCTTGGAACGGGATTTTTCCGATCAGCGCGTCGGTCATCATGATCATGCGCGCGACCCAGAAGAAAATGATATCGAAGCCGGTGACGAGCACGCTGGTCGGGAGGAAGTCTTCGAAACCGCGTTCGCGCATCGCCGTCGCGTCGGGCCAGCCCATGGTCGAGAACGGGAACATGGCCGAGGAGAACCAGGTCTCCAGCACATCCGCGTCCTGCCGTAGGGTGGGCCTGGGCCCGCCGCTCTTTTCGGCCGCCTGCGCGATGGCTTCTTCCTCGTTGCGAGCGACATAGACGTTACCCGCCTCGTCGAACCAAGCCGGAATGCGATGCCCCCACCACAGCTGCCGGCTGATGGTCCAATCCTGGATGTTCTCCAGCCAGTGGCGATAGGTATTGATCCAGTTCGGCGGAACGAATTTGATCTCGCCCGGCTTTTCGTCGGTGCCCTCGACCAGTTCGAGGCCGCGCTTCGCCAGATCGTCCATCTTCACGAACCACTGGTCGGTGAGGAACGGTTCGATCACCTGGCCGCTGCGGTCGCCGAACGGCTGCATGATCGGCTTGGCATCGACCAGCGGCGCGCCTTCGGCGTCGGTCACGGCCAGGCCTTCGGCGGTGATCTCGGCGATCACGCGGGCGCGGGCTTCGTAGCGGTCGAGGCCGCGCAGCTCGTCCGGCACCAGGTTCACGGCGGAGGCGTCGCCGATGTCCTCGCCGCGCGCCGCGCGGCCGGCGATGGCGGCGCTGTCGGCGTACGACAGGCCGTCCGTGCGCATCCGCGCTTGCTCGTCCATCAGCGCGTACAGCGGAATGCCGTTGCGCTTCGCGACCTGGTAGTCGTTGAAATCGTGCGCGCCGGTGATCTTCACCGCGCCCGAGCCGAAGTGCGGATCGGGATAGTCGTCGACGATGATCGGGATCAGGCGCCGGTGCCGCTTCGGGCCGACCGGGATCTCGCACAGCTTGCCGACGATCGGCCCGTAGCGCGCATCGGAAGGGTGCACCGCCACCGCGCCGTCGCCCAGCATGGTTTCCGGGCGGGTGGTCGCGATGGAGATATAGTTGCGCGTCTCGCGCAAGGTGACGTTGCCGTCGGCGTCGCGTTCGACGTACTCGTAAGTTTCTCCGCCCGCCAGCGGATACTTGAAATGCCACATGTGTCCAGGCACTTCGCGGTTCTCGACTTCCAGGTCGGAGATCGCGGTCTTCAGCACCGGGTCCCAGTTCACCAGGCGCTTGCCGCGGTAGATCAGGCCTTGTTCGTGCAGGCGCACGAAGGCCTCGGTCACCGCGTCGGCCGCCATCGGATCCATCGTGAACATGCTGCGCGACCAGTCGCCGGAGGTGCCAAGGCGGCGCATCTGGCGCTCGATGGTGTCGCCCGATTGGGCTTTCCATTCCCAGACCTTTTCGATGAATTTCTCGCGACCCAGCGAATCGCGCGTTTCGCCTTTGCCTTCGGCGGCGAGGTTGCGGCCGACCACCATTTCGGTCGCGATGCCGGCGTGGTCGGTACCCATCTGCCACAAGGTGCGGTAGCCGCGCATGCGGTGGTAGCGGATCAGCGCGTCCTGCAGCGTGTGCTGGAAGGCGTGGCCCATATGCAGCGTGCCGGTGACGTTCGGCGGCGGCAGCAGGATGGTGTAGGTCGGGCCCTCGCCCTGCGGCTTGAATACGCCGCTGTTCTCCCACTCGGCGTAGAGGCGGGTTTCGAAGGTTTTGGGCTCGTAGCCGGAACTGAGGGTGGTCATCGTCGCTCGTGCTTCTGTTTTTAGCCGTCATTCCCGCGAAGGCGGGAATCCAGTGACTTTCGCTCTTGCTTACCGTTCCTTCCGAAGACTGTCGGCCCTTGAGAGGCTCAAAGTCACTGGATTCCCGCCTTCGCGGGAATGACGGCTTAAAGCAAAGCTACATGTCGTGCTTGTTCACTTCCAATCCGCGCGCTTTGTACTGGGTCCAGCGCTCGCGCAGCGGACCGCGCGCCGATTCGTCCGCGGGCACCACTTCCAGCACGCGTTCGAAGCTGCCGTCGACCGCGCCGTCGCGCAAGTTGATCACCAGAGGCCGCAGGGGCGCATCGGTTTCCGGCGCGGCGATCAGCACCGGCGTCAGCTCGTCTTCGTCGTCGGTGCCGGCGACCTGGTGCGGGATGTAGGCGTCGTCGTCGAACGCCCACAGCAATTCGTCGAGTTCTTCGGCCTGCGCCGTGTCGCGCGCCAGCACCAGCGTCCACAGGTTCGCATCGTAGGCCTTGCGCGCCAGTTCGCACACCAGGCGCAGCGGTTCGGCCTTGAAGCGGTCTTTGGCGATCAGGTAGAAGTCGGCGCGGGGCATGCGGGAGAGGGATTCGAGATTAGGGATTAGGGATTCGCCAAAGCGGGAGGGGCGGTTTTTCCAATCCCGAATCCCGAATTACGAATCCCCCGCTTGATCGAGCAACCACTGGCTCAGCAAACCCACCGGACGGCCCGTGGCCATGCCGCGCTTGCCGTCGTCGTTGGCCACGCCGGCGATGTCCAGGTGCGCCCAGCGCTGGCCTTCGGCGAAGCGCGCCAGGAAGCAGCCGGCGGTGATCGCGCCCGCCCAGCGGCCGCCGATGTTGTAGACGTCGGCGAAGGTCGAGTCGAGCAGGCTCTGGTATTCGTCCCACAGCGGCAGGCGCCAGGCGCGGTCGAACACGTTTTCGCCAGCGGCGAGCAGTTCGCCCGACAGGTCGTCGTGCTTGCTCATCAGGCCGGCGGCGTATTTGCCCAGTGCGACCACACAGGCGCCGGTGAGGGTGGCCACGTCGACCATGGCCTGCGGCTCGAAGCGCTGCGCATAGGTGAGCGCGTCGCACAGGATCAGGCGGCCTTCGGCGTCGGTGTTGCCCACTTCGATGGTCTTGCCGGACATGCTGGTGAGCACGTCGCTGGGCCGATAGCTGTTGCCGTCGGGCATGTTCTCCACGGCCGGTACGACGACGACGAGATTGATCGGCAATTGCAGGCCGACGGCGGACACGAACGTGCCCATCACGGTCGCGGCGCCGCACATGTCGTACTTCATCTCCTCGATCCCGCCCTGGGTCTTGAGGTTGATGCCGCCGGTGTCGAAGGTGATGCCTTTGCCGACCAGCACGTAAGGCTTGGCGTCGCCGCCGTTGCTCCACTTCAGCACGATGAGCTTCGGCGGATTGGCCGATCCCTGCGATACGGCCAGCAGCGAGCCCATGCCGAGCTGCTGCATCTGCTCGCGCTCCAGCACTTCGCACCCGGCCTGGTCGAAGCGCGAAGCGAATTCCTGCGCCTGTTGCGCGAGGTAGGCCGGGTTGCAGATGTTCGGCGGCAGGTTGCCGAGTTCGCGGGCGAAAGCGACGCCGGCGGCGATCGCCTGGCCCTGCGCCAGCGCCTGCTTGTCGTCGCCGCTGATCGCGAGCGTCTTCAGGCCCGATTCGTCCTTCTTGGCCTTGTTGGCCTCGCCGAGCGTGGCGGTGTAGCGGTAGATCGCGTGGCTGGCGGCGATCGCGGCCTGGCGGATGTTCCAGGCGGCGTCGCGGTCCTTCACCGCCACTTCGGAGAGCGTGAACACGGCCTTGGCCGCGGCGCCGCCCTTGAGCGCACGCGCGGCGTCGCCCACGGCCTTCAGATATTGCGGCACGCCGAACTTGGCTGCTTCGCCCAGGCCGATCACCAGCACCCGCGGCGCCGCGACGCCGGGCAGGTCGTGCAACAGGGCGGTGCGGCCGGTCTTGCCGCTGATGTCGCCGCGTTCGATCAGGGCGGTCAAGCGTCCGCCGCTGGCCGCGTTGAGCGCCTGCGCGGCCGGAGTGAGCGTATTGTCGGCGAAGGCGCCTACCACCACGCAGTCGGTCTGCACGGTCGCGGGAGCATCGCGGTTCAGTTCCAATTCGAGGGCCATCAAACAGATTCCGTCAGTGATTCCGTACAATCGTTCGGCGTTCCGGCGGCTTAAGCGGCGGAATTGCCGACGAGCGAACGTTCAAGTTTATCAGGGCGAGAGCGCCTGATACGCCGCGACGGGCCCGCTGCTTCGCCGGATCGGGCGCTAACCGCTTGATTTCGATGGCGGTGGACCTGCCGGGCCGGCCACCGGCGGACGAAACCGCCGCAGGCCCGTTCCCACCACCGCAGACAAGCGCATCGATGCCCAAGCTGGACCAATACCTGTTCCGCGAGTTCGCCCAGTCCGTGTTCGCGGCGCTGGTGATACTGATGATGGTCAGTTTGGGCGGCATCTTCGCCGACGTGCTGGGCGACATCGCGCGCGGCAAGCTGCCGGCGGTGATGATGCTGTCGCAGCTGGGCCTGCAGGTGATCAAGTGGCTGCCGCTGATCCTGCCTTTGGCGCTGATGCTGGGCCTGCTGCTCTCGATCGGCCGCCTGTACCGCGATTCGGAGATGCCGGTGCTGGCCGCGATCGGGGTCGGGCCCAAGCGGCTGCTCAAACCGCTGCTGCTGGCCGCCGCGCCGGTGATCGCGGTGATCGCGCTGTGCTCGCTCTGGCTGGGGCCGTGGGCGGACCGGTTCTCGCACCAGATGATCGAAGAGGCTAACCGCAGCCTGCTGCTGGTCGGCCTGGAACCGGGCCGCTTCACCGAGCTGCCCGGCGGCGGCGGGGTGGTCTACCTCGGCAGCATGTCCAACGACGGCAGCCGTTTCAGCCGCATTTTCGTCTATCGCCAGCATGAAGACCGCCTGGACGTGACCACGGCCGCGCACGGTGGCCTGTCTCTGTTGGGCGAACGCGATCGCTATCTGCGGCTCGAAGACGGCTTCCAGGTCGAAGGCCCGCTCGGCGAGGGCCTGGACTACCGGATGATGCGCTACGCCAGCAACGAGCTGCGCATGCCCGACCGCGAGGACGTGCGCGACGACGAGGATCCGGAACTGATGCCGACCACGGCTTTGTTCGGCGATCCGCGCCGCGAGGCGCACGCGCAGGTCCACTGGCGCATCGCGCCGCCGCTGATGGCGCTGGCGTTGATGCTGCTGTCGTTGCCGCTGGCGCGCAGCTCGCCGCGGCAGGCGCGCTATGGCCGGATCGCGATCGGCTTCCTCGGCTACATCGTCTGCGTCAACCTGATGATGCTGGGCACGCAGGCGCTGACCGACGGCAAGATCCCGATGATCCTCGGACTATGGTGGTTGCTGCTGCCGGTGCTGGCCCTGGCGACGTGGCTGTACGTGCGCGATGGCCGCTTCTGGCAGTTGAGGCGGAAGAAATGAGGCCGTTCCCGAAACTGCACGACCTCTATATCGGCCGCGTGGTGCTGGCCACGGTGCTGCTGACCTGGATGGTGCTGCTGGGCCTGGATTTCATCATCGGCGGCCTGGTGCCGCAGATCAGCGACCTGGGCAAAGGCGACTACAACTTCTTCACCGCGTTGACGACGGTCAGCTACACCTTGCCGCGGCGCGCCTACACGCTGTTCCCGACCGCGGCCGTGATCGGTTCGCTGATGGGGCTGGGCCAACTGGCGGCGACTTCCGAACTCACCGCGTTGCGCGCGCTGGGCCTGTCGCGGCGGCGGCTGAGCATCGCCGTGGCGCTATCGCTGGCGTTGCTGACCGCGCTGATGGTGGTGAACGGCGAAACGCTGGCGCCCTGGGCGCAGCGCCGCGCGGATGCGGTGAAGGCGGCGGCCAAGTCCAAGGATCTGATCGTCGCCGAATATTCGGGCCTGTGGGCGCGCGAGGGCGACATCTTCCTCAATGCGCAGACCGGGCAGGAGATGAGCGACGGCGACGACCGTTGGCTGGAACTGCGCGACGTGCGCCTTTACGAATTCTCCAAGGAAGGTCGCCTGCAATCGCTGGCGCACGCTGCGGTGGCCGAGCATCGGCCGGGCGGCTGGTTGTTGCGCGACGTCAACCGCACCCGTTTCGAGGCCAAGTCGGTGGTGCGCAGCAAGGTCGCGGAGGAAAAATGGGAATCCCAGCTCGACGACACGGCGCTTGCCGCCAGCGTCGCGCGGCCGCGCTACCTCAGTGCGACCGCATTGGGCGACAGCATCAATTACCGTAAGCGCAACGGCCTGGATGCCAGCGAATTCGAGCGCCACTACTGGGCGCGTTGGTTCTATCCCTTGAACGTGCTGGCCTTGTGCCTGGCGGCGATCCCGTTCGCGTTCGGCACACTGCGCAGCGGCGGCCTGGGCAAGCGCCTGTTCGTCGGCATCGTGTTCGCGCTGGGGTTCTGGATGCTGCAGGAACAATTCGTGCAGCTGGCCGGTGTGTTCAAGTTCGATTTCAGGTTGGCCTATCTGCTGCCGCCGGCGCTGATGCTGGCGATCTCGGCCTACTTGTTCCGCCGCCGCTCGGGCTAAACGATTTGTAGAGCGGAGCTCGCTCTGCTGCCCTTGCTCCCGCTTTGTAGAGCGGGGCTTGCTCCGCTGCCCTTGCTTTTAAGCCGTTCGCTTTTAAGCCGTTCGCTTTTAAGCCGTTCGCTCTTAAGCCGTCATCCCAGCGAACGCTGGGACCCATCTTGCTCTTGCCCCTAAGCCGTCATCCCGGCGAAGGCCGGGACCCAGGCCCGCGTCCTCGCAGGTGCGCTGCGACTCGCGCCATGGACAAAAGCTTCCGGCTGCGCCGGGTCACTTTCTTTGCTGGCCCAAAGAAAGTAACCCAAGAAAGGGCCTGAACTGCGGTGCGATGCGTCGCAACTAAAAGTCCGCCAGCGGCCCGGCTTTCGTCGCAGGTGACCTTCTTACGCAGGTACTAGATTTTGATTCGTAGCCTATGGGTGACGTGGCTTTTGCGGATTTTCGCTAAGGAGTAGTTCTTGTCGATCGCCTCGGATCTGAATGTCGAAGCGACGGAGGAATCCCGAGCGCTGGCGAGCGGTGGCCAAGCACACGGGGTAACCCCATCGCCGGGATCCCTTCCAAAGGCCATTTTTCTTTGGTTACTGTTCTTTTAGGGCCCCACAAAAAGAAAGTCACTCGGCCGCGGTTTGAGCGGACGAAACCCCGGCCCAAAGGGCCGGCAGGTCGCCATAACCCCCAAGCAAAGGCAGCGGAGCAAGCTTCGCTCCACACAGAGCAAAAGCAAATCTTCTCCCGGCTCCCAACGTCGACCGCATAAAGCAGGAGAGCAGGCCGTCCCTACGGAGCTAGCTTCTTAGGTTCGCGCAGCATGCGCGTGCGGCTCGCGCGGTCGTGCCAGGTCAATCGATCGCGATCGATCCAAGCCCACCAGAAGCCGAGGCCGGCAGGCAGCAGCGATAGCGTCGCTATCGAATAACGCAACCACAACGCGCGCCAACTCGGGCAGCCGCCGTCGCGCGCTACCACGCGCAGCCGCCAGGGCCGCATGCCCAAGGTCTGTCCGCCGCGCCGCCAGCTGATCGTCGCGTAGGCGCCGGTCAGCAGCCAGCACACGATCCAAAGTTCGATCTGCAGCGCGCTGAGCGGCGCGATGTTCTGCCGGGGCGAATGACCGGCCACGGTATAGCCGACGGTGAAGGCCAGCGAAGCCAGCATCCATAACGCCAGCGCCGGCCACAGATCGTAGAGCAGGGCGAGCCAGCGCCAGCCGATCAAAGCCTGTCGTGGATTCGATCCGGGGGCACGGGGTTCTGTGGCGAGGGGGTCGGCTTCTTCCATAGCGCATCAGCATAGCCGCGCGCGGCGCGCATCGCTAAGCTGGCGGCATGGTTGCCAGCACGCCCGCCGACCGCCGCAAGTCCGCCAACGCCTTGCCGCCGACGCCCGACGCCGACGATGCCGCGATCCAGGCTTTCATCGACGCCACCTGGGCCGAAAGCGGTCTGGCGCGCAGTTCGCTGGATAGTTATCGCCGCGATCTCGAAGGCTATGCGCGCTGGCGCGAAGGCCGGGGCGGCGGCTTGGCCGGCGCGGACCGTGCCGCGCTGTTCGAATACCTGGCCTCGCGCGCGCGCGCCGGCTATTCGGCACGCAGCAACGCGCGGCTGCTGTCATCGCTGCGCGCGTTCTTCGCGCATCGCGTGCGCCGCGGCGATCGCAGCGACGATCCCACCGCGTTGCTCGATCCGCCCAAACTGCCGCGCTCGTTGCCCAAAGCGCTCGCCGAAAGCCAGATCGACGCCCTGCTGGATGCGCCCGACGTCGATTCTCCGCTGGGCTTGCGCGACCGCGCGATGCTCGAGCTGATGTACGCCTGCGGGCTGCGCGTCAGCGAGCTGGTCCATCTGCCTGCGACTGCCGTCAACCTGCGCCAGGGCGTATTGCGGGTGATGGGCAAGGGCAGCAAAGAGCGCTTGGTGCCGCTGGGGGAAGAGGCGCAGCACTGGCTGGAGCGTTATCTGGCGCAATCGCGTCAGGCACTGGCCGGCAAGCGCAGCGTGGCGGCCTTGTTCGTCGGCGCGGGCGGCGCGCCGCCGTCGCGGCAGCAGTTCTGGCAGATCGTCAAACGCTATGCCGGCGCCGCCGGCATCGACCCGGCCAAGGTCAGCCCGCACGGCCTGCGGCACAGCTTCGCCACGCACCTGCTCAACCGCGGCGCGGACCTGCGTGCGCTGCAGATGCTGCTGGGCCACAGTTCCTTGTCGACCACCCAGATCTACACGCTGGTGGCGCGCGAGCAGCTCAAGCAGTTGCATGCCAAGCACCATCCGCGCGGCTAGGCCGAGTCTGGTTCTAATTTCAGCGCGTTTGCTCCTGCACTGTAGAACCGAGCTCGCTCCGCTGCCTTGGCTAGGGGTTTGTGGCGACCTGCCGGCCTTTCAGGCCGGGGTTTCGTCCGCTAAACCCGCGGCCGAGTGACCCTTCGGCAAGCTCAGAGGCATGCTTTCTTTTTGTGGGGCCTAAAAAGAGCTATCGCCAAAGAAAAGGGCCTTTGAAAGGGGTCTTGGCGACGTGTTCTTGGCCACCGCTTGCCAGCGCTCGGGATTCCTCCCTCGCTTCGACATTCAGATCCGAGGCGATCGACCAGAATGCCTCCTTAGCGCAACTCCGCAAAAGCCACGTCACCCATAGACTGCGAATCAAAATCTAGTACCTGCGTAAGAAGGTCACCTGCGACGAAAGCAGGTCCGCTGGCGGACTTACAGGTGCGACCCATCGCACCGCAGTTCAGGCCCTTTCTTGGGTTACTTTCTTTGGGCCAGCAAAGAAAGTGACCCGGCGCAGCCGGAAGCCTTTGTCCATGGCGCGAGTCGCAGCGCAGTCCACAAGAACGCGGGCCTGGGTCCCAGCGTTCGCTGGGATGGCGGGTGCAAAGCAAGGGCGGCCTCGGGATCTTTGTTCGGGCATGAGAGCAGGGTGGGCGCGGCCAATAAGCAGGGGCGGAACGACTCGACCGCTCTGGCCTGCAGTCCTCCTGAACGCCGTAACTGTCATCATGGGCGGCCAAGCTTGCATCTATGCGAAAATCCAGAACTAGCGCCCCCGGCCGCGGTCCCACCCGGCCTCCTTCACGGATATCGCACCGCATGAAACGCTACGCCACCGCCGCCCTGCTGGGCGCGATCAGCTTGTCCGCTTGCGCGCAACCGCAGGCGCCGGGCGCCGACGCTAAGACCGCGGCTGCGCCTGCCGCTTCCGTCGCCGGGACCCAGCCCAAGACCACGCCGGGCACGCCGGACGCGAAAGCGGTCGCGGCGATCCGCGCGCTCAACCAGCAGGTGCCGATCGACCGCGTCGGCGCCGCGCCGATGCCCGGCTTCCGCGAAGTAATCGTCGGCGGCAGGACGCTTTACGTGTCCGACGACGGCAAATACCTGATCCAGGGTTCGCTGTACGACATGAGCGTCAAGAAGGACCTGAGCGAAGCCAGCCTGTCCAAGCTGCGCAAGGAAATGCTCAAGCAGGTGCCGATCAGCGACCGCATCGTGTTCGCGCCGGCCAATCCCAAGTACACGCTCACCGTGTTCACCGATATCGAATGCGGCTATTGCCAGAAGATGCACAGCGAGATCGCCGAGTACAACCGGCAGGGCATCGAGATCCAATACCTGGCCTTTCCGCGCATGGGCCTGGGCAGCCAGGACCACAAGAAAATGATCGCGGTATGGTGCGCCGCCGACCGCAAGCAGGCGCTGACCGCGGCCAAGTCCGGCAAGTCCGTGCCGATGAAGGACTGCAAGAACCCGGTGACCATGGAATACGACCTGGGCCAGCGCCTGGGCCTGACCGGCACGCCGATGATCATCACCGCCAACGGCGAGCAGGTGCCCGGCTACATGCCGCCGCAGGAAATGCGCAGCTATCTCGACAAGCTCGCCGAGTCCGCGGCCGATCCCAAGACGGCCGCCGCCAGCGGCTGATCCTCGGATTTCCCGACTTCACGGAACCACGCGATGGGACGTGTCCTGCCGATGCTGTTGTCGTCGTACGTAATCTTCGTCTGCAGCGGCGCTGCGCAGGCGCAACCGGCGCCGGAAACCGGCGTGGCGGCCGCGATACAGGCCTACGACCGGGCCTGGGCCGGCAAGGATCCTGTGGCCTTCGAGCGCACGCTGGCCGCCGATTACGTCTACTTCACCTCGAAAGGCGGCGTCAGGTCGCGCCAGCAGTGGGTGGAATTCCTGGGCTCTCCGAAATTTCGCCTGGCATCCGCCGAGCGCAGCGAAATCCAGGTGCACCGGACGGCCGACACCGCGGTGGTCGGCAGCCGTTGGAAAGGGCACGGCAGCTACGACGGCAAGCCGTTCCGCGACGACCAGCGCTGCAGCATCGTCCTGGCCCGGTCTGCGGACGGTTGGAAAGTCCTGTCCGAGCATTGCGTGCAAATCGTCGAGGGCTGACCGCGCCGTCCGCGGCGGACAGACCCCGGGCCGGCCGGCTACAATAGCGCCCCGTTCCACGGTTTATCGCCGGACATGATCGTCCTCGAGGGCCAACCGGCCCTGTCGCCGTTCCGACGCGAGCGGCTCGAAGCCCGCCTGCAAGCCCTCGTTCCCACCGTCCGGATTTCCGGTGCCTGGCACGTCTATTGGGTCCAGCCCGAAGACGGCGCGCAGCCCCAGGCCGATGCGTTGCGGCGCATCCTGCAGGCCGGATCGCAGGCGCAGCCGCTGGCCGCGGGTGCCCTTTCCCGCTTCGTGCTGCCGCGGCTGGGCACGATCTCGCCCTGGGCCAGCAAGGCCACCGAACTGCTGCATGGCGCAGGCCTGCCGGTGAAACGCGTCGAGCGCGGCACCCGCATCGACTTGCTCGGTTGGCCGGACGATCCCGCCGCGCAAGCCGCGCTGGCCAAGCGCCTGCACGACCCGATGACGCAATCGCTGCTGGCCGACCGCGAAGCCGCCGTGGCCCTGTTCGCCGTGCCGCCGCGCGGCACGCTCGAACGCATTCCGCTGGCGCAACTGGAATCGGCCAATGCGCGGTTGGGCCTGGCGCTGGCCGACGACGAAATCGACTACCTGCGCCGGCGCTACGCCGAACTCGGCCGGGATCCGTCCGACGTCGAACTGATGATGTTCGCGCAGGCCAATTCCGAGCACTGCCGGCACAAGATCTTCAACGCTTCCTGGACCATCGACGGCCGCGAGCAACCACTGTCGCTGTTCAAGATGATCAAGCACACCCATGCGCAGACGCCCGAGCACACGTTGTCGGCGTACAGCGACAACGCGGCGGTGATCGAGGGCTATGCGTCGCGCCGCTTCCGGCCCGATGCGCGCAGCGGCGAATACCGCGCCGAAGCCGTGCAGGACAGCGCGTTCTGCATCAAGGTCGAAACCCACAACCATCCCACCGCGATCGCGCCGTTCCCCGGCGCCAGCACCGGCGCCGGCGGCGAGATCCGCGACGAAGGCGCCACCGGCCGCGGCGGCAAGCCCAAGGCCGGCCTGTGCGGCTTCAGCGTGTCGCACCTGCGCATTCCGACCCTGCCGCAACCGTGGGAAAGCGAGCGCGCCTTGAATCCGCGCATGGCGCCGGCGCTGGAAATCATGCTCGACGGCCCGATCGGCGCAGCCGCATTCAACAACGAATTCGGCCGTCCGAACCTCACCGGCTATTTCCGCAGTTTCGAGCTGCGCGAACCCGACGCGACGGTGCGCGCCTACGACAAGCCGATCATGCTCGCCGGCGGTTTGGGCGCGATCGACCGTCCGCTGGTGGAGAAGAAGCGGTTGTCCCCGGGCGACGCGGTGATCGTGCTCGGCGGCCCGGCGATGCTGATCGGCCTGGGCGGCGGCGCGGCCAGTTCGGTCGCTTCGGGCGACAGCGCCGAAGACCTGGATTTCGCCAGCGTGCAGCGCGACAACCCTGAAATGGAACGGCGTTGCCAGGAAGTGATCGACCGCTGCGTCGCGTTAGCCGAACGCAATCCGATCCTGTGGTTCCACGATGTCGGCGCCGGCGGCCTGTCCAACGCGATTCCCGAACTGCTGCACGATTCGGGCGTGGGCGGCGTGATCGATCTGGGCAAGGTGCCGACCGACGATCCCTCGCTGTCGCCGATGCAGTTGTGGTGCAACGAGTCGCAGGAACGCTACGTGCTCGGCATCCCGCAGGACCGCATCGCCGATTTCACCGCCATTTGCGAGCGCGAGCGTTGTCCGTTCGCCGTGGTAGGCACGGCGACGGCGGAAGAGCGCCTGGTCGTCGGATACGGCGTCGGCTCTTCCCTTCTCCCCTCGGGAGAAGGTGCCCGAAGGGCGGATGAGGGTACGCAGTACGACGCAAGTCAGAACGCCGTCGCTTCCCCGAACCATCACCCCAACCCCTCTCCCGATGGGAGAGGGGCTTCACAGCGCGATCTGCCGATCGATTTGCCGATGGACGTGCTCTTCGGCAAGCCGCCGAAGATGCACCGCGACACGCAGCGTCCGCGCGCGGCGCGCTGGCCGGAACTGGACAGCGACGTGCTCGGCGAGAATCCGGGACAAGTGCTGCACGACGTCGGCCTGCGCGTACTCGCCCACCCCACCGTCGCCGCCAAGAGCTTCCTGGTCAGCATCGGCGACCGCAGCGTCGGCGGTTTGACCGCGCGCGACCAGATGGTCGGCCCGTGGCAACTGCCGGTGGCCGATTGCGCGATCACGCTGTCGGGTTTCGAAGGCGGCGCCGGCGAAGCGATGGCGATCGGCGAACGCACGCCGCTGGCGCTGCTCGACGCCGCCGCATCGGCGCGCATGGCCGTCGGCGAGGCGATCACCAACCTGTGCGCCGCGCCGGTGGAAAGCCTGCAGCGCGTCAAGCTGTCCGCCAACTGGATGGCCGCGGCAGGCCACGCCGGCGAAGACGCGCGCCTGTTCGACGCGGTCAAGGCCGTGGGCATGGAATTGTGCCCGGCGATCGATCTCAGCATTCCGGTCGGCAAGGATTCCTTGTCGATGCAGGCGCAATGGTCGCAAGACGGCCAGGCGCACAAGTCCGTGTCGCCGGTGTCGCTGGTGGTCAGCGCATTCGCGCCGGTCGCCGATGCGCGCGCGCAGCTGACGCCACTGCTGTCGCGCGATGCCGATACCGAGTTGTGGCTGATCGGTTTGGGCGCCGGCAAACAGCGTCTGGGTGGTTCGATCCTGGCGCAGTGCTACGACCGCTTCGGCGGCGACTGCCCGGATCTGGACAGCCCCGAACGCCTGCGCGGCTTCTTCGAACTGATCCGCGACGCGCGCCAGGCCGGCCTGCTGCTGGCCTACCACGACCGTTCCGACGGCGGCGCCTTCGCCGCGCTGTGCGAAATGGCGTTCTGCTCGCACCTGGGCCTGGATATCCTGCTGGACGGCTGGGGCGAAGGCCGCAGCGACGATCCCTGCCGCACGCTGTTCAACGAAGAACTCGGCGCGGTGGTGCAGATCGCGTCCGAGGACCGCGCCGAATTCGCCGACCTCATCGCGCGCCACGGCCTGGTCGAATGCGCGCAGCGCATCGCCCGGCCCAGCACCGCGCCGACGATCCGCGTACGCCACGACAACGAAACACTGGCCGAATGGCGCTGGGACGCGCTGTTCGACGCCTGGTGGTCGGTGACGCACGCGATGCAGAAGCTGCGCGACGATCCGGCTTGCGCCGACGAAGAGCGCGATGCGGTGCGCGCGTTCGCTGCGACCGGACTGCAGCCCAAGCTCGCGTTCGACCCGGCCGAGGACCTCGCCGCGCCGTATCTCAATCTGGGCGCCAAGCCGAAGGTCGCGATCCTGCGCGAGCAGGGCGTCAACGGCCAGATCGAAATGGCCTCGGCGTTCACGCGCGCGGGATTCTCCGCTTGCGACGTGCACATGAGCGACCTGATCGCCGGGCGCGCGAAGCTGGCCGATTTTCGCGGCATTGCCGCCTGCGGCGGTTTCAGCTACGGCGACGTGCTGGGCGCGGGCCGCGGTTGGGCGACGTCGATCCTGGAGCGCGGCGCTTTGCGCGAAGCCTTCGCCGAATTCTTCGTGCGGGACGATACGTTCGCGCTGGGCGTGTGCAACGGCTGCCAGATGCTGGCGCAACTGAAGGACATCATTCCCGGCGCCGCGCATTGGCCGGTATTCCTGCGCAACCGCAGCGAGCAGTTCGAAGGCCGCTTGAGCTTGGTCGAAGTGCCGGAATCGCCGTCGCTGTTCTTCCGCGGCATGGCCGGTTCGCGCATTCCGGTGGTGGTGTCGCACGGCGAAGGACGCGCCGCGTTCGCCGGCGACGCCGACCGCGCCGCTGCGGCCGTCGCGATGCGCTATATCGATGGAGACGGACAGCCCGCTACGCAGTATCCGGCTAATCCGAACGGTTCGACCGACGCGATCGCAGGCCTGACGAGCGACGACGGCCGCGCCACCATCCTGATGCCGCATCCCGAACGCACGCCGCGCAGCGTCAACCTGAGCTGGCATCCGCGCGAATGGCCGGATGCGTCGCCGTGGATGCGGATGTTCGGCAATGCGCGGAAGTGGGTGGGCTGAGCCATAGCTTTTGTAGGAGCTTCGGCTTTTGTAGGAGCGGCTTTAGCCGCGAGCTTTTGCAAGGTCGCGCGAAAGGGTCAAGAGCTCGCGGCTAAAGCCGCTCCCACAAAGAGCACAGCTCGCCGGCGCGGCAACTGATAAAGTCGGCGCACGATCCAAGGCATGAGGCCGCGATTGCCAGCCAACCGTCACCACCGCGAACCGGCAGCCCATGGCGGCTGACAAGGCAGCGCTGCCGATCGTGCTGCTGCCGCTCGGCACCGACGACGAGGCGCTGGACCGCTGCCTCGGAGCGCTCGACGCCGGCACGCCCGCCGGCACCCGCATCTGGCTGGCCGACGACGCGCAAGCCGGGCCGCGCGCGCTGGCCATCGTCGAACGCTGGCTGGTGCGCACGCCGCTCGCCGCCGATTACACGCGGCGCCAGCGCATGGTCGGCGAAGTTGCGCATTTGGACGAAGCTTTGAAAGCCTGCGGCGACGCCGACGTCGCCGTGCTCGCGCCCGATGCGATGCCCTCACCGGGCTGGCTGCAGCAACTCGCCGCGTGCCTCGCGCGCGATGCCGCCATCGCCACCGCCACGCCGTGGTGCAACGCAGGCGAATCCGCCTCATGGCCGCGCTGCGGCGAGATCGCGCCCTTGCCGGACGATCCCGAACGCCTGGCGCGTGCGGCTGCGACGTTGCCGCCGCTGCATCCGGAATTGCCGGCCGCAGTCGGCCACGCGGTGCTGCTGCGCGGCAGCGCGCGCCGTCGCGCAGGCGGATTGGATGCGGACAGCTACGGCTCCTGGTACGCCGCACTGGTCGACCTCTCGCTGCGCCTGTCGGGCCTGGGCTGGCGCAACGCGCTGTGCGAAACGGCCTACGTCGCGCGCGGCGGCGAGGGCGGCCCCTACGAAGGCGACATGGATGCGCTGGCCGCGCGCTGGCCGGACTGGCATGCGCGCATCGCCGGTTTCCTGATGAACGACCCGCTGCGCGACATGCGCGAACGGCTCGCGCAGCACTATGCGCAGGTCGACTTGCCGCAATCGCAGCACGACCTGTTCCCGCGCGACCGCGCGGACAGGCGTTGAGCGCGCGACGCATGGCCGACATCGCCGCCATCGTCGTCGCCTACCGGAGCGCCGCCACCATCGACGAATGCCTGTTGCGGCTGCGCGCCGCGGAAGGCGTCGCGCAGATCCGCGTGGTCGACAACGGCTCGCAGGACGGGACGCTGGACGTCGTGTTGCGGCATGCCGCGAGCGACGCGCGCCTGCGCTTCGTCGGCAATCCCGACAATCCCGGCTTCGCCGTGGCCTGCAACCAGGGCGCCCGCGACTGCGATGCGCCGTGGCTGGCGTTCGTCAATCCGGATTGCCTGGTGGAAACCGACACGCTCGCGCGTTTGCGCGCGCGCACGCAGCGGCTGGGACGCGAAGCGCTGCTGGGCGCCGATCTGGTCGACGAATCCGGCGCGCGCGACGCGGCCGCGCGACGCCGCGACCCGGATTTCGCCGCCATGCTCGGCTCGCGATCGGCGCGTTCGCTGGATCTGCCCGCCGACGATTTGCAAAGCCTGCAGCCGGTCGATGCGGTATCGGGCGCGTTGATGCTGATGCCGCGCACTTTGTTCGAAAGCATCGGCGGCTTCGACGAGAACTATCGCTTGCATGCCGAAGATCTGGATCTTTGCCGCCGCGCGCGTGCGGCCGGCGCGGCGATCGCCGTGGCCAACGACGTCCGCGTCTTGCACGTGCGCGGCGTGTCCAGCCGGTCGCGGCCGTTGTTCGTCGAATGGCACAAGCACCGTGGCTTGTGGCGGTATTTCAAGAAGTTCGAGGCTTCGCGACGCAGTCTGCCGACGCGCATGGCGGTGTTTTCCATGATATGGCTGCGCTTCCCGTTCGCCGCGCTACGCGCGATTGCGCGTTCTTCTTAGCCGCGCAAGCGAAACCACCCGACTGCGAGCTGGTCTTGCTGTACCTCCCCCCTTGAAAAAGGGGATTGAGGGGGATTTGCTTTTGCTCTGCATAGGGGGAGGCGCCAAAAGCAAATCCCCCTGTGTCCCCCTTTTTCAAAGGGGGAGAAGGCATAGTTCAGCGGTATCGGTTGATCTCGTCGCGAAGCGTCTTAGCCGCAATCGCGGCCGCTGCGGCGTAATCGTCGCCTTTCGAGGCATACAGGATCGCCCGCGAAGAACTGACGATCAGGCCGGTGCCATCGGCGGTCTTCGCATTCGTAACCACCGCCTCGACGTCGCCGCCCTGCGCGCCGACGCCGGGCACCAGGAACGGCACGTCGCCGACGATGGCGCGCACTTCGCGCAGTTGTTCCGGCCAGGTCGCACCGACGACCAGCGCGCAGTTGCCGTTATCGTTCCATTCGCGCGCCACTTTCTCGGCCACGTGCTGATACAGCGGGCGGCCGTCGACGCGCAGATCCTGCAGATCGCCGGCGCCGGGATTGGAGGTGCGGCACAGGATCACCACGCCCTTGTCCGCGCGGTCGAGGAAGGGCTGTACCGAATCGCGGCCCAGATAAGGGTTGGCGGTGACGGCGTCGGCGCGGTAACGGTCGAATGCTTCCGCGGCGTACTGCTGCGCAGTGCTGCCGATGTCGCCGCGCTTGGCGTCCAGGATCACCGGTATGCCCGGATGCTTGGCATGGATGTGCGCGATCAGTCGTTCCAGCGCGTCTTCGGCGCCGTGCGCGGCGAAGTGGGCGATCTGCGGTTTGAAGCAGCAGACGTATTCCGCGGTGGCGTCGGCGATGTCGCGGCAGAAGGCGAAGATCGCATCCGGGTCGCCCGCGAATCGGGCCGGGAACTTGGCCGGCTCGGGGTCCAGTCCTACGCAAACCAACGACGATGCGTTTTGCCAGCGTTGCTTCAGCGCAGTCGTGAAAGCCATGGTGGGGATCCTGTAGGCGAGGGTGCGTTGCTCAAATGCCGAGATGGTCCGCGTAGAAGATCCAGGCGCCCGCCACGATCAGTCCGTAGACGAGTCCGAACGCGCAGACCAACTGCGAATAGCGCAGCTCGGGATGGCGGCGGCCGATCGCACGCATGTCCAACAGCAAGGAAAACAGGCCGACGCCCCGTCCATCGGCAAGCGCCTGCCTCATGATGCGCTGCAAATGCACGGCGCACCACAGCAGCGGCAAGACGAGCAAAGATTGCGCGACGGCGACCAGCGCCAGCACCGGCACGCCGAGAGGACGTTCGCCGAAAGCCAGGACAAGGACCCGGCGCACGCCGGGATCGAACAGCGTCGCGGTCAGCAAGGCGTAGAGCAGGACCGGCAGCATCCACTCGTCGCGCTTGATCGGCATCGCCGCCCCTCGCCGGACCGCTTACTTGAGCGCCTTGAACCGCAACCGGTGCGGTTGCGCGCCCTCGTCGCCCATGCGCCGCTTCTTGTCTTCCTCGTACTCGCGATAGTTGCCCTGGAAGAACTCGACGTGGCTGTCGCCTTCGAAGGCCAGGATGTGGGTGGCGATGCGGTCCAGGAACCAGCGGTCGTGCGAGATCACGAACGTGTTGCCGGGGAATTCCAGCAACGCGTCTTCCAGCGCGCGCAGCGTTTCGATGTCCAGGTCGTTGGACGGTTCGTCCAGCAGCAGCACGTTGCCGCCCTGCAGCAGCGTCTTGGCCAGGTGCAAACGTCCGCGCTCGCCGCCGGACAAGGTGCCGACCAGCTTCTGCTGGTCTTGGCCCTTGAAGTTGAAGCGGCCGATGTAGGCGCGCGACTGGATCTCGATGCCGTTGATGTTGAGGATGTCGGCGCCGCCGGAGACTTCCTGGAAGACGTTGTGGTTGCCTTCCAGCTTCTCGCGGCTCTGGTCCACGTAGGCGATGTTGACGGTCGGGCCCTTGACGATCTCGCCTTTGTCCGGCTTTTCCTGCCCGGTGATCATCTTGAACAACGTCGACTTGCCGGCGCCGTTGGGGCCGATGATGCCGACGATCGCGCCGGGCGGGACGATGAAGCTCAAATCGTCGATCAGCAAGCGGTCGCCGAACGACTTGGACACGCCCTTGAACTCCATCACCGAATTGCCCAGGCGCTCGCCCGGCGGGATGAAGATCTCGTTGGTCTCGTTGCGCTTCTGGTAATCGACCGATTGCAGCTCTTCGATGCGCGCCAAACGCGCCTTGCCCTTGCTGCGGCCGCCCTTGGCGTTGCTGCGCGCCCACTCGAGTTCGCGCGCGATCGCCTTCTGGCGCGCCTTCTCGGAAGACTCTTCCTGCTTCAGGCGTTCTTCTTTCTGGATCAGCCACTCGGTGTAGTTGCCCTTCCACGGGATGCCGCGGCCGCGGTCGAGTTCCAGGATCCACTCGGCGGCGTTGTCGAGGAAGTAGCGGTCGTGCGTCACCGCCACCACGGTGCCGGTGTAGCGCGCCAGGAATTGCTCCAGCCATTCCACCGACTCGGCGTCGAGGTGGTTGGTGGGCTCGTCGAGCAGCAGCATGTCCGGCTTCTGCAGCAGCAGCTGGCACAGCGCGACGCGGCGCTTTTCGCCGCCGGAGAGCTTTCCGATCACGGCATCCCACGGCGGCAGGCGCAGCGCGTCGGCGGCCACTTCCAGCTGGTTTTCCAGGGTGTGCGCGTCGCCGGCGGCGAGGATCGACTCGAGCCGTTGCTGCTCGGCGGCGAGCTTGTCGAAGTCGGCGCCTTCTTCGGCATAGGCTTCGTAGATCTTGTCGAGCGCGGCCTGCGCCTGCAGCACTTCGCCGACGCCTTGCTCGACGGCTTCGCGCACGGTCTGGTTGGGATCCAGCAGCGGCTCCTGGGCCAGGTAGCCCACCTTGATGCCCGGCTGCGGACGCGCTTCGCCGATGAAATCCTTGTCGACGCCGGCCATGATCTTGAGCACCGTCGACTTGCCCGCGCCGTTCAGGCCGAGCAGGCCGATCTTGGCGCCCGGGAAGAACGACAGCGAGATGTCCTTGATGATCTGGCGCTTCGGCGGCACGACCTTGCTGACGCCGTTCATGGTGTAGATGTATTGCATGCGTAACTCCGGAATCCGGGCGCGCCGAGCCCGGCCGGATGGCCTGGGGATGGGCGGGCTAGGGGTTAATTATCCCGCAGGCGGGGCCTGCGTTCCAGCTTTGGGTGCCAGACGGCTCTTGCGGGAGGGCGTAGCCCGGGTAAGCGCAGCGCACCCGGGATGTCGAAGCGACCGTGTTCCCCGGGTGCGCTGCGCTTACCCGGGCTACGCCCTTCGACGAGCCTCAGATCCAAACGATGAACGCCACCACGCCGGCCACCAACGCGTACTTCAGCCCGTAATAAAGCGTCTTGTTGCGCTCGCGCAGGGCTTTGGCCTTGAGCCGGAACGCATAGAAGTACTTGAAAGCGCGATTGATGCCGCCGGTCTTGTCGCCCTCCATGTTGGGCGAGGCGCCGGCTGCGATCAGGTGGCGAGCGATGAAACGGTTCAATGCCCGCGCCCAGCCGAACTTCATCGGCCGCTCGATGTCGCAGAACAGGATGATCCGGTTCTCGTCCGAGTCGTTGCGGGCGTAGTGGATGTAGGTCTCGTCGAACATCGTCCACTGGCCGTCGCGCCAGCTGTAGCGCTGGCCGTCGACGCTGATGAAGCAGGCGTCGTCGTTCGGCGTTTCCAGGCCCAGGTGCAGGCGCAGCGAGCCGGCATACGGATCGCGGTGCGGCCGCAGTTCCGAGCCCGGCGGCAGCTCGGTGAACATCGCCGCCTTGACGCTCGGGATCGAGCGCAGCAGGGCGGTGGTGTTGGGGCAAAGCTCGGCGGCGGAAGGGTGCGCGTCGTCGTACCACTTCAGGTAGAAGCGCTTCCAGCCGCGCCGGAAGAAGGAATTGAAGCCGACGTCGTTATAGCCGGATGCGGCCTTGATGTGCTGCTGCTCGCGCAGGTAGCGGGCTTCCTCGCGGATGTTCTGCCAGTTGGCCCGCAACGGTTCCAGCTCGGGGAAATGGCGTTCCAGGTCGCCCACGAACGGCGTGGTCGGCACCCGCGACAGGGCGTACATCAGCACGTTGATCGGCGCCATGAAGGTGGAATGGTCCAGCAACTGGCGGTTCCAGCGGTGGCGCACCGCGCCGCGGAAGTGCACGTACAGCGCGCTGGCGACGAACAGCAGGACTAGGATCCATTTCAAAGCGGCTTCCTCGGCGGGCGGACGGGCGAATCGGCGCGGCGTCCGGGCCATGGCGGGGTTTTGGTTATGGCCGCATTCTAAGCCCTGGGCTACCATGCCGGCTGGGTCGGGAAATGCGGCCCGCGCCGTTTTTTTCAACCCCCACAGAGGTTTGCGAATGTTCCCCAGCTCCGCCCGTATCGCCGGTTACGACGACGAACTCGCCAAGGCCATCGCCGACGAGGCGCGGCGCCAGGAAGACCATGTCGAGCTGATCGCCTCCGAAAACTACGCCAGCCCGCGGGTCATGGAGGCGCAGGGCAGCCAGCTGACCAACAAATACGCCGAAGGCTACCCCGGCAAGCGCTACTACGGCGGCTGCGAATACGTCGATATCGCCGAACAACTGGCGATCGACCGGGTGAAGCAGCTGTTCGGCGCCGATTACGCCAACGTGCAACCGCATTCGGGCTCGCAGGCCAATCAGGCCGTGTATTTCGCGCTGCTCAATCCGGGCGACACGATCCTGGGCATGTCGCTGGCGCATGGCGGCCATCTGACCCACGGCGCCAAGGTCAACCTCAGCGGCAAGATCCTCAATGCGATCCAGTACGGCGTCGACGAAAACGGCTTCATCGATTACGACGAAGTCGAGCGGCTGGCGCTGGAACACAAACCGAAGATGGTGGTCGCGGGGTTCTCCGCGTATTCGCAAGTCGTCGATTGGGCGCGCTTCCGCGCCATCGCCGACAAGGTCGGCGCGTATCTGTTCGTCGACATGGCGCACGTCGCCGGCCTGATCGCCGCCGGCGTGTACCCGAGTCCGTTGCCGCACGCGCATGTGGTCACTTCCACTACGCACAAGACGCTGCGCGGGCCGCGCGGCGGAATCATCGTTGCGAAGGGCGCTGGCGAGGAAATCGAGAAGAAGCTGCAGTCGATCGTGTTCCCCGGCATCCAGGGCGGACCGTTGATGCACGTGATCGCCGCCAAGGCCGTGGCTTTCAAAGAAGCGTTGGAGCCGGATTTCAAGGATTACCAGCAGCAGGTCGTCAAGAACGCGCAGGCGATGGCCGACACCATCATCAAGCGCGGCTACAAGATCGTCTCCGGCGGCACCCAGAACCACCTGATGCTGGTCGACATGATCGGCAAGGGCATCACCGGCAAGGACGCGGAAGCCGCGCTCGGCAAGGCCCACATCACCGTCAACAAGAACGCGGTGCCCAACGATCCGCAGAAGCCGTTCGTCACTTCCGGATTGCGCATCGGCACGCCGGCGGTGACCACGCGCGGTTACAAGGAAGCCGATTGCGTGGCGCTGGCAAATTGGATTTGCGATGTGCTGGACAATCCCAGGGACGAGAACGTGATTGCGGGTGTGCGTGAGAACGTCACCAAGCAGTGCAAGCAGTTTCCGGTTTACGGCGGATAGGTTGTAATCGAGTAAACGATGCATTGCCCCTTCTGCCAGCACGTAGACACCCGCGTCATCGACTCGCGCGTCAGCGACGACGGCGCGACGATCCGCCGCCGCCGCGAGTGCGAAGCCTGCGGCGAACGCTTCAGCACGCTGGAAACGGTGGAGCTCAAGCTGCCGGCGATCATCAAGTCCGACGGCCGCCGCGACAACTTCGATGCGCGCAAGTTGCGCCTGAGCTTCGACCGCGCGCTGCACAAGCGCCCGGTCTCGGAAGAGCAGATCGAATCGGCCGTGCGCGCCGTCGTTCACCAACTGCGCATGACCACCGAGCGCGAGCTGCCGTCGCGTCGCGTCGGCGAATTCGTGATGGCCGAGTTGCGCAAGCTCGACCACGTCGCCTTCGTGCGCTTCGCTTCGGTCTACCGTTCGTTCGAGGATGTGGCCGATTTCCGCGAGGAACTGGACCGGCTCGAGCGCGACCTGCCCGGCGAAGGGCAGCTGCCGCTGCTCGCGGCCGATGTCGTACCTATCGAAAAGGGGCGCAAGAAATGAACGTATCTTCGCGGTGGTGGCTGTCGGTCGCGCTGGCGATCGCCGGAACGGGCCTGGCCCAGGCGCAGCAGAAGGACGGGTCCGGCGGCCGCGTCGACCCGGCGCTGGTCGGCCACTACTACCTCAACGGCGTCATGGAAACAGGCTCCGAAATGCTGCTGAACGCCGACGGTCGCTTCCAGTGGATGATGGTCTACGGCGCGCTCGATCAGACCGCGCAGGGACGCTGGCACCGCATCGGCGACCGTGTGGTGCTGCAGTCGGACCCGGTCGCCAAGACGCCGGAATTCCGTCCCTTCACCGATGCGGAGATGCAATCGCACCCGCCGTCGTCCGCCGATGCGTGGACCGCGGTGGTCGGCATTCCCGAGCAGGGGCCGATGTCCGGCGTCGAAGTGATGTTCGAAAGCGACGACGGCAAGACCCAGACGCGCATCACCGGCGCCGACGGCATGGCGACGCTGCAGCCGTTCCCGAAAGGCCGCAACTGGACGCGCGCCGCATTGCGCAGGCAGGGCCGCAACGAAGCATGGCAATGGTTCGCGTTGCCCGAGCCATGGCAGTCGGAACGGTTCGCCGCCTATTTCGTGAAGGATGCGTCCGCCTACCGGAAAACCGCGTTCGAAAAAATGGAATTGCGCGTCGACGGCAGGGAACTGGTGCCGTCGTGGCCCTGGGAAGACGGCAAAGAGCGGGGCCGTTACGCGCGTGAATGATGCGAATGCGAACGCGCCGGGCTTCACCGCCGTCGACTACGCGATGATGGCGCAGGCCCTGCGCCTGGCCGAGCGCGCGGCATACACCACCAAGCCCAATCCGATGGTCGGTTGCGTGATCGCGCAGGGCGAAGAAGTCGTCGGCGAAGGCTGGCACCAGCGCAAGGGCGGGCCGCACGCGGAAGTTTTCGCGCTGCAGGCGGCCGGCGAGCGCGCGCGCGGCGCGACCGCTTACGTCACCCTCGAACCCTGCGCGCACACGGGCAACACCGGGCCGTGCGCGGATGCGCTGATCGCGGCAGGGGTAGCGCATGTGGTTGCTGCGATGCGCGATCCTTTCCCGCAGGTCAACGGCGCCGGCTTCGACAAGCTGCGGGCGGCCGGCATCGCGGTCCGGCACGGATTGATGGAAGCGCAGGCGCGGCATCTCAACCGCGGCTTCTTGTCGCGCATCGAGCGCGGCCGGCCCTGGCTGCGGATCAAGCTCGCCACCAGCATCGACGGCCGTACTGCGATGGCCAGTGGCGATTCCAAATGGATCAGCGGCGATGCGGCCCGCGGCGACGTGCACCGCTGGCGCGCGCGCAGCGGCGCGATCCTGACCGGCTCGGGCACGGTGCTGGCGGACGATCCGCACCTTACCGTGCGTTTCGACGAACCGACCGAATTCGTCGCGCCGCTGCGCGTGGTGCTCGATCCCGGCCTGGCCACCGTGACACGCGGCCACGTGCGCGAAGGCGCCGCGCCGACGTTGTACCTGCACGCCGCCGATGCCAAGCCGCCGCGCGACCTGTCCGCGCAGCACGCCGCGGTACCGATGCGCGACGGCAAGCTCGATCTGGACGCCGTGCTGAAACTGTTGGCCGAGCGCGAGATCAACGAAGTGCAGGTCGAGGCCGGCGCCACGCTGGCCGGCGCCTTCCTGTGCGCCGGCCTGGTAGACGAGCTGCTGCTGTACGTCGCGCCGGTGCTGCTCGGCGAGCGCGCGCGGCCGCTGTTCGAAGGCCTGTGCATCGACGAGATGGCGCAGCGCCTGCGCCTGCGCATCGTCGAAACGCGGCGCATCGGCGACGACGTGCGCGTGCTGCTGCAGCCCGACGCCGCCGCATGAGTTTCAAAGACCATTTCTCCGCCTCCGCGGCCGATTACGCGGCTGCGCGTCCCGAATACCCGCAGGCCCTGTTCCAGTGGATCGCTTCCGTCGCGCCGTCGCGCGGCCGGGCATGGGAAGCCGGCTGCGGCAGCGGCCAGGCCACTCGCGACTTGGCCGCGCATTTCGACGCGGTCTACGCCACCGACCCGAGCGCCGCGCAGATCGCGCAGGCCTATGCCCCGGACAACGTGGTGTTCGCGGTCGAAGCCGGCGAACGTTGCGTGCTGCCTGCGGCCAGCGTCGATGCGGTCTGCGTCGCGCAGGCCTTGCACTGGTTCGACCGTGCGGCGTTCTTCGCCGAATGCGAACGCGTGCTCAAGCTCGGCGGCGTGCTGGCGGCCTGGGGCTACCAGGACATCGTCGTGCCGCCTGCGCTGGAGGCGGCCAATACCGCGTTCCAGGACGAAATCCGCGCCTATTGGCCGCCCGAGCGCCGGCTGATCGACGAAGCCTACGCGGATTTCGACTGGCCGTTCGCGGCGCTGGATCCGCCGGCTTTCGCGATGCAGGCGGACTGGCCGCTGTCGCGCCTGCTGGCCTATTTCTCGAGCTATTCGGCGGTGAAGCAATACCGCCAGGCGCGCGGCGCCGACCCCGTCGCGGCCCATGCGGGGGCGTTCGCCGCGGCCTGGGGCGACGCGGATGCAACGCAGCGTCTGCACTGGCCGCTGTTCGTGCACGCCCGCCGCAAGAACGCCGGGTGATAGAATGCGCGGGCCGGTTCGCCGGCATCGTCTCAACCACAATTCGTTGAAACGTCTTCAGGGCGGGGTGCGATTCCCCACCGGCGGTAGGTGCGGCGCTCCATGGAGCACGCACGAGCCCGCGAGCGCTTCCGGCGGCCGTATTCGTACGCGTGCCGGAAGGTCAGCAGACCCGGTCCGATGCCGGGGCCGACGGTGATAGTCCGGATGAAAGAAGACGGCAAGGCGCGGCCTGGCGGCCGTGCGCCTGCCTCATGCCTTGGGCGTTTTTCGCGTTGTCCGATGCGGGAAGCGTTTCATGTTCACAGGCCTTGTCGAAGGTGTCGGATCGCTGGCGGCGCGCGAGGCGCGCGGCGGCGACGCCCGTTTGCGGATCGCCGCCGGCACGCTGCCGTTCGCCGATGTCGCCTTGGGCGAAAGCATTTCGGTCAACGGCGTCTGCCTGACCGTGGTCGCGTTCGATGCGGCGTCGTTCGATGTCGACGCTTCCAACGAAACCCTGTCGCTGACGACGCTGGGCCGGCTGCCGATCGGCAGCGCGGTGAATCTCGAGCGCGCGATGAAGCCCACCGACCGCCTCGGCGGGCATCTGGTCAGCGGCCATGTCGACGGGGTCGGCGGCGTGCTGCGCATCGAGGACGACGCGCGCGCCCAACGTTGGAGGTTCTCGGCGCCGGCGCCGTTGCTGAAGTACATCGCCCAAAAAGGCTCGATTTGCGTCGACGGCGTCAGCCTGACCGTGAACGCGGTCGATGGCGAAGGCTTCGAAGTCGCGCTGATCCCGCACACGGTGTCGCATACCGCGTTCTCGGCCACGCAGGTCGGCGATGCGGTGAATCTCGAAGTGGATCTGGTGGCGCGCTACGTCGAGCGGCTTTTGCAAGCCCCCAAATAACCGTCATCCCAGCGAAAGCTGGGACCCATTTGATTTTGATCTTTACAGCAATAACAGCAACAGCAACATGGGTCCCAGCTTTCGCTGGGATGACGGAAAAACAGAGCACAACGACCATGACCTTCGCCCCCATCCCCGAACTGCTCGAAGAAATCCGCGCCGGCCGCATGGTCGTCATCGTCGACGACGAAGACCGCGAGAACGAAGGCGACCTGATCATGGCCGCCGAACTGGTGCGCCCCACCGACATCAATTTCATGGTCACCCATGCGCGCGGACTGGTTTGCCTGTCGCTGACGCGCGAACGCTGTCGCCAGCTCGGCCTGCCGCCGATGGTGCGCGACAACACCTCGCCGCACGGCACCAATTTCACCGTCAGCATCGAAGCGGCCGAAGGCGTGACCACCGGCATCTCCGCCTACGACCGCGCGCATACCATCCGCACGGCGGTGCGCCCCGATGCGAGCGCGGCCGACCTGTCGCAACCGGGACACATCTTCCCGCTGATGACCCAGCCCGGCGGCGTGCTCAACCGCGCCGGCCACACCGAAGCGGCCAGCGACCTCGCTCTGCTCGCGGGCCTGGAACCTGCTGGCGTGCTCGTCGAAATCCTCAACGCCGACGGCACCATGGCGCGCCGTCCGCAGCTGGAAGCCTTCGCCCGCGTGCACGGGTTGAAGATGGGTTCGATCGAGGAATTGATCCGCTACCGTTTGCACAACGAGCACACCATAGAACGCGTCGACGAGCGCGAGATCGACACCGAACACGGCCCGTTCCGACTGCACACCTATCGCGACCGCGTCAGCCATGCGCTGCACTTCGCGCTGCTGCGCGGCGAAGCCGACCCGGCGACACCGACCTTGGTGCGCGTGCACATGCTCAATCCGCTGGCCGACGCCCTGCATTGGCGGCGCGCCGATTTCGGTCCGGCGGTCGGGGAAGTGCTGGCGACGATCGCCAAGCAAGGCGCCGGCGCGCTGGTATTGCTCGGCGAGACGCCGAACGCCGAAGCGCTGCTCGCCCGCATCCGCGAGCAGCCCGAGCAGGCCCGCGCGGAGCCCGCCGGCCGCGGCGGCGCCCTGGCCGAATGGCGCCGCAACGGCGCCGGCAGCCAGATCCTGGCCGATCTGGGTCTGGGCAAGCTGCGCGTGCTGGGCACGCCGCGCAAGCAGGTGGGGCTGGCGGGGTTCGGGCTGGAGGTCGTGGAGTATGTCGAGGCTTAACCTCCTTTCTCGTCATCCCAACGAAAGCTGGGACCCATGTTGCTGTGGGGGCCGACTAATCAAAATCAAAATGGGTCCCAGCTTTCGCTGGGATGACGGAATCGGGAGGCTCCGGTGCCCCGGCTCGCCGCTTGCTAAACTGCGCAACCCACCAGGCCCGCCCATCACATGACCCTGCACGAAGGCGACCTGCGCGCCCCCGATAACGCGCGCTTCGCGATCATCGCCAGCCGCTGGAACCCGCGCATCACCGATACGCTGGTGGCGGGCGCTCGCAAGACTTTCGCCGAGCATGGCGTGACGGAGCAGGCGGTGGACGTGATCCGCGTGCCGGGCGCCTGGGAAATCCCGGCTGCGGCGGCGCGCCTTGCCGCGGCCGGTTCGCATAGCGCCATCGTCGCGCTGGGTTGCGTGATCCGCGGCGATACGCGCCACTACGAGCATGTCGCCGACAATTGCGCGCAGGGCCTGATGCGCGTGTCGTTGGATTTCCGCGTGCCGGTGGCCAACGGCGTATTGGCGGTGGACGAGCCCGAAGATGCGGAAGCGCGCGCCGGCGGCAGCCACGGCAACAAGGGCGAGGAATGCGCGCTGGTCGCGATCGAAATGGCGAGCCTGATGGGCAAGCTGCCGTGACGCGCCACCGGTCCAAGGGCGGCATCGACCCGGTCGCGCGTTCGCGCGCGCGCCGTCGCGCGATGCAGGCGGTTTACGCGTGGCAGATGTCCGGCGGCGACGTGCGCCAGGTGATCGCGCAGTTCGCCCACGAGCAGGCGCACGAGGTCGCCGATCTGGAATACTTCGAAGACCTGGTGCGCGGCGTGCTGCAGCACCGCAGCGAGCTGGACCAGGCCTTGCAGCCTTACCTCGATCGCGAAATCGAACTGGTCGACCCGATCGAGCGCGCCGTGCTGCGCATCGCCGCCTATGAAATGCGGCATCGCATCGACGTGCCGTATCGCGTGATCATCAACGAGGCGTTGGAAACGGCCAAGCGCTTCGGCTCCGAGCACGGCCACACTTTCGTCAACGGCGTGCTGGACCACGCCGCGGTCGAATGGCGCGCGGTGGAAGTGAACGCCGCGCGGCCGAAGTGACTGCTGAGTTCGACCTGATCGAACGCATCCGCATGCGTGCGGGAGCGCGCAGCGACGTGATCCTGGGCATAGGCGACGACGCCGCCCTGTTGCAGGTGCCGGCGGGCAAGCAATTGGTCGTCGCCATGGACACGCTCAACGAAGGCGTGCATTTCCCACCCGAAACCATGGCCGCCGACATCGGCTGGAAGTCTCTGGCCGTCAATTTGTCCGATTTGTCGGCGATGGGCGCGCAGCCGGCCTGGTGCACGCTGTCTTTGTCGTTGCCGCAGGCGGACCGAGCATGGTTGGATGAATTCCTCGACGGATTTCTGGCGTTGGCCGCCAGCCATGGCGTCGCGCTGGTAGGCGGCGACACCACGCGCGGGCCGTTGTCGGTTTGCGTGACGGCGCATGGCTTTGTCGATGAAGGAAGGGCATTGCGGCGTGACGGCGCGCGGCCCGGCGATGACGTATGGGTCAGCGGCACGCTGGGCGATGCCGCAGCCGCTTTGGCGCAATGGCGTGATGGCGAGCCCGTCGTTTCCGCTTTGAAAACCAGGCTCGACCGGCCCACGCCGCGTACAGCGTTAGGTCTCGCGTTGCACGGAATCGCGAACGCATGCATCGATGTTTCCGATGGTTTGCTGGCCGATCTCGGCCACGTGTGCCGCAGCAGCGGCGTCGGCGCGGAAATATCGGTTATGGAACTGCCTGCGTCGGATGCGCTGCTCGGCGCCTTTGATGAAGGTACGCGCTTTATTTTCCAAGCTACGGGTGGCGACGATTACGAGTTGTGCTTCGCTGCGCCTGAGCATTGCCGCGATGCGATTGAGGCGATCGGCGAGCAAGAGAGAATCCGCGTGACGCGCATCGGGCGCATTATTGCGGGGCAGGGCGTCCGCGCATTGCGGCGCGATGGAAGTCCATGGGCGCCGCCGAGCGCCGGTTACACGCATTTCGTTTCATAGCTTTTTGCTTCTGCTTTTGTAGGAGCGGCTTCAGCCGCGAGCTTTTCTAGCAAGGGTGCGCTCGGGCGAGGCGGCGCGAAAAGCGGACCCCTCTCCCTGGCCTTTGGCCTGTCCCTCTCCCGCAGAGGGGAGAGGGCAAAATGGCTACGGCAGCACCTTGCCCGGATTCAATAGACCATCGGGGTCGAAAGCGTTTTTTACGGCACGCATCGCCGCCAAGGTCGCCGGATCGAAGGCGTGCGCCATGAAATCGCGCTTGGCGAGGCCGATGCCGTGCTCGCCGGACAGCGTGCCGCCCAGTTGCAGCGTCAGCGTGAACAGGCGCGGCAGCGCGGCCTGGGCGCGGGCGTCCTGGCCGGCGTCGTCGGGGTCGTACAAGATGTTGGCGTGCAGGTTGCCGTTGCCGGCATGGCCGAAGGCGACGATCGGCAGGTCGAACTCCCGCGCCAGCGCCTGGATGCCGTCGACCAGTTCGGGGATGCGCGACACCGGAACCACCACGTCCTCGTTGATCTTGCCCGGCGCGATGCTGCGCAACGCGGGCGACAAGGCTTTGCGCGCGGCCCAGAGCTTTTCGCTGGCGATCTCGTCCGGTGCGGTGTCGAGCGAAAGCAAGCCTTCGCCGCGCGCGGCTTGCGCCAGCACGGCGACCGCGTGCGGCAGCGTGGCGGCGTCGCCGTCGGCTTCGATCATCAGCAACGCGCCGGCGTCGGGAATGTCGGTGCCGCCGACGTCGCGCGCCAGTTCGATGCAGGCCGCATCCATGAATTCGAGCATCGCCGGTGTCGTCGGCTGGGCCATGATCCGCGACACCGCGGCCGCTGCGCTGGCGACGTCGGCGTACAGCGCGCGCAGGCTGGCGCGCTGCGGCGGCACGGGCGCAAGCTTCAGGGTGGCGTCGACGATCAGCGCTAGCGTGCCTTCGCTGCCGACGATCAGGTGGGTGAGGTCGTAGCCGGTCGCGTCCTTGGTGGTCGCGCTGCCGCAATGGATCAGTTCGCCGGTGCCGGTGACGGCGGTCAGGCCGAGCACGTTGTCGCGGGTGGCGCCGTATTTCACGGTGTGCGGGCCGCCGGCGTTGCAGGCCAGGTTGCCGCCGACGGTGCACAGTTCGGCGCTGGCCGGATCCGGCGGCCAGAACAGGCCGTGCGGGGCCAGCGCGCGCTGCAGATCTCCGTTAAGCACGCCCGGTTCGACGACGGCGTAGCGGTCGCCGGCGCGGATCTCGAGGATGCGGTTCATGCGTTCGAACGACACCACCACGCCGCCCGCTATAGGCAGCACGGCGCCGGTGCTGCTGGTGCCGGCGCCGCGTGCGACGATCGGCACGCGGTGCGCGCGGCAGGCGCGCACCAGCGCTACGACTTGTTCGCGCGTGTTCGGCAAGGCGACGGCGTCCGGCAGCGCGGAACGGCGGGAGTTGTCGTTGCCGTGCGCCTGGCGCTCGTCTTCGCCGGTTCGCCAGCCGTCTCCGAGCAGGGCGGCGAGTTCTTGGTCGAGGGCGGCAGGAAGCGAGGTCATTCGCCGATTGTAGTCCTTGCCGAGTTTTGTCCCGATCGCCGGGCGCGATGATCCCGACGTTAACCGCGATGACGGCATCTCTCCCGTTCTGTAGAGCGGAGCTCGCCCCGCTGCCTTTGCTCCAGCTGGGGCTTGCCCCGCTGCTCTTGCCGCGGCTTTGTAGAGCGGAGCTTGCTCCGCTGCTCTTGCTCTTAGGCCGTTCGCTCTTAAGCCCTTAGCTCTTAAGCCGTCATCCCAGCGAACGCTGGGACCCATGTTGCTTTTGCTGTTGCCCCTAAGCCGTCATCCCGGCGAAGGCCGGGATCCAGGCCCGCGTCCTCGCCAGCTGCGCTGCGACTCGCGCCATGGACAAAGGCTTCCGGCTGCGCCGGGTCACTTTCTTTGTTGGCCCAAAGAAAGTAACCCAAGAAAGGGCCTGAACTGCGGTGCGATGCGTCGTGCCTGAAAGTCCGCCAGCGACCCTGCTTTCGTCGCAGGTGACCTTCTTACGCAGGTACTAGATTTTGATTCGCAGCCTATGGGTGACGTGGCTTTTGCGGAGTTGCGCTAAGGAGGCGTTCTGATCGATCGCCTCGGATCTAATATCGAAGCGACGGCGGAATCCCGAGGGCCGGCGATAAGGGGCCAAGAACACGGGGAGCCCCTCGCCGGGATCCCTTCCAAAGGCCCTTTCTCTTTGGCGACTTCTCTTTTTGGGCCCATCAAAAAGAAAGTAACTCGGCCGCGGTTTTAGCGGACGAAACCTCGGCCCACAGGGCCGGCAGAGCCGACAAACCCACATCAAAGGCAGCGGAGTAAGCGCCGGTCTACACGGCCACGGCTTCAACGCTCAGATATCGTCGGCGCGGAACGCGTCGCGTAACCAGTTCAATCGCGGAGCCGCCGGGTCGCCGTCGGCTTCGACCACGTCGAAACGGCAAGCTGCATTTGCGTATTCGCGATGCGCCAACAGGAACATCTGCGCGGCGTGCACGAGCTTGCGGCGTTTGCCCGCGTCGACGGACGCCGCGCCGCCGCCGAAACGCGGATCGCGGCGGTAGCGTACTTCGACGAAAACCAGGGTCGGTTCGCCGCGGCCGCTGCGGTCCAGCATCACCAGGTCCAGTTCGCCGCCGCGGTAGTTCGCATTGGCGGCGACATCGACGAGCCCGGCCTTCTTCAGATGCGCATGCGCGGCGGCTTCGACCGACGCTCCGCGCGCGCGCCGGTCAACCGCCACCGCGCGACAAAGGCACGACGGTGCCGCCGCTGAAGGTCGACCAGGCCGGTGCGCGGATGATGTTGCCGAAGCCGTCGATACGCAGATCGCCGGTGGCGCCCTTCACGTCGCCCTCGGCGCTGGTCGCCAGGCGTTCCAGATAGGCGGTGATCAGCCATGCGTCGTAGCCGAACGCGAACAGGCGCGCCGCCGGCCCGCGTGCGGTCGGCAATTCCTGGCCGGTCGCGCTCGCCGGCGGCAAGCCCGGCGCGCCGCGCACGCTCCAAGCGTCGCTGGGGAAGATGATGCCGTCCAGCGCACGGTCCTGCTCCGGCTTGCCTGTGCCGGAAATGAGTTGCGAAGTGGCCACGCGCGGCTTGCCGGCCAGACCGGCCGCGGCCAGCTGCGGCGCCAGCGCGCGCGCCTGGCTGCCCTTCACCGCCAGGAAGATCGCATCCACGCCGCCTTGCTTCGCCGCTGCGGCTTGCAGCGCGGGCGTGAAGCCTTCGGCGCTTTCGCCGACGGTCAAGGTTTCGGTCACCGCTCCGCCGCGCTCGGCGAAGCGTTCGCGGAACGCATCGGCAGCGCGGCGCATCGTCGCATCGCTGCTGCTCAGCACCAGCACATGGCGCGCGTTGCTGGCGATCAGGTATTCCGCGGCCGAAATCGCCTCGTCTTCCGGCGCGAGCGAAAAACTGGCGTTGCCCGCCGGCGGCGCCACGTTGCCGCGATTGAGCGCGAGCATGGGCACGCTGAGATTGCCCTGGTTGAACAAGGCGCTGACCTCGTCGCGGCCGAGCGGGCCGACCACGAAGTCGTTGCCTTCCGCCGCAGCCTTGGCGTAAGCCGCCACGGCGCCGGCGGCCGTGCCGGCGGTGTCGTAGAACTGCACGTCGGGGCGTTGCCGGCGTTCGCCGTAGTAGCCGGCGAGCAAGCCGTCGCGCACCGGGGCCGCGGCCGTGGCCAGGCTGCCGGACAGCGGCAGCAGCACGGCGAGCTTGTTCGGCGGCCGGTAGCCGTCGCGGTCCGCCGGCGGCCGGCTGCTCGCGTCGAAGCCCCATTGCGCACTGCGGTTGAACGGCCGCGGCAGGGGCAGCCCGCGCCGCAGCAGCGCGCGTCCGGCGAAGTTGTAGAGCGGATCGTTGGCCGCCAGCGCGGCGGTTTCGCGCGCCAGGGTGGCATCGTCCAGGCCCGAGAGAAGGCGGTCGATCTGGCGGGCGTTGTCCGTCCGGGCCTGGCCGGTTAGCGTTGCGTCGTTGCGCGCCAATGCGCCGGCGGCTTGGATGGCCGCATTGTCGGAAGCGCCGGCCGGCTTGCCGTCCGTGCCGCTGACCTGCACTGTGGCGCAGCCGGCCACCATCAGCAGCATCGCCAACGCCAGCAACAGCCTCGATCCGGCAGTCCGTGTCATCGCATTCCGCATCGTTGCGGGTCTCGGTGGGAAGAACGGCTAGGATTCTACCCGCGCAGCCGCTGGAGAAACGATGTCAGGCCCTTCACAATCCGCCGGCACGGTCCGTTCAGGCAGCCTGTTCGTGGTCGCCACCCCCATCGGCAATCTCGGCGACCTGAGCCCGCGCGCGTTGGAAACGCTCAAGCGCGTTGCCGCCATCTGCGCCGAAGACACTCGCCACACGCGGCAGTTGCTGGCGCATTTCGGCGTGGAAAGGCCGCTGATCGCATTGCACGAACACAACGAGGACGAGATCGCAGAAAGGCTGGTGGCGCGCCTGCTCGCCGGCGAATCGCTGGCCCTGGTCTCGGATGCCGGCACGCCGTTGGTCAGCGACCCCGGTTTCCGTCTGGTCCGCGCCGCGCGCGCAGCGGGCGTACCGGTGAGCCCTGTGCCCGGGCCGAGCGCGCTGATCGCCGCGCTGAGCGTGGCGGGTATGCCCAGCGACCGCTTCGTCTTCGAAGGCTTCCTGCCGGCAAAGGCGACCGCGCGGCGCGAACGCCTGTCCGCGTTGGCGGGCGAAACGCGGACGCTGGTGTTCTACGAATCCGCGCATCGCATCGAAGATGCGCTCGCCGACGCCGTCGCCGCGTTCGGCGCGCAGCGCCCGGCCACGATCGCGCGCGAGCTGACCAAGCTTTTCGAAACGGTGCTCGATGGCACGCTCGAGGATCTGCGGGCGCGCGTCGCGGCCGATCCCAATCAGCGCAAGGGCGAATTCGTGTTGCTGGTGCACGGCGCCGGCGAGGACGCCGACGCCAAGGTCGCCGACGGCCGCCGTCTCTATGCCAAACTCAGCGAGCATCTGCCGCCGTCGACTGCGGCCAAGTTGGCTGCGGAATTGAGCGGGGCGCCGCGCAAGGCGCTGTATGGCGGCTAGCAGCGCTGCCCTCGTTTTTCGTAGGTGCGAATTCATTCGCACGCTTTTGCTCTTCCGTGAGAAGCGTACGAATGAATTCGCACCTACGAAGTGCAGCGGAGCAAGCCCCGCTCTACAAAGCGTGGGCTCGCGCCGATGATCGAGAACCGGGCCGGCGCCGTCGATCGCGCGTACGACAACGCCTGGACGATCTTCCTCGTCTTCCTGCGATTGGGATTGACCTCGTTCGGCGGCCCGATCGCGCACCTGGGCTATTTCCGCGAAGAGTTCGTAGTGCGGCGGCGCTGGCTGTCGGAGCAAGGCTATTCCGACCTGATCGCGCTATGCCAGTTCCTGCCTGGCCCGGCCAGCAGCCAGGTCGGCATGGCGGTAGGGTTGGCGCGGGGCGGTTTGCGCGGCGCGTTGGCGGCGTGGTGCGGATTCACGCTGCCGTCGGCGCTGGCCATGGTCCTGTTCGCGCTGGCGGCGTCGGCATGGGGCATGCAGTGGCCGTCCGGCGCGGTGCATGGCCTGCTGCTGGTGGCGGTGGCGGTGGTCGCGCAAGCAGTGTGGGGCATGGCGCGCACGCTATGTCCGGATGCGCCGCGGATCGCGATCGCGTTGGCGTCGGCGGTAGTCGTGCTGCTGCGGCCCGATGCCTGGGGACAGATCGGCGTAATCGCCGCGGGCGGCATCGTCGGCGCGATTTTTTTCCGGCGCACGCCATCGCCGTCGCAGGACGCGTTGCCGATGCGGATACCGCGCCGCCTCGGCGCGTTGTCCCTGCTGGCCTTTTTCGCGTTGCTGCTGGCGTTGCCGTTGGCCACGCGGCTGTGGCCGGTGCCGGAGCTGACGATCTTTTCGGCGTTCTACCGCGCCGGTTCGCTGGTGTTCGGCGGCGGCCACGTCGTGCTGCCGTTGCTGCAGGCCGCTGTGGTGCCGACGGGCTGGATTTCCGACGATGCCTTTCTGGCCGGCTATGGCGCGGCGCAGGCTGTGCCCGGTCCGTTATTCACTTTTGCCGCCTATCTAGGCGCAGCGATGTCGGCTGGACCGGGCGGATGGTGGGGCGGCCTGCTTTGCCTGACGGGGATCTTCCTGCCGTCGTTCCTGCTCGTCATCGGCGTGCTGCCGTTCTGGAGTGCATTGCGCCGCAACGCACGCATGCAGGCTGCGCTGGCCGGCGTCAATGCCGCGGTCGTCGGGCTGTTGTTAGCGGCGTTGTATCGGCCGGTGTGGACGAGTGCCGTGCATGCCCTGAGCGACGCCGCGCTGGTGGTGCTGGGCGTGGCCGCGCTGACCCGCTGGAAGCTGCCGCCGTGGCTGGTCGTTCTGGGTCTGGCGCTGACCAGTCTTATACTGGGGCTGTTGCGATAGGGGGCGCTATGAAAGCTATCGGGTGGTCGCTGCTGTTGGTGATCGCATGTGCCGCGCCGGCGTTGGCCGGCGCACAGGCGCCGGCATCGGTGCCGATCATCGAACACTATCCCGGCGGCGACCGCCAGCCGATGCAGGCGCGCATATTCAAACCGCGCGATGGCGATACCCCGTCGCCGCATGCCGCCATCGTTTTATTCCATGGCGGTGGCTGGAACGAAGGCGAAGCCAGCTGGATGGACTCAAGCGCGGCTGCGTGGGCAAGCGAAGGGCTGGTGGCGATCGCTGTGGACTACCGGCTATCGGACCAGAAATCGATCACGCCTTACCAAGCCGTCGCCGATGCGCGCGCAGCCATGCGCTGGGTGCGGCGCCAAGCGGCCCGTCTGAACATCGATCCCAAGCGCATCGCCGCCGCCGGCACGTCGGCGGGCGGACACCTGGCCGCTTCGGCGGCCATTTTCGACGATGCTTCGGACGGCGCGGTTCCTGCGCGCCCCGATGCGTTGGTACTGCGGTCGCCGGCTTTGTCGATTGCGGACTCCGGCTGGTTCCGAAAACTTACCGGCAGCGACGAAAGGGCTGCTGCGTTGTCGCCGGATCGGCACGTCCGCACCGGCCTGCCGCCGACGCTGGTGCTACAGGGCGAAAAGGACAACGTCACGCCGGCTGCGGGCGCGCGCACGTTCTGCGAACGCATGCGCAAGGCCGGCAACCGTTGCGACCTGCAGATATATCCCGGCGTCGGCCATCTGTTCACCCGCAACCTGGCGCAGCAAGAAATACCGGACTACCCATCGATCGACGAAGCCGTGAGCCGGGACGCCAAGGCCAAGGCGGTCGCCTTCCTGCGTGAGCTCGGCTTTATCGGTCGATAAACGGCCATTCAAGTCATAAACGGGCATTAATGAGACAATGCCCATGGCGGAGTCGGCCAGGCAGTCGCGTCACCCGCAAGGGTGCCGAGGAAAGTCCGGGCTCCACAGGGCACGGTGCCAGGTAACGCCTGGGCGGCGCGAGCCGACGGAAAGTGCAACAGAAAGATACCGCCGAACGGTTCTTCGGAACGCGTGGCAAGGGTGAAATGGTGCGGTAAGAGCGCACCGCGAGTCCGGCAACGGACCGGCACGGCAAACCCCACCGGGAGCAAGGCCAAATAGGGAGACTATGCCGCGGCCCGCGGTGTCTCCGGGTAGGCTGCTCGAGCGTATCGGCGACGATGCGCCTAGAAGAATGACTGTCCACGACAGAACCCGGCTTAACGGCCGGCTCCGCCCCGCGTTTCCAATGCTACGCATTGAAAACCCCAAATTTTGGTGAAGCTAAAATTTGGGCCCCGCTATGTGCTTCCAATTCCCCGCACTGTCGCGCCCCCTTTACTAAAGGGGGCTATTCCTTTCGAGTGGCTTCTCGCGATCGGCTTTCAGCTTTTCGTAGGAGCGGCTTCAGCCGCGAGCTTGTGATCTCGCTCGTGGCATTCGGCCGCTAATCAGCCGCGCGGAATGATCGCTTCCACGCGACGGTTTTTCGCGCGCCCTTGCGGATCGTCCGTGCCATCGGACCGCTGGTTGGGCGCGACCGGGTCGGCTTCGCCGAAACCGGTCGCCTGCAGGCGAGTGTCCGGCACGCCGTTCGCTGCCAACCATGTCTTGACCGCATCGGCGCGACGCTTGGACAACCCCAAGTTGTAGGCATCCTCGCCCTTGGCGTCGGTGTATCCCTTGAGTTGCACGGTGCCCTGCGTTTTGCCTACCAACTCGGCAAGCGTGCGCAGGCCGGCCTCGGCTCCGGAGCGGATTTCGGCCTTGTCGAATTCGAACAGCGTATCGGCCGGCAATGCGACATAGATTTCGCTGTCGCGGACCTCGCCGCCGAGCGCGTCGACCAGGCCCTGCAGTTGCGAGACGTCGCCCGCGAGCCCGCTGACGGTTCCGGTCAATGCGGAACCTTGCGCAACAGGCGCTTGCGCGTTGCCTGGGGGTGGCGTCGATGGGTTGGCCGTTTCCGAACTCGGTTGCCGGGCTTCCTGCTGCGGATCCGCCGGTGCGTCTGGCCGGGAGCAGCTGCAGGCAAGGCCGATCAGCGCAATCGGCATCAGGAATCTCATCGCTGGATCGCTACGCCGTCGAACGGAGCGACTTCGGGAATATTGATCGAAACGGTTTGCGACGTCGCCGGCGGCGCAGGGAATTTCACCCAGATCACGCCGTTCGAATTTTTCTTGATGTCGAGCTTGAGCTTCTGGTCGTTCTGCGTATTCAACGGAGCCGCCATCGGCTTGCCGGAATTATCCTGAAGCGGGCTGTAGCGCTGCGAAGTAGCATCGTCCACGACGCTGACATCGCTCAGCGGCAGCGACGGATTCCACAAGTTCTCGTCGCCGGTGCGGATGTTGAATTGTACGGTCAACACGTTTCCGGTCACGGCGACCTTGGACAAGTCCCATTGCGAACCTTTCGGGCCGATCTGCGTAGCGATAGGCGCCGCCACCGGAGGAGGCGCTGTCGGCTGCTGCGCGACTGTCGGATTGGGTTGTGCCGCAGATTCGGCGGCGACGGCGGACGTATCGGCCGGAGGCTGTGCCGTGCCTGTATCGGGCGACGACTGCTTGCAAGCGGCAAGTAAGCAAAGAGCGAGCAGCGACAGCATCCGGCATGTGGTCATGTCCAAGTCTCCGTTGGCAGGCGGGGCATTCGTAACAAGTAGCGCATTAATCATTTGTGGAACCTCACTAGGGTGTCTGCCGGATGGAGGCGCCTTGGTCACTAAATGAAACAATTTCATTTATTTAAAGCAATTGTCCTATTTTTGTTTTTAATCGTGAATTGTTGCGGCGCAACAAAGCAGATCCGTGAGGCAGCACGCTTGTCTCAGCATGCGTGAGAATATGATCAATCTCAAAATTTGAGACGAAACAGCAGCTTGTGGATAAAGCTTGAACAAGTCTCTCAAGTTTGCTGCAAGTCATTGACGCGCCTAGCGAAATTCTCACCTGAAAGTTGTTGACAACGTTGTGGGGCACTCCTAAGGTGGCGTCTCGTGGGGAAACCTGGGTTTTAGTGGTTTTCCGATGCTGAAGCCCGCCGAAGACGGGCAAGAACCGGACGGCTGTGTGTTCCAGGGCGAGACCGCCATCACGATCGACGACAAGGGCCGGCTGGCGATCCCCACCGGCTATCGGGACCTCGTCGCCCGCGAATGCGGCAACCGGCTGGTGATCACCTACAACCCGTTCGAAGCCGGCAGCCTCTACCTCTATCCGCAGCCGGTCTGGGAGCGCGTGCGCGACCAGATCAACGCGTTGCCGCGCACCAAGAGCGTCAGCCGCAACCTGCAGCTGAAACTGGTCGGCGCGGCGAGCTTCGTCGAGCCCGACGGCAGCGGCCGCATCAGCGTGCCGGCCAGCCACCGCAGCGCGGTCGGCATCGAGAAAAAAGCCGTGCTGCTGGGCATGGGCGACAAATTCGAACTGTGGAGCGAGCAAGCGCACCACGCGCAGATCCGCCAGACCATCGGCGATGCGGATCTGGGCGAGGACATGCTCGATTTGCAGTTGTGACGGCGGGTGGCGCGGCCGTCCGGTCCGCCCACCTTCCGGTGATGTTCGTGCAGGTCATGGAAGGGCTGCGGGTGGTCGAGGACGGAACTTATTTGGACGGCACGTTCGGTCGCGGCGGCCATGCGCGCGGCGTGCTGCAGAGGCTGGGCGCGGGAGGGCGACTGCTGCTGATGGACAAGGATCCCGAGGCGATTGCGACTGCCGAACGCGAGTTCGGCAAGGATCCGCGCGTCTCGATCCGACGCGGCAGCTTCGCCGATCTTGCGCGATGGGACGCTGCCGCGGACGGCCTGGACGGCATCCTGTTCGACCTGGGCGTGTCTTCGCCGCAGCTCGACGTCGCCGAACGCGGCTTCAGCTTCGGCAAGGACGGCCCGCTCGACATGCGCATGGATCCCGACAGCGGCCAAAGCGCGGCGCAGTGGCTGGCGAACGCATCCGAGCAGGACATCGCCGACGTGCTGTGGACCTACGGCGAAGAACGCATGAGCCGGCGCATCGCGCGGAGCATCGTCGCCCGGCGCGCGCAGCAGCCGATCGAGCGCACCGGCGACCTCGCGCAACTGATCGCTTCGGCGATGCCACGCGGCAAGCAGGAGATCCACCCCGCGACGCGCTCGTTCCAGGCGATCCGCATCCACATCAACCGCGAACTGGCCGATCTGGAAGCCGGCTTGGACGCCGCGCATGCCGCGCTCAAGCCGCACGCTCGGTTGGCGGTGATCAGCTTCCATTCGCTGGAAGACCGCATCGTCAAGCGCTTCATCGCCAAGCATGCGAAGGCGCCGCCGGCCAATCGCCGGCTGCCGGAGGCGGAAGTATTCGTGCCGACGTTGCGCGCGATCGGCGATGCGCAGAAAGCGGATTCCGCCGAAACGGCGGCCAATCCGCGCGCCCGCAGCGCGGTGCTGCGCGTGGCCGAAAAACTGGCGGAGGCCGCATGAGCCTGCGCGTGCTCCTGGCCTTGCTGCTCGCCGCCAACATCGGCAGCGCGATCCTGGTGGTGTACGCGCGCCACCAGCACCGGGAGCTGTTCGTCGAGCTGACCAGGCTGGAGAAGGCGCGCGACGAGCTCAACATCGAATTCGGCCGGCTGCAGCTGGAGCAGGCGACCTGGGCCGAGAGCAACCGCATCGACCAGATCGCGCGCAACAAGCTCGGCATGAAATTCCCCGAAGCGGACGAGATCGTGGTGGTGCGCCCATGAAGCCGCGCAACCGCGCCCAGTTCAATCTCCGTGCCCGTTTGGCGATGGTCGCCGGCGCGCTGGGCCTGTGCTCGCTGGCGCTGGTCGGCCGCGCGGTGGACCTGCAGCTGATCGACAACGACTTCTACCAGAAGCAGGGCAATGCGCGCTTCCTGCGCGACATCGAGATCCCGGTTTCGCGCGGCATGATCACCGACCGCAACGGCGAGCCGCTGGCGGTGTCCTCGCCGGTGGAATCGGTGTGGGCCGACCCGCAGGAACTGCTGAAGAATCCCGCGCGCTTGCCGGAATTGGCCAAGGCACTGGGCGTGCCGAGCGACTACCTGACGCGCAAGGTCTCGCAGCGCGCCGGCAAGGAATTCATGTGGCTCAAGCGCCGCATCAGCCCCGTGGCGGCGAAGAAGATCATCGCGCTCGGCATTCCGGGCGTGGCTTCGCAACGCGAGTTCCGCCGCTTCTACCCGCAGGGCGAAGCGATGGCGCACGTGCTGGGCTTCACCGACATCGACGACCACGGCCAGGAAGGCCTGGAGCTGGCCTTCGACGAATGGCTGCGGGGCACGCCGGGCAGCAAGCGCGTGATCCGCGACAACCGCGGCCAGTTCGTCGAGAACGTCGACCTGATCAAGCCTGCGCAACCGGGCAAAGACCTGACGCTCACCATCGATCGCCGCATCCAGTACCTCGCTTATCGCGAGTTGAAGAACGCGCTGCTCGAATCCGGCGCCAGCAGCGGTTCGGTCGTGGTGCTGGACATCGCCACCGGCGAAGTGCTGGCGATGGCCAACCTGCCGTCGTACAACCCGAACGCGGTCGAAGTCGGCAACCGCGACACCCACCGCAACCGTGCGGTGACCGACGTCATCGAGCCCGGCTCGACCATGAAGCCGCTGACCGTGGCCGCAGCGCTGGAAGCCGGAGTGATCACGCCGCGCACGATCTTCGACACCAATCCGGGCTGGATCCCGAACGGCCGCTACCGCACCACCGACATGCACAACTACGGCGTGCTCGACACCACCGGCGTGATCCGCAAGAGCTCGAACGTCGGCGCGGCCAAGATCGCGGCGCGGCTGCCGAACCAGACGTTCTACGATTTCCTGCGCAAGTTCGGTTACGGCCAGAGCACGCAAAGCGGCTTCCCCGGCGAAGTGCCCGGGCTGTTCCCGCCGCCGGCGAAATGGTACGGCACGACCAAGCAGACCATGTCCTACGGCTACGGCATTTCCGCCACGCCGATCCAGATCGCGCAGGCCTACGCCGCGCTCGCCAACGGCGGCAAGCTGCGCGCGCCGACGTTCGTGAAAGGACAGGACAACGAAGCGCGCGAAGTGCTCGATCCGGCGATCGCGCACGAAGTGATGAAGATGATGCAGACCGTGACCGAGCCGGGCGGAACCGCCAAGCAGGCGGCGATCCTGGGCTATCACGTCGCCGGCAAGACAGGCACCTCGCGCAAGGCCAGCGGCGGCGGCTATTCGCGCCGCTATGTCGCCTTTTTCGCAGGCGTGGTGCCGGTGGACAATCCGCGGTTCTCGATGGCGGTCGTGGTCAACGATCCCGAGCCGGGCCTGACCGGCTACACCGGCGGTGCCGTTTCCGCGCCGGTGTTCCACAACGTGATGGAAGGCGCGCTGCGTTTGATGGATGTGCCGCCGGACGACATCGAAACCTGGCTCGCGGCGCAATCCGCCGCCGAAGCCAAGCGCAATGGCGGGAAACCTGCCGTCGCGCGCGCACCGGCCGCCGCCGCCGACGAAGAAGCAGCACCGGTGCTGCTGCCGGCGCAGGGAGCCCTGCGATGACGCGCGCGATGCTGCTCGCAGAGTTGCTGCCGGACGTCGCCGACGTGCCGCAGGATCTGGCCGTCACCGGTCTGGTGCTGGACAGCCGCGACATCCGCGCCGGCGACGCTTTCGTCGCGATCGCCGGTTTCGGCGCGCACGGCCTGGGCTTCGTCGATCAGGCCAAGGCCGCCGGCGCAAGCGCGATCCTGTTCGAACCGCCGGCGCCCGAAGAATTGCCTGCGCCGGAAGATGCGATCGCAGTGCCCGGCTTGCGCGCGCGCATGGGCACGATGGCCGACCAGTTCCACGGCCGGCCTTCGCATGCGATGACGATGGTCGGCGTGACCGGCACCAGCGGCAAGACCTCGACCGTGCAGCTGATCGCGCAGTCGCTGGAATTGCTGGGCAAGCGCACCGGCACCATCGGCACGCTGGGCGCCGGCCTGTACGGCGACGTGCGCCCGACCGGTTTCACTACGCCGCTGGTGCTGCAAATGCACGCGCTGCTGGCGCAATTGCGCGACGCGGGCGCGGCCGCCGTGGCGATGGAAGTGAGTTCGCACGCGCTAGACCAGGGCCGCGTGGACGCGGTGCATTACGACGTCGCGGTGTTCACCAACCTCACCCGCGACCATCTCGATTATCACGGCGACATGGCCGCTTACGGCGCGGCCAAGGCGAAGCTGTTCGCGCGCCCGGGCTTGCGCGCGGCCGCGATCAATCTCGACGACGAGTTCGGCGTTTCGCTGCTGGCGCAGCTGCCCGAATCGGTGCGCGGCATCGGCCTGAGCGCGCAGGGCCAGGCGCAGGCGCTGGTGCGCGCCGAAAACGTCGCGCTGGACGCATCCGGCATCGCTTTCGACCTGGTGCTCGGCGACGAGCGGTTCGCGGTGCGGTCGCCGTTGCTGGGCCGTTTCAACATCGACAACCTGCTGGCGGCGGCCGGTGTGCTGCACGCGCTGGGCGAAACCCCGCAAGCGATCGCCGCCGCCCTGCCGCAGTTGCAGCCGATACCCGGCCGCATGAACCGCCTCGGCGGCGATGGCGTGCTGCCGCTGGTGGTGATCGACTATTCGCACAAGCCCGACCCGTTGCAGCAGGCGCTGGAATCGCTGCGCGGCCACCTGCGCGGCCGGCTGATCTGCGTGTTCGGCTGCGGCGGCGAACGCGACCGCGGCAAGCGCCCGCTGATGGCGGCTATCGCCGAAGCGCACGCCGAGCGCGTCTACGTCACCGACGACAATCCGCGCGGCGAGGACGGCGACGCGATCGTCGCCGAGATCGTGTCCGGGTTCGCGCGGCCGCAGGACGCCGTGGTCGAGCGCGACCGCGCCGCCGCCATCGCCCGCGCGATCGGCGAAGCCGGCCCGGACGACATCGTGCTGATCGCCGGCAAAGGCCACGAGACCTACCAGGAAGTCGCAGGCAAGAAATATCCGTTCGACGATACGCAGGTCGCGCGCAAAGCTTTGGAGGGCAGGGCATGAAGCCGATGCGCCTGTCCGAGATCGCGATCATGACCGGTGGCCGCGTGCATGGCGACGATGTCGTGATCGATGCGGTCGCCACCGACACCCGCGCGCTTCCGCAGGGCGCGCCGCTGTTCATCGCGTTGAAGGGCGAACGCTTCGACGGACACGATCACGTCGGCAAGGCCGCCGAAGGTGGCGTCGCGGCGGCGCTCGTGTCGCGGCCGCTGGATGTCGCCATTCCGCAGATCGTCGTCGCCGACACCGAGCGTGCGCTCGCCGCATTCGCCGCCGGTTTGCAGCATGGACGGGGCAGCGAAGTCATCGCGATCACCGGCAGCAACGGCAAGACCAGCGTCAAGACGCTGCTGCTATCGATACTCAAGCTGATCGCGCAGCGCGAAGACAAGATCGCCTACGCCAATCCCGGCAACCGCAACAACGAAATCGGCCTGCCGCTGGCGGTGATCGACGCGCCGGAAGACGCCGACTACGCGATCTACGAAATGGGCGCCGGCCAGCCGGGCGACATCGCCTACCTCACCGCCATCGCGCGGCCGGACGTCGCGCTGGTCAACAACATCGCGCCGGCGCACCTGGAGCGCATGGGCAGCCTGCTCGGCGTGGCCGACACCAAGGCCGCGATCTACGACGCGTTGCCGGCAGACGGCGTGGCGGTGATCAATGCCGACGACGCGTTCGCGCCTTACTTCGCCGAACGCGCGCATGGCCGCCGTATCCTGCGTTTCGGTCTGGAGGCCACGGCGGATATCGGCGCGCGCGATATCCGCGCTACCGACGAAGGCACGCGTTTCACCATGATCACGCCGACCGGGGATGCCGATATCGATTTGCATCTCCCCGGACGCCATAACGTATCCAATGCGCTGGCCGCTGCCGGCCTGGCGCTCGGCGCAGGCGTTCCGCTCGATGCGATCGCCGCCGGGCTCGGCGCCGCGCGTTCGGTCGCGGGCCGCCTTGTCACGCACCGGCTCGGCAACGGCGCGCTGCTGATCGACGACAGCTACAACGCCAATCCCGGTTCGCTCAACGCCGCGATCGACACGTTGGCCGGGCAGACCGGCGAGAGTTGGCTGGTGCTGGGCGACATGCGCGAACTCGGTGCCGACGGCGAGGCGCTGCATGCTGAAGCCGGTCGCCGCGCCAAAGCCGCGGGCATCGCGCGCCTGTATGCGCTCGGCACATTGAGCGCCGCCGCCGCGCGCTCGTTCGGCGATGGCGCCAAGGTTTTCGAATCGCACGAAGCGTTGGCGACGGCGCTCGGTTCGGATCTCGAGGGTTTCGCCGGGTCCGCCGGCTTGCGCGTGCTGGTCAAAGGCTCGCGCGGCAGCGCCATGGACCGCATCGTCACCGCATTGCTGCCTCATGGGGAGGGCGCCGCACATGCTGCTTGAACTCACGCGCTGGCTGCAGCAGTTGGAAAGCCTGTTCGGGCTGTTCGCCTACCTCACGTTCCGCGGCATCCTGGCCGCGCTCACCGCGCTGTTCCTGTCGCTGTGGCTGGGACCGGCGGTGATCCGCAAGCTGGCGCAATACAAGGGCGGCCAGCCGATCCGGCAGGACGGCCCGCAGACGCATTTCTCCAAGGCCGGCACGCCGACCATGGGCGGCGCGCTGATCCTGATCACCGTGCTGCTGTCGGTGCTGCTCTGGGGCGACCTGCGCAACCGCTACGTGTGGCTGGTGCTGGCGGTGATGCTCGCGTTCGGCGCGATCGGCTGGTACGACGACTGGATCAAGATCGTCAAGCGCGATCCGAACGGGTTGAAATCGCGCTGGAAATACCTGGCGCAGTCCGTATTCGGCTTGGCAGCGGGCCTGTTCCTGTTCTACACCGCCGACGCGCCCGCCGCGACCACGTTCTACATCCCGTTCTTCAAGGCGGTGGCCTTGCCGCTGGTCGGCATCACCTTCGTCGCGATCGCTTATTTCTGGATCGTGGGCTTTTCCAACGCGGTCAACCTGACCGACGGCCTCGACGGCCTGGCGATCATGCCCACGGTGCTGGTGGCCTGCGCGCTGGGCGTGTTCGCCTACGCTTCCGGCAATGCGGTGTTCTCCAATTACCTGCAAATTCCGCAGGTGCCCGGCGCCGGCGAGCTGGTGATCATCTGCGCGGCCATCGCCGGCGCGGGGCTCGGTTTCCTGTGGTTCAACACCTATCCGGCGATGGTGTTCATGGGCGACATCGGCGCGCTGGCGCTGGGCGCGGTGCTCGGCACCGTGGCGGTGATCGTGCGCCAGGAATTGGTATTGGTGGTGATGGGCGGCATCTTCGTCATCGAAACGCTGTCGGTGATGATCCAGGTGGCCTCGTTCAAGCTCACCGGCAAGCGCGTGTTCCGGATGGCGCCGATCCACCACCACTTCGAACTCAAAGGCTGGCCCGAGCCGCGCGTGATCGTGCGCTTCTGGATCATCTCGGTGATCCTGGTCCTGGTCGGCCTGGCCACGTTGAAGGTGCGCTGATGAGCACGGCCTTCCTAGACACGCCACGACAGGCCACCCGGCTCGACGCCATCCAAGGCCGGTTCGACCCGTGGCTGCTCGGCGCCGCGATCGCGCTGGCCTGCCTGGGCGTGATCATGGTCGCGTCCAGCTCGATCGCGATCGCGGAGAACGACGGCGTCGGTCCGTTCTATTACCTGACGCGGCATGTCGTGTTCCTCGGCGCCGGCTGCGGCCTGGCGGTGTGGGCGATGCGCACCGAATTGAAATCGGTGGAGCAGAAGAACCAGTGGCTGCTGCTGCTGTGCTTCGTGCTGCTGCTGCTGGTGTTCGTGCCCGGCATCGGCAAGAGCGTCAACGGCGCGCGGCGCTGGATCAACCTGGGCGTGTCCAATTTCCAGGCCGTGGAAGCGGTCAAGCTGATGTACGTGGTGTGGCTGGCCAGCTATCTGGTGCGCTTCCGCGACGAGGTCAACGCGACCTGGGTCGCCATGCTCAAGCCGATCGGCGTCGCGGTCCTGCTGGTCGCGCTGCTGATCATGCAGCCGGACTTCGGTTCGCTGTCGCTGATCCTGGCGATCACTGCCGGCATGTTGGTGCTGGGCGGCGTGCACATGCCGCGCATGTTCGGCCCGGTGCTGATCGGCCTGCCGGTGCTGGCGGCGATCGCTATCGCCGAACCGTACCGCGTGCGCCGTTTCACCTCGTTCCTGGATCCGTGGGCCGATCAGCTCGGCAGCGGCTACCAGCTGACCAATGCGCTGATGGCGGTCGGCCGCGGCGAATGGTTCGGCGTCGGCCTGGGCGGTTCGGTGCAGAAGCTGAACTTCCTGCCCGAGGCGCATACCGATTTCATCCTGGCGGTGATCGGCGAAGAACTCGGCTTCGTCGGCGTGTGCCTGGTGATCGGCCTGTATGCGCTGCTGGTCGGCCGTGCTTTCTGGATCGGTTTGCGTTGCGTCGAGATGCGTCGCCACTTCGCCGGCTATTGCGCGTTCGGCATCGCGCTGTGGATCAGCCTGCAGAGCTTCGTCTCGATCGGCGTCAATCTCGGCCTGCTGCCGACCAAGGGCTTGACCTTGCCGCTGATTTCGTCCGGCGGTTCCAGCGTGCTGATGACCTGCGCCGCGCTGGGCCTGTTGTTGCGCGTGTCCTACGAGCTGGATCGCGCCGAACGCCAAGTCGCGCGTTTGCGCGGCGAAGCGGCCCAACCTTCGGCCGGCACGCCGCCGACCGCGCAACCTGCGCCGGCCGACATTGCGCCCGCGCGCGGCACCAGCCGTCTGCGGCAGCGCACCGAACCGACGCTCGGATTGAGGAAGGGCGCATGAAGCTCGCCGCGACCGGCTCCGAGCTGCACCCGGTGATGATCCTCGCCGGCGGCACGGGCGGGCACATTTTCCCGGGTCTCGCGGTCGCGCGCGCATTGCGCGATCGCGGCGTGCCGGTGCTCTGGTTGGGCGCCGAGGGCGGGATGGAAACGCGGCTGGTGCCGCAGCACGGTATCGCCATCGACACCATCGCCGTACGCGGCGTGCGCGGCAAGGGCTTGGCCACATTGCTGGCGGCGCCGTTCAAAGTGTTGTCGGCCGTGAACGCGGCGCGGCAGACGCTGCGCGAACGGCAGCCGCGCGCGGTGATCAGCTTCGGCGGCTATGCCGCCGGTCCGGGCGGCCTCGCGGCGCGCCTCGCCGGCATTCCGCTGATCGTGCACGAACAGAATCGCGCGCCGGGCCTCACCAACCGCGTACTGGCGAAATTCGCCAAGCGCGTGCTGAGCGGATTCCCTGGCAGTTTCGCCGTTGCCGGCGAACAAGTGGTCGGCAATCCCGTACGCGCCGAGATCGCAGCCATCGTGCCGCCGGCCGAGCGTTTCGCCGGACGCAACGGCAGCGTGCGCATGCTCGTGCTCGGTGGCAGCCAGGGCGCTCGCGCCTTGAACGCCGTGTTGCCAAAAGCACTGCGCGCGCTCAATGCCGAAAACCTGGAAGTGCGCCATCAGTGCGGCGAAAAACTGCTCGCAACGGCGCAGCAGGCCTATGCCGAAGCCGGCGTATCCGCCAGCGTGGAGCCTTTCATCGCCGACATGGCCGCCGCGTACGCGTGGGCCGATCTGGTGGTGTGCCGCGCAGGAGCGCTGACACTGGCCGAGCTCTGCGCGGCCGGGCTCGGCGGTGTGCTGGTGCCGTTCCCCGCTGCGGTCGACGACCACCAGACGCGCAACGCCGAATTCCTGGTCGAGCGCGGCGCGGCGGTGCTGGTGCCGGAAGGCGAGGGTTTCGAATCTCGGATGGTCGATGCGCTGCGTCCGTTGCTGGCCGATGCCGGCAAGCGCCGCGCGCTGGCCGACGCCGCGCGCAAGCTCGCGCGGCCGGACGCCGCCGCGGAAATCGCCGACATCGTCCTGAAGGAGGCCGCGTGATGTCGAGCACCATGCACACCCGGCGCATGCAGGACAGCGGCGACCTCGCCGCCGCCTATCGCCGCGTGCATTTCGTCGGTATCGGCGGCGTCGGCATGAGCGGCATCGCCGAAGTGCTGTGCACGCTCGGCTATCAGGTGTCCGGATCGGACAACGCCGACAACGCGGTTACCCGGCGCCTGGCCAAGCTCGGCGCGGCGGTGCACCGAGGCCACGCCGCGGCCAACGTGCTCGGCACCGATTGCGTGGTCGTGTCGAGCGCGATCAAGCACGACAACCCCGAACTGATGGAAGCGCGCGCGCAGCGCATCCCGATCGTGCCGCGCGCCGAAATGCTGGCCGAGCTGATGCGCTTCCGCCGCGGCATCGCGGTCGCCGGCACGCATGGCAAGACCACCACCACGTCGCTGACCGCCAGCGTGCTGGGCGAGGGCGGCATCGATCCGACGTTCGTCATCGGCGGGCAGCTGCTCGCGGCTGGCGCCAACGCGCGCCTGGGCGGCGGCCAGTGGCTGGTGGCCGAGGCCGACGAGAGCGACGGCAGCTTCCTGCGCCTGAATCCGCTGATCGCGGTGATCACCAATATCGACGCCGACCATCTGGAGAATTACGGCGGCGATTTCGCGCAGGTGCAGGCCGCTTTCGAGGAATTCCTGCATCGGCTGCCGTTCTACGGGCTGGCGGTGCTGTGCGTAGACGATCCGGAAGTCGCCGCGCTCGCGGCGAAGACGCCGCGCCACGTGATGGCGTACGGTTTTGCGGAAGAAGCCGACGTGCGCGCCGAGAACGTCGTCCAGGACGGCGCGCGCATGCGTTTCGACCTGTGCCTGCCGGACGGTTCGCGCACGCCGGCGACGCTGGCGCTGCCGGGCCGCCACAACGTGCAGAACGCGCTGGCCGCCGCGGCGATCGGCTGGCAGCTCGGCGTGCCCGCCGATGCGATCGTGCGCGCGCTGGAGAATTTCGCCGGCATCGGCCGCCGCTTCAATCTGCTCGCCGAACTGAAGACCGGCACCGGCGCACGCGTGCAGCTGGTCGACGATTACGGCCACCATCCGAAAGAACTCGAAGCCGTATTCGCCGCCGCGCGCGGGGGTTGGCCCGGCAAGCGTCTGGTCGTCGCCTTCCAGCCGCACCGCTACAGCCGCACCCGCGATCTGTTCGACGAGTTCGCGGCGGTGCTGTCGAACGTCGATGCGCTGGTGCTGACCGAGGTCTATCCGGCCGGCGAAGCGCCGATAGCCGGCGCCGACGCGAAGTCGCTGGCGCGCGCGATCCGCGCGCGCGGTCGCATCGACCCGGTGGTGACCAACGGCGCCGGCGATCTGGCGGCACTGCTCCCCGACGTGCTGCAGGACGGAGACCTGCTGCTGATGATGGGCGCCGGCGACATCGGTTATGCCGCGCAACAACTGGCCGCGCACGGATTCGAAGGGAACAAGAAGTGACGAAACAGATCGCCCCGCTGCGCATCAAGGACCCGACCGCCTTCGGCCGCGTCGCCGTGCTGATGGGCGGCGCGAGTTCCGAGCGCGAAGTGTCGCTCGACTCCGGCCGCAATGTGCTCGAGGCGTTGCGTTCGCGCGGCGTCGACGCGAACGGCGTCGACGGCATCCCCAATTTGCTGCGCGAACTGCAAGACAAGCAATTCGACCGCGTGTTCAACATCCTGCACGGCGGCGACGGCGAAAACGGCGTGCTGCAGGGCCTGTTGCAGACGCTGGGGGTGCCGTACACCGGCTCGGGCGTGCTCGGTTCTGCGCTGGCCATGGACAAGATCCGCACCAAGCAGGTGTGGTTGTCGCTTGGGCTGCCGACGCCGCGTTACCTGCGCCTGCAAAAGAGCGGCGATGTGCATGCCGCTGCGCGCGAACTCGGTTTGCCGGTGATCGTCAAGCCTTCGTTGGAAGGGTCGAGCGTCGGCGTGTCGCGTGTCTTCGACGATGCGGGCCTCGATGCCGCCGTCGAATTGGCCGCGCGTTATCCGGGCGAATTGTTGATGGAGCAATTGATCGAAGGCGACGAGCTGACGGTCACCATTCTCGGCGGCGTCGCCTTGCCGTCGATCCGCATCGTGCCGGCCGGCGAGTACTACGACTACCACGCCAAATACGTCGCCGAGGACACGCAGTATCTGTGCCCGGGATTATCGGGTCCGGATGAGGACGAGATCCGGCGCCTCGCTTCGGCCGCGTTCGAAGCCGCCGGCTGCACCGGCTGGGGCCGCGTCGACGTGATGCGCGACCGCGGCGGCCGCCTGTATCTGCTGGAAGCGAACACGGCGCCGGGCATGACCAGCCATTCGCTGGTGCCCAAGGCCGCGCGCCAGGTCGGCATCGAGTTCGACGAACTGTGCTGGCGGATCCTGGAGATGACCCTGCCGGAGGCCGGATCATGAGCGCGATGCTGCGCTTCTTCGCCTGGGCGCTGGCGTTGGCGCTGGTCGCGCTGCCGGTGGTGGCGGTGGTCAACGGCTGGGTCGGCGCCGAGCGTTTCCCGCTGCGCAAGCTGCGCGTCACCAGCCAGTTCGAGCGCGTCGATCCGCAATTATTGCGGCAGACCGTGCTGCCTTACGCCAAGCAGGGCTTCTTCGCCGTGCAACTCGACGATGCGCAGAATGCGGTCAGCAAGCTGCCGTGGGTGGACCGCGCCGAAGTGCGCAAGCATTGGCCCGACGTGCTGGAGATCCGCCTGATCGAGCACGCGCCGTTCGCGCGCTGGGGCAGGGATCGCCTGCTTTCGCAGCAAGGCCGATTGTTGCCGGTCAAAGGCATCGACGTGCCCAAAGGCTTGCCGCAGCTCGACGGACCGGATGCGCGCACCGCCGATGTGGTGGCGCTGTACAACGAATCTCGGGCGATGTTCGCCAGCAGCGGCATCGGCGTGCTCGGCATCGCGCTCGATCCGCGCGGCAGCTGGTCGTTGACCCTCGACAACGCCGCGCAGGTCGTCGTCGGCCGCGGCGACGAGGATGCGCGCTCGCGGCTCGCGCGCTTCTCGCGATTGCTGCCGCGGCTGCTGGAGCAGCAGCAAAAGCCGCTGCTGCGCGCCGACCTTCGCTACACCAACGGTTTCGCATTGAGCTGGGGCGATGCGCCGCCGCCGGCCGCGGCCGTTGCGCCTTCAACTCCACCCACCGCGAGCGGCAGCGGAAGCGGTACGCCGCGAGGAAAGACATGAACCGCAAAGGCGACAAATCGCTGATCGTCGGGCTCGACATCGGCACATCGAAAGTGGTCGCGCTGGTCGGCGAGTATTCGCCGGGCAACCCGATCGAAGTCATCGGCATCGGCTCGCACGAATCACGCGGGCTCAAACGCGGCGTGGTGGTCGACATCGAATCGACCGTGCAGTCGATCCAGCGCGCCGTCGAAGAGGCCGAACTGATGGCCGGCTGCGAGATACGCTCGGTGTACGCGTCGATCTCCGGCAACCACGTGCAGTGCCGCAATTCGCCTGGGATCGTGCCGATCCGCGACGGCGAAGTCAGCTATTCCGACCTGGACCGCGTGCTGGAAGCCGCGAAAGCGGTCGCGATCCCGGCCGACCAGAAGATCCTGCACGCGATCGCGCGCGAGTACGTGCTCGACGACTCGCAGGAAGGCATCCGCAACCCGGTCGGCATGACCGGCGTGCGCCTGGAGGTGCACGCGCACCTGGTGGTCTGCGCGCAGTCGGCCGCGGCCAACGTCAGCAAGTGCGTGCAGCGCTGCGGCCTGCAGATCGACGATCTGGTGTTGTCGTCGCTGGCCTCCAGCACCGCGGTGCTGACCAACGACGAACGCGAGCTCGGCGTGGCGCTGGTCGACATCGGCGCCGGCACTACGGACCTGGCCGTGTTCGTGCAGGGCGCGATCTGCCACACCGCGTCGCTGCCGATCGCCGGCGATCACGTCACCAACGACATCGCGCACATGCTGCGCACGCCCACGCCCGAGGCCGAGCAGATCAAGGTGCGTTACGCCTGCGCCTTGGCGCAGCTGGCGACGGCGGAAGAAAGCATCCAGGTGCCCAGCGTCGGCGATCGTCCGCCGCGTCGGCTGCCACGCCACTCGCTGGCGCAGGCGGTACAGGGCCGTTACGAAGAGATTTTCGAAATGGTGCAGGCCGAATTGCGCCGCTCCGGCTTCGAGGAGCTGGTCCGCGCCGGCATGGTGCTGACCGGCGGCGCTTCGAAGATGGAAGGCGTAGTCGAACTGGCCGAGGAGATGCTGCAGATGCCGGTGCGCGTGGGCATCCCGCAGCACGTGTCGGGCCTGGGCGAAGTGGTCGGCAATCCGGTGCATGCCACCGGCGTGGGCCTGCTGCTGATGGGCAGCCAATTGGAGAACCCGCGGCGGCCGTCGATACCGACCGGCCGCGCGGGCAGCTTGTTCAACAAATTGAAGGATTGGTACCGGGGCGAGTTTTAACGGCCCGGCGAAGGCAAGCGTAGGCGCGAAGGCGCGTCGATGCAGCGGCGGCAGGCGAGGCGATTGCAACACATTGGTTCCAACAACCCGATTTCATAACTAGCGGTACAGAACGGAGGACATGGACATGGCGCATTTCGAACTGGTTGAGAAAATGGCCCCGAACGCGATCATCAAGGTCGTGGGCGTGGGCGGCGGCGGCGGCAACGCGGTCGCGCACATGGTCAACAGCAGCGTCGACGGGGTGGAATTCATCACCGCCAACACCGACGCGCAGGCGATCAAGAACTGCGGTTCCAAGCTGCAACTGCAACTGGGCACCAACGTCACCAAAGGGCTGGGCGCGGGCGCGAATCCCGAAGTCGGCCGCCAGGCGGCGCTGGAAGACCGCGAACGCATCATGGACGCGCTGGCCGGCGCCGACATGGTGTTCATCACCGCGGGCATGGGCGGCGGCACCGGCACCGGTGCGGCGCCCGTCGTCGCGCAACTGGCCAAAGAGATGGGCATCCTGACGGTCGCGGTGGTCACCAAGCCGTTCCCGTTCGAAGGCCGCCGCCGCATGCAGGTGGCGTTGAAGGGCATCGAGGAACTGTCGCACCACTGCGATTCGCTGATCACGATTCCGAACGAGAAGCTGATCACGGTGCTCGGCCGCAACGCGACGATGATCCAGGCCTTCCGCGCCGCCAACGACGTGCTGCAGGGCGCGGTGCAGGGCATCGCGGACCTGATCGTGCGCCCGGGCCTGATCAACGTCGACTTCGCCGACGTGCGCACCGTGATGAGCGAGATGGGTTTGGCGATGATGGGCACCGGTCACGCCCGCGGCGACGACCGCGCCCAGGCGGCGGCCGAAAGCGCGATCCAGAATCCGTTGCTGGACGACGTCAACCTGTCCGGCGCCAACGGCATCCTGGTCAACATCACTGCAGGTCCGGACTTCACGATGGCCGAGTTCGACGAAGTGGGCCGCACCATCGAGAACTTCGCTTCCGAAGACGCGACCGTGGTGATCGGCACCGTGCTGGATCCGGACATGCAGGACGAGGTCAAGGTGACCGTGGTCGCCACCGGCCTCAACCGCGTGGCTGCGCGCCAGCACGTGCGCGTGCAGGAGCACGAGCCGATGCGCACGCCGATCAAGCTGGTACGCAACGCCACCACCGGCCAGCCGGATTTCGACGCGATGTCGCATGTCGATCCGGCGCCGATGCCCGGCTTCGGCGGCCTGCGCAACCGCAGCGTGGCGGCGGACCCGGCTCCGGCCGTGGCCGACCTGCCGGGTGACTACCTGGACATCCCGGCCTTCCTGCGCCGGCAGGCGGATTGATTTGCAGTAGCTGACGAGTAAGCCAGTCCTCCATTGGCTGCCGGGCCGCGCCGGCCCGGCAGCGTTTTCCCGTTATCGGCGCGAACTGCTCTTTTTATAAAAGGGGCGGCTTTTGTGGGAGCGGCTTTAGCCGCGAGCTTTTTCGGCTGTCGCGAACACCGGCCGGCTAAAAGCTCGCGGCTAAAGCCGCTCCCACAAAAAGCGGCCTTCCGTTCAGGTTCAGCTAACGGCGTGTTAATCTCCTTGGCCTTGCGGCCGGGCTATCCTCAGGCCGGCAGGCCGCAGCGATACGCTGTCCGCTGCGCCCCATAACAACAACGTCAGCGCAAGGCTCCGCCCCCGACCTATGCTGCGTCAACGCACCCTTAAAAATGTCATTCGCGCCACCGGCGTGGGCCTGCACAGCGGCGAGAAGGTTTATCTCACCCTGCGTCCGGCCCCGGCCGATGCCGGTGTCGTGTTCCGTCGCGTGGATTTGAGCCCTGTGGTCGAGATTCCGGCCGCCGCCGATCTGGTCAACGAGACCACGCTGTGCACCGGCCTGGCCCGCGAAGGCGCCAAGGTGCAGACCGTCGAACACCTGATGTCGGCCCTGGCCGGCCTGGGCGTGGACAATGTCTATGTCGAGCTGTCGTCGGCCGAGCTGCCGATCATGGACGGCTCGGCCGGTCCGTTCGTGTTCCTGCTGCAATCGGCGGGCATCGTCGAACAGGACGCCCCCAAACGCTTCATCCGCATCAAGCGTCCGGTGGAAGTGCGCGAAGGCGACAAGCTGGCGCGCTTCACGCCGTACGAAGGCTACAAGCTCGGCTTCACCATCGAATTCGACCATCCGATGATCCCGGCCGCGCAGTCGCACGCCGAGCTGGATTTCTCGACCATGGCCTATATCCAGGAAGTCAGCCGCGCCCGTACCTTCGGTTTCATGCGGGATCTGGAATTCATGCGCGAGCGCAACCTCGGCCTGGGCGGCTCGATGGACAACGCCATCGTGCTGGACGAATTCCGGGTGTTGAACGACGACGGCCTGCGTTACGCCGACGAATTCGTGCGCCACAAGATCCTGGACGCGGTCGGCGACCTGTACCTGGCCGGCCACGCCATCATCGGCGCCTACGAAGGCTACAAATCCGGCCACGCCCTCAACAACAAGTTGGTCCGGGCCCTGCAGGCCGATGCCGCCGCCTGGGAAGTGGTCACCTATCCCGACCGATCGGTCGCGCCTCCCCTCTACGGCGAGCTGGCCCACGCCTGAGCCGCCTGTCGCTTCCGCTGAACCGCTCATCCACGTGAGCGGATTGTGAAGCGCGTACGTTCATTTAACTTTTTTCTTCCCGGATATTAACGAATCGGGCGGGCGGGCTGGGTACCATGCCGGCTGGTCGGGCGGTGCGTCCCAGTGGGGAAACGGGATCAGTCGCCGCACCCGGCCAATCAGGAGCGTTCTCCAGGTTCCGCGGAGTCGGGATCTTGCAGGGAATCCAAGGCGGCTCGCAGGGCGTCACGCGAGGCCGTCGACATCGGTTTGACCGTCTTTTCCACCCGTGATGGCTTATCAATCAACGGGTTAGTCGTCGTTTTAACGACAAGGCCGGTCGCACCGAGCCCGAGGGACCGGGCAGCGTCGAGCACTTCGGCAGCCGCAAGCCGGAGTTTGGCCGCCCAAACCGGGGCCTCGGCGAGCAAGACCAGTTTGCCATCCGGGTCGACATTGGCCAGCCGCACATGCGCGGCCAATTCGGAGGGCAGACAGGGCCGAAGGCGCTGATCCAGGGCATCCAGCCACAGGGCTCGACGCACGGGATCGCCGGCCGGGCCCGCCAGCAGCGCGTTCAGCGCGGGCTGGGGCGCCGAACCGCGGTCGTCGCGGGATCCGGGGCCGGTCATGCGGGTCCTGGGTGGGTCGAAGAAGAACGAGTGGCAGAAGGCAGTTTCACAACGCAGGCAGTGTACCCACACGGCCGGATTTTTTTGGATTCCCGTCTTACAGAAGCGCAACAGGGGCAGCGGTAACTTCTTTGCTGGCGGAGTCTTTGAGATGGATGCTTCGAATTCGATGACCTTTACTGACTATTTGAACAATGCGCGTTACTGGGTGATGGACCTGCCCTATCGCACGCGCGATTTCATCTCCTTCCGTCCCGGCTTGGCCGCGATCGTATTGGCCTCCATCGGCATCGCTGCCGGCGCAGGCGCCCGCACCGGCATCGGCAGCATCGAAGTCGATCAGCTGCAGGCCAAGCTCGACAGCCAGCAGGCGCAGTTCGATCAGGTCCGCACCCACGCCAAGCAGGAAGTGAACGCCATGGCCGCGCGCCTGGCCGAACTGCAGGCCGAAGCCAATCGTCTGAATGCGCTGGGCGAGCGCCTGACCCGTATCGGTCAGTTGCAGGACGGCGAATTCGATTTCGACAAGCCGGTCGGCGTCGGCGGCGCCGGCCCGGTCCGCGACATGAAGCCCGGCGAGCTGCACGACGGCCTGGACCAGTTGCAGGCGCAGCTGCAGTCCTCCGGTGGCCAGCTGACCCTGCTTGAGTCGCTGCTGTTCAACCGGCAGCTCGACCAGAACGCGGTGCCGTCGCGTATGCCGATCGCCAACACCTACATCACCTCCGGCTTCGGCGGCCGCGCCGATCCGTTCGGCGGCGGCAGCCAGTACCACAAGGGCATCGATTTCAAGGCCAATGTCGGCGATCCGGTGACCGCGGTGGCCGATGGCGTGGTGAGCTATTCGGGCGTGCGCTCGGGCTACGGCAATGTGATCGAGATCGACCACGGCAACGGTTACGTCACCCGTTACGCCCACAACTCCAAGTTGCTGCTGAAGGTCGGCGACCTGGCGCGGGCCGGGCAGACCATCGCCAAGGCCGGTTCCACGGGCCGTTCCACCGGCGCCCACGTGCATCTGGAAGTGTGGCAGAACGGCGCTGTCGTCAACCCCCGCAAGTTCCTGGGCGAGCAGGGCAACGGCCTCAAGCGGGGCTGAGCTTTGCTCCCTCTCCTGCGAAGCGGGAGAGGGCTGGGGTGAGGGCGCGCGGAATAGCGCATTTTGATGGTGGCCGGGAAGGGCTTGACGCGATCTGAAACTCCGCGCGCCCTCATCCGGCGCTTCGCGCCACCTTCTCCCGCAAGCGGGAGAAGGGAAAAGCCTTGTAACCACCCCCGGCGACCCCAAGCTACAATGCGCGTTGCCAAAAAGGGCGCCCAGCGCCCTTTTCTGTTTTCGGGCCCAGCCCGATCGCCGCGCCCGGCGCGGCGTTCACCCCTTGATCCGGTCAAACCATGCTCAACAGCCTGCTCACCCGCGTTTTCGGCAGCCGCAACGACCGCCTGCTGCGCCAGCTCGACCGCGTCGTCGCCAAGGTCAACGCCCTCGAACCCGACATGCAGAAGCTCAGCGACGAGCAACTGCAAGCCAAGACCCCCGAATTCCAGAAGCGCGTCGCCGACGGCGAGTCGCTGGACAAGCTGCTGCCCGAAGCGTTCGCGGTCTGCCGCGAAGCGTCCAAGCGCGTGCTCGGCATGCGCCATTACGACGTGCAGCTGATCGGCGGCATGGTCCTGCACCTGGGCAAGATCGCCGAAATGCGCACCGGCGAGGGCAAGACGCTGGTCGCCACGTTGCCGGTCTACCTCAACGCGCTGGCCGGCAAGGGCGTGCACGTGGTCACCGTCAACGACTACCTGGCGCGCCGCGACTCGGCCTGGATGGGCAAGCTGTACAACTGGCTGGGGCTGTCGGTCGGCGTGGTCTACCCGGGCATGCCGCATTCGGACAAGGGCGCGGCCTACGCCAGCGACATCACCTACGGCACCAACAACGAATTCGGCTTCGACTACCTGCGCGACAACATGGCGCTGGCCAAGGAAGACCGTTTCCAGCGCGGTTTGAACTACGCGATCGTCGACGAAGTCGACTCGATCCTGATCGACGAAGCGCGCACGCCGCTGATCATCTCCGGCCCGGCCGACGAATCGCCCGAGCTGTACCACAAGGTCGACGCCATCGTGCCGCGCCTGACCCGGCAGAAGACCGAGGACGGCGACGGCGACTACTGGGTCGACGAGAAGGGCAAGCAGGTGCATCTGTCCGAACAGGGCCAGGAACACGCCGAAGACCTGCTGCGCGGCGCCGGCGTGCTCGGCGACGACGGCCTGTACGACGCGCACAACATCCACGTGGTGCACCATCTCAACGCGGCGTTGCGCGCGCACGGCATCTACCAGCGCGACGTCGATTACATCGTCCGCGACGGCGAAGTGATCATCGTCGACGAATTCACCGGCCGCACCCTGCCGGGCCGGCGCTGGTCCGACGGCCTGCACCAGGCGGTCGAGGCCAAGGAAAAGGTCAACGTCCAGCGCGAGAACCAGACGCTGGCCAGCATCACCTTCCAGAACCTGTTCCGCATGTACAACAAGCTGTCGGGCATGACCGGCACCGCGGACACCGAAGCGTTCGAATTCCAGAACATCTACGGCCTGGAAGTGATCGTCATCCCCACCAACAAGCCGATGATCCGCAAGGACCATTCGGACCAGGTGTTCCTCAACCGCGCCGGCAAGTACCGCGCGGTGGTCAACGAAATCAAGGAAGCGCACGCGCGCCAGCAGCCGGTGCTGGTCGGCACGACCTCGATCGAAGTCTCGGAGATGCTGTCCGAACAACTGCAGGAAGCCGGCGTGCCGCACGAAGTGCTCAACGCCAAGCAGCACGAGCGCGAAGCCCACATCGTCGCCCAGGCCGGACGCCCCGGCGCGGTCACCATCGCCACCAACATGGCCGGCCGCGGCACCGACATCGTGCTCGGCGGTTCGCTCGAAGCCGAACTCGCCGCGCTCGAAGCGCAGGCCGGCGGGGAACTCGACGAAATCACCCGCGCCCGCGTGAAATCCGAATGGCAGCAGCGCCACGACGCGGTCAAGGCCGCCGGCGGCCTGCACATCGTCGGCACCGAACGCCACGAGTCGCGCCGCATCGACAACCAGCTGCGCGGCCGCTCCGGCCGCCAGGGCGACCCGGGCTCGTCCCGCTTCTACCTGTCGCTGGAAGACAACCTGATGCGCATCTTCGCCGCCGACTGGGTGCAGCGGATGATGGCGCGGATGGGCCTGAAGGAAGACGACATCATCGAAAGCCCGTTGGTGACCAAGCAGATCGCCAATGCGCAGCGCAAGGTCGAGGCGCACAACTTCGACATCCGCAAGAACCTGCTCGACTTCGACGACGTCAACAACGACCAGCGCAAGGTGATCTACCAGCAGCGCGACGAACTGCTGGAAGCCGAGTCGGTCAACGAGAACATCGTCGGCATCCGCGAAGACGTGGTCGCCGACGTGGTGCAACGCTTCGTACCGCTGAACTCGATCGACGAACAGTGGGACCTGCCGGGCCTGGAAGCCGAGCTGAGCAACGAGTTTGGCCTGCAGCTGCCGCTGGTCCGCCTGCTTGAGGAAAAGCGGGAGATGGACAGCGAGCAGCTGACCGCCTACGTGCAGGAAGCGGTCGTCAAGCACTTCACCGACAAGGAAGCGCAGGTCGGCGGCGAGACCATGCGCATGCTCGAGCGCCACATCATGCTCAACGTGCTCGACCAGAACTGGAAAGAGCATTTGGCGCGCATGGACTACCTGCGCCAGGGCATCCACCTGCGCGGATACGCGCAGAAACAGCCCAAGCAGGAGTACAAGCGCGAGGCGTTCCAGTTGTTCAGCGAGATGCTGGACAAGGTGAAGCGCGAAGTGATCGCGCTGCTGGCGCGCGTGCGCATCCGCACCGAGGAAGAAGTGGCCGCGCTGGAAGCCGAAGAACGCCGCCAGGCCGCGGCGATCGCGCAACAGCTGCAGTTCCAGCACCAGGAAGTGGGCGGCTACGGCGCCGACGAGGAAGCCGCCGCCGAGCAGCGCTCGGGTGCGCTCCCCGAATTGTCGGTCGAACGCGCCAGCGGTCCCAAGGTCGGCCGCAACGATCCTTGCCCGTGCGGCAGCGGCAAGAAATTCAAGCATTGCCATGGGCAGTTGGCCTGAAGCTCTTCCCCCTCTCCCGCTTGCGGGAGAGGGCCGGGGTGAGGGCAAGCCCGAAGCGGTGAGACTTCAAGCCTGCGCGGCGGTCTTGAAGATCGTGTGCCCTCATCCCTTCGGCGCCCGCGATGCGAAGCGCTGAAGACGCTTCCATCGTCGAAGTCGTCGCCGGCGTCATCGCCGACGCCCGCGGCCGCATCCTGCTGGCGCGACGCACCGACGGCCGCGACCTGGCCGGCCTGTGGGAATTCCCGGGCGGCAAATGCGAGCCGGGCGAATCGCCCGAAGCCGCGCTGATCCGCGAGCTGTACGAAGAGCTCGGCATCCAGGCCGAAGTCGGCGCGCCGCTGATCGCGGTGCCGCAGCAATATCCGCACAAACGCCTGCGGCTGGACGTGCGCCGCATCGATTCATGGCGCGGCGGCGCGCCGAAAGGGCTCGACGGCCAGGCCCTGGCCTGGGTGCCGCCGCAGAAGCTGGCCAGCTATGCGATGCCGCCCGCCGACCGCCCGGTAGTCGCGGCATTGCTGCAACCGGATACCTATCTGGTCACGCCTTCGCCCGGCGACGACGACAAAGCCTGGCTCGACGCGCTGCAGCGCGCGCTCGCCGCCGGCGTGCGCCGGGTGCAGTTGCGCGCGCCGGACATCGAACCGGCGCGCAGGCGCCGGCTATTCGCCAAGGCGGTGACGCTATGCCGCAAGGCCAAGGCCGAAGCGCTGATCAACGGCGATCCCGCGCTGGCCGCCGAGTTGCAGGCCGGCGTGCATCTGCGTGCCGCGCAGTTGCGCGCATTGCGGGAGCGACCGTTGCCCGCGGGCGCGACGGTGGCTGCGTCCTGCCACGATGCCGAAGAACTCCGCGCAGCCGAAACCCTGCAGTGCGATTTCGCGGTGGTCGGCCCGCTGAAGCCGACGCCGACGCATCCGGATGCGGCCGGCATCGGCTGGCAGGCCTTTGCCGCGCTGCGCGAGCAGGTCTCGCTGCCGTTGTACGCCATCGGCGGTCTGGGTCCGGCCGATCTGGCCGAGGCTCGCAGCTACGGTGCGCAGGGCATCGCCGCCATCCGCGGTTTGTGGTCCTGAGTTTTTGTGGGAGCGGCTTCAGTCGCGAGCTTTTACCGCCATCCCGAGCGCAGCGAGGGACCTGCTGATCGCGATGCGAGGAAACAAGCAAGTCCCTCGTTGCGCTCGGGATGACGGCATGAAGTGCGTGCGAACGTAACTGTTTCTATGCAGCTGCCGCCAACGCGCGATAACGCTCATCCAGCGCCGCGACCTGCGCGTCCAGCGCGTCCAGCGGCCCGTCATTGACGATGACGTCGTCCGCAATCGCCAAACGCTGCCCGCGGGTGGCCTGGGTGGCCAGCATCTTCTCGGCCAGCGCGGCATCGATGCCGTCGCGCTGCATCAACCGGTGCAGTTGCGTCTCGCGCGGCACGTCGATCGCCAGGATGCGGTCCAGCCACGGATAGGTCTGCTTTCCGCCGCCTTCGGTCAGCAACGGGATCGCCGCGATGGCATAAGGCCCCGGCGCCGCTTCGCACGCCGCTTTCAACATCGCCCGCACGCGCGGGTGCACGATCGTTTCCAGCCGCTTGCGCGCATCCGCATCCGCGAACACATGCCGGCGCATCGCTGCGCGGTCGAGCGCTCCGTCGGCCCCGAGCATGCCGGCGCCGAAGGCCGCCACCACTTCGGCCAGGCCCCGCGAGCCGACGGCGACCGCTTCGCGCGCGGCGACATCGGCATCGGCCACCACGACGCCGAGGGCTTCGAAGCGCCGCGTCACCTCGCTCTTGCCGGAGGCGACGCCGCCGGTCAGTCCGATGAGGAATTCGCTCATGCGTCCATTGTCCCCTTTAGCGCGAGCATCTGCTGTTCCCTCCCCCCTTGCGGGGGAGGATGCCCGAAGGGCAGGAGAGGGGAGCGCGAGCGTAGCGAAGCGTGCTTTTGCTCTCGCTGTCAGACGGCGCGAAAAGCCGGCCCCTCTCCCTGGCTGGCCTTCGGCCTGTCCCTCTCCCGCAGAGGGGAGAGGGAAAAATCTACGGCTTCAGGCCGGAATAGCGCAGATACGCATCGACGATATCCTTGCCCCAGAAGAACACGATCCAGCCTGCGATCGCCAGATAAGGCCCGAACGGGATCGGCGTGGCCTTGTCGCGGCCCTTCATGGCCAGCCAGACCGAGCCGACGACGGCGCCCACCACCGAAGACAGCAGGATGATCGGCAAGATGCCGTTCAAGCCCACCCACGCGCCCAGCGCTGCCAGCAGCTTGAAATCGCCGTGGCCCATGCCTTCCTTGCCGGTCAGCTGCTTGAACAGCCACCACACCGCCCACAGGCTCGCGTAGCCGGCCATCACGCCCAGCAGCGCCGCCTTCTGGCCGATGTAGAGGTTTTCCACCGCTGCGATCAGCCCCAGCCACAGCAAGGGCAGGGTGAGCTGGTCGGGCAACAACTGCGTGCGCAAATCGACGCCGGAAAGCGCGATCAGGAAACAGGTGAACAGGATCGCGCCGAAGCCCTGCCAACCGAAGCCGAAGCGCCACACGCAGCACAGCGTCAGCGCCATCGTCAGCAGTTCCACCAGCGGGTACTGCAGCGAGATGCGCTTGCCGCTGTAGCGCGAACGGCCGCGCAGCATCACGTAGCTCAGCACCGGGATGTTTTCCCACCAGGCCAGCGGATGGCCGGTGTCCGGGTCGTGCGAGCGTTCCACCACGATCCCCGGCGGTGGCGGGTCGTAAAGATCCGGCTCGCCGAGCACCTCGCGGCTGTCGCGCTTCCACTGCCACTCCAGCCGCTTGGGCAGCCGCAGGATCACCACGTTGAGGAAGCTGCCCAGCAGCAGCCCTAGTCCGGCCGCGGCGGGATAGCCGAGGCCGGGATTCTGGTCGAGGAAGGCCATCCGTCTAGATTAGCCGACCACGGCCGCCAGCTTGAAGATCGGCAGGTACATGCCGATCACCATGCCGCCGACGATGACGCCGATGAAGACCATGATCATGGGCTCGATCAGGCTGGCCAGCGCGTCCACGGCGTTATTGACTTCCTGCTCGTAGAACTCGGCGACCTTGAACATCATCGTATCGAACGCGCCGGCCTCTTCGCCGATCGCCGCCATCTGCACCACCATATGCGGAAACAGGTTCACCTGCTTCATGGCCATGTTGACCTGATAGCCGACGGACACGTCGTCGCGGATGCGCTTGACCGCCTGCTCGTACACCGTGTTGCCGGTGGCGCCGGCCACGGTCTCCAACGCTTCGACCAGAGGCACGCCGGCCTTGAACGTGGTCGCCAGCGTCCGTGCGAAACGTGCGATCGCGGCGTTGTGCATGATCTGGCCGATCACCGGAATCTTGAGGATCAATTTATCCACAAAATGCTGGAATCGCGGCGAGCGCTTGAACATGAAGATGACGCCGAGGATGCTGCCGACCAGAAAGATAAGGACCAGCCACCACCAAGAGACCAAGAATCGCGACGCGTTGACGATGATTTGCGTAAACGCGGGCAATTCCGCGCCGAAGTTCTTGAATACGGCTTCGAACTGCGGAACCACGAAGATCAAAAGGATCGCGCTGACGATTATCGCTACCGCGATCACCATTGTGGGATAGAACAACGCCTTCTTGATCTTCCCCTTGAGGGTTTCCGTGTTTTCCTTGTAGGTGGCGATGGTGTCCAGCACCGTTTCGAGCACGCCCGCGCTTTCGCCTGCACGGACCAAGTTACGGAACAGTTCGTCGAACTGCACCGGGTACTTGCTCATTGCTTCGTAGATCGTGGAGCCGCCTGCGATATCCGCGCGCAATCCATCGACCATGGCCTGCATTTTCGGATTCTTCTGGCCGCCGGCGATGATTTCGAGCGCCTGCACGATGGGCACGCCGGATTTCATCATGGTCGCCAACTGGCGGGCGAAAATCGCGATCTCTTTCGCCGAAATCTTGCGTCCCGCGCTGCCGAAGAGTGGCTTGGGCTTCGGTTTGACTATCCTGGGCGTGATGCCTTGCCGGCGTAGCTCCGCGCGAAGCAGGTTGGCGTTCTTGGCCTGCTGTTCACCCTTCATCGTGGTGCCGCGCTTATCGACGCCCTGCCACACGAATGTTTGGAGCGCATCCAACGTACGGGTGCGCGTCTGCGGCTTGGCTGCGGTCTTTTTGATGGCGCTCTTGCTGACGGCCATAGCGGTTAATCCTTGGTCACGCGGTTGATTTCGGCAAGGCTGGTAAGCCCGTTCTTAACTTTGAGCAGGGCCGACCTGCGCAGGTCCCGGATACCGGCCCTCTGCGCCACTTCGGCGATCGCCATGGCATTTCCCCCTTCCAGCACGATCCCCTGGATCTCTTCCGACATCGGCATCACCTGGTAGATGCCCATCCGCCCTTTATAACCCTCGGTGCACTCGCTGCAACCGACGGCTTCGTAAATTGTGATGCCTTCGTGGACTTCGTCCGGGGTGAAGCCCTCGGCCAGCAGGGCATGGTCCGGGAGGTGGACCTGGCGTTTGCAGTCGTGGAGGCGCCGGGCCAGGCGCTGGGCGATAACCAGGCTGACCGAACTGGTGATGTTGTACGGCGCGACGCCCATGTTCATCAGGCGGGCGATAGTCTGCGGAGCATCGTTGGTGTGGAGGGTGGACAGCACCATGTGGCCGGTCTGGGCCGCCTTGATGGCGATCTCGGCCGTTTCCAGATCGCGGATTTCGCCGACCATGATCACGTCCGGATCCTGGCGCAGGAAGCTGCGCAGTGCAGCGGCAAACGTCATGCCGCGCTTCACATTCATCTGCACCTGGTTGATGCCGGGCACGCGGATTTCGACGGGGTCTTCGACCGTGGAGATGTTGCGCATCTCGTCGTTGAGGATATTCAACGCCGTATAGAGCGAGACCGTCTTGCCCGAACCCGTCGGGCCTGTCACCAGCACCATGCCGTAAGGCTTCTGCACCGCATCGAGGAAGAGCTTCTTCTGGTCCTCTTCGTAGCCCAGCTTCTCGATGCCGAGCTTGGCGGCCGAACTATCGAGTACGCGCAGCACGACTTTTTCGCCGAACAGGGTCGGCAACGTGCTGGTGCGGAAATCGATCTGCTTCGTCTTGGAAAGGTTGAGCTTGATGCGGCCGTCCTGGGGCACGCGCTTTTCCGCGATATCAAGCTGCGCCATCACCTTCAGGCGCGCGGCCACGCGGGCATTGAGCTTGACCGGCAGCTTCGCCACGGTCTTGAGGATGCCGTCGATGCGTTGGCGCACCCGGTATTCGGTCTCGTAAGGCTCGAAATGTATGTCCGACGCGCCGCGTTTGATGGCGTCCACCAATACCTTGTTGATGAACTTCACTACCGGCGTGTCGTCTCCACCAGCATCGACGCCGCTGTCGCCTACCGCAGCGAGGTCGTCGTCGCTGCCGCCGACATCCAGCGTTTCCAGGCCGTCGGTGTCGCTGGTCATATCGGCCAGCGTGTCGTTCATGTCCAGCCACTGTTCAAGCGTGCGGCGGATCGTGTCCGCGTCGACCAGGATCGGTTCGACGGTGAGGTTGGAGTTGAATTTGATCTCGTCGAGCGCGCGGCTATTGGTGGGATCGGCCGTGCCGACGAACAGCCGATTGCCGCGCTTGAACAAGGGCAGCACGTGGTGCTTGGTGATCAAGTCTTCCTTGACCAGTTTCAATGCGTTCTGGCTCGCATCCATGACCGACGGGTCGAACAGAGGCATGCCGAACTCGATCGAGTTGGCGGCGGCCATCTGCGGCGCCGTGACGAGTTTGTTCTCGGTCAGGTAGGCCGCGATCTGCTTCCTTTCGCGGGTTGCGGCATCCAACGCCGACCGCGCCTCCGCTTCCCCTAGGGCGCCGTCCATGACCAGGCGCCGAGCGATGCCGGTAATGCCCAGAAGATTGGCAGTGGAGACTGCGTTCATTGTGTTCCGGCCCTCCCCAGGCCGGCATGCAGACTTTACTGTAAAAAGGCGATGCCTACACAGTATTCAGTCGCAAGTCTAGGGCCAGGCTCCTTGCTTAGGGCTGCTGGGCAAGCCGCAAGCTGACCAGGCAAAAAAAGACCCCGGCAATGCCGGGGTCCTTTGCGCTGCGAACTTAACTGAATCAGCGGCAGTTAGCCGGCAGGAACTTGTCGTCGATGTCCGGAGACGAGCAAACCCAGGTCAACTGACCAGTGCCGGCAGCCACTTCGGCCGGGGCAAGGGTGACGGAGCCTGCCGCGTTAGGAACGGTCGAGGTTACCGTGACAACGCCGGTAGCGTCCGTGATGACAATGTCCGAAACGTAGTCGGTATCGCCCGGGAAGGTGTATCCGGAATTGGCAGCGGTCACATTGGCCAGGCCGCCCAGCGAAGAAGCGGTTTCGGCCACAGCGAGCTTGGCAGGCGCGGCCATCACGATGGCTTCGCTGACCTTGGCGCGAGTGGTGTAGTCCTGGTAAGCCGGCAGAGCGATGGCGGCCAGGATGGCGATGATCGCGATGACGATCATCAGTTCGATCAAGGTAAAGCCCTGTTGGTTCTTCATCTGTGTGTATCCCCTAGGAGTGATGAAAACTTCACGTGCCGCGTAGGGCCGACTGTGCCGGACCGGTCCGTTGGGCAGCCGTGCGACGCCGCACGTGCACTGGATAATACGCAGAAGGCGTGCCAAATGGCGTACCTGCGTGGTGCATGTCGGGAAGTGTGACTGCGGCCACGAGCGGAATGTTGGCCCGGTAACGAAGGCGTTGGGCAGAAACTGACGCGTAACGTCACTTTGTGTTGCGACCCCTGCGGCTTTGTCAGATTTGGCCTTTTTCACGGAGGTAAATGCGCGGCGCAGGCGCATGCGTTCGACATCGCTGATCGCACTCTTTGCAGGCGCAGCAATCAAAGAAACAGAATATAAAAATGCAGGCGTTCTCCATCGATGCCCGCGCGAAGAAACTCGTCGCGATGCTAGTCGATGCCGAGTTTCTTCAACTTGTACCGCAACGCCCGGAACGTGATGCCCAGCGCCGCCGCGGTCTTGGTCTTGTTGTAGCGATGGTCCTGCAGCGCCTTCTCGATCGCGGCGCGTTCCATCTGTTCGATGTACATCGGCAATGCGCTGCCGGCGGTGTCGCCGGGATCCATCCTGCGGGGATCGAAGCGCGGGTCGGATAGCGAGGGGGTTTCGGGCGTCGCCGCCGTTGCGGGCATGGCCGGCGAAGGCGGCGTTGCGGCGATTTCGCCGCGAGCGGGCAAGCGCAGGTCGTCGGCTTCGATGGTGTCGCCGTCGGCCATCGCCATCGCGCGTTCCAGGATGTTTTCCAGTTCGCGCACGTTGCCCGGGAAGGGATAGCCGGCCAGCGCATCCACTGCCGCGCGGCTGAGCGATGGCGCGGTGCGGCCGTGCGGAATCGCCAGCCGCTGCAGGATCGATTCGGCCAGGCCGGGCAGATCGTCGCGGCGCTCGCGCAGCGGCGGCACCTTCAGCTCGATCACGTTGATGCGGTAGTAGAGGTCGTGGCGGAAGCGGCCTTCGTCGACCAGCTTTTCCAGGTTCTTGTGCGTGGCCGACAGGATGCGCACGTCCACCGGCACTTCGCCCGCGGCACCGACCGGGCGCACCGACTTCTCCTGGATCGCGCGCAGCAGCTTGACCTGCATCGACAGCGGCAGCTCGGCCACTTCGTCCAGGAACAGCGTGCCGCCTTCGGCCGCCTGGAACAGGCCCGGCTTGTCGGCATGGGCGCCGGTGAAGCTGCCTTTGCGGTGGCCGAAGAACTCGCTTTCCATCAATTCGGTCGGGATCGCGCCGCAGTTCACTGGCACGAACGGCGCGGCTGCGCGCGCGCTCTGCTCGTGGATGCTGCGCGCGGTGAGTTCCTTGCCCACGCCCGATTCGCCGACGATGTAGACCGGCGCTTGGCTGCGCGAGACCTTGGCGATGGTCTGGCGCAGGTTGATCATGGCCGGCGAATCGCCCTGCAGGCGCGGGCCGGCGGAGGTGGCGATCTGCTGGCGATGCGTGCCCAGCATCAGCGCGTGCCGCACCAAATCGCGCAGCACGGTCAGGTCCACCGGCTTGGCGACGAAATCGAAGGCGCCGGCCTTGAGCGCTTCCACCGCGGCTTCGACATTGCCGAAGGCGGTGATCATCGCCACGGGCGTATTGGGATGGCGGCTGGAGATTTCCTGCACCAGCTCGATGCCCGAGCCGTCGGGCAGGCGCATGTCGGTGAGGCAGAGCGCGTATTTTTCGCGCGACAGCATTTCGCGCGCGCTGGCCACGGTCGCAGCGGTATCCACGCGCAGGCCCATGCGGCCCAGCGTCAATACCAGCAACTCGCGGATGTCGCGCTCGTCGTCGATTACCAAAGCGCTGCGCGGCTCGGTCATTCCACCCCTCCCACCAGCGACTACCTTACTCTGGGCGCGGCCCTCGACTCAATCCGTCACGGCCAAGGCCCGGGTGTGGGCAGGCATAATTGCCGCAGCGAGGCGCTTTTCAGAGGGTTTTGCGAGGCCCGGTACTCCGAGCGTAGGTCGGGGCAACGCCCCCGACGCACGACGCCACCGAAACGCCGCATGTAGGCGCGTGGCCCGACCTACGGAAAACCCCTACGCCGGGACCCGTGGTCCGACGATGGCCGCGGGCGTCGCACGCCTCGATGCTCCCCCCGGTATGCCTCGTTATCGCCGTTATTTTGCGCCCGGACAAACGGTATTCCTCACCCTTGTCTGCCATGAGCGGCAGCCGCTGTTGCGCAGCGAGGCGGCCAAGCGTCTGATTCTGGATGCGTTGCGCGATCAACGGCTGCGGCACCCGTTCAAGCATCACGCGCACGTACTGCTGGACGATCATCTGCACTTGTTACTGAGCCCGGCCGAACAGGTGACCGTGCCGCGCTTAGTCGGCGGTTTCAAGCTGGCCGTCCTGGCGCGCTGGCCGGGTGCTTGCCGGCTCTGGCAGCGCCGGTACTATGACCACATCATCCGCGATGCGGACGATTTCGCGCGTCACTTGGATTACATCCATTTCAATCCTGTCAAGCATGGATTGGTGGCGCATGCCGGCGCATGGCAATGGTCGAGTCTCGCGGCCTGGCGGGCGCGTGGAGCCTATGGAAGCGATTGGTAGGTCGGGGCAACGCCCCCGACGCACGACGCCACGGAAATGCCGCGCGCGTCGGGCACGTGGGCCCGACCTACGAGGCGGGTGCGTAGGTCGGGGCAACGCCCCCGACGCACGACGCCACGGAAATGTCGCGCAGTCGGGCACGTGGGCCCGACCTACGAGGTTTTTTCGGGCAGCAGCGTATGCGGCCCGGGCAGGGTGATGCGGAAGCAGCTGCCGCCCGGCGTGCGGATGTAATCCAGGCCGCCTTCGTTGGCCTTGGCCAGATCGCGGGCGATGTACAGCCCCAGGCCGGTGCCGTGCTCGGAGGTGGTGTAGAACGGCCTGAACAGGCGTTCGGCCGTGCCGTCGGGGATGCCGGGACCGCGGTCGAGCACATCGATGCCGGGGGCGCCTTCGTCCTCATGCACGCGCAACGTGATTCGCGCCGGTTGCCCGGGCAGCCGGCCGTAAGTGCGTGCATTGCTGACCAGCACGGTCAGGATCTGCTGCAGGTGGCGCGGGTCGACCAGGGCCATCAGGCTGGGCGAGGCGTGGCTGATCTGCAGTGTGTCCTCGTCCAGCGGGTGGGCCGAGGCATAGTCGTCGATGAAGCGCCGCACCAGGCCGACCAGTTCGATGTGTTCGGGATTGGCGCGTTCGCGCCGGGCCAGGCCCAGCACGCTTTCGACGATGCCGTTCATGCGCACGCACTGCTGGCGCACGATCTGCAGCATGCGCCGGTCGGCCAGCGAGATGTCGGTGGATTCTTCCAGCAATTGCGCCGCGTAGCTGATCGCGGCCAGCGGGTTGCGGATCTCGTGCGCCAGGCTCGCGGAAAAGCGGCCGAGCGCGGCCAGCGTGATCGATTCGGCGCGGCGCGACAGCAGCGACGTGTCGTCCAGGAACACCAGCGATTGCTCGCTGTTGGCCAGCAGTCGCGCGAAACGCGGCAATACTTCTTCCTGGTCGCTGCCCAGCCGCAGCGGGGTGTTGTCGGCAGTGCCGTCGTCGCGCCATTGCTGCAGGCGCCGGGCCAGCTCCGGCGCGGTCACGCCCAGCACGCGACGGCCGTCGCCGGCGTCGCCCAGCAACGACTGCGCGGCTTCGTTGGCCAGGCGGATGTGGCCGTCGGCATCCACCAGCAGTACGCCGGTGCGCATGCGGCGGATGATCAGTTCGTTGACTTCGGCCAGGTTGGCGGCTTCGGCGCCGCGCCGGCTGGCCAGCGCCTCGCTGGCCTGCATGCGGATGCCGAGCTGATTGGTGAGCGTGGCCAGCGCCAGGTAGCTGGTGCCGAACATCAGCATCTCGGCCAGCGGCCGGTCGCTGCCGGTCTCGATCAGGCTCCACAACTGTTCGCCCAGGATCGCGGCGAAGGCCAGCACCGCGCAGCCCAGGCCCAGCCGCAGCGGCAGGAACAGCGCAGCCGCGCCTACGTTGAACAGCAGCATCAGCGCGATGCCAGAGGCCACCTGCGGCGCGCCGTGGGTGGCCAGCGCCGCGACCACGATGTCGATCAGGACGCCGACGAAGACGGGCGCGCGCAGCGAGGCGCTGTCGCGGCCCCAGATCATCAGCAGCGCGGCCGCGGCCAGATAAGCCATCGCGGTCGCCGCGACCAGGGTGGGGGAGCGGACCGGGCCGATCAGCACCACCGTGGGGCCGAAAGCCAGCAGCGCCAGCAGGCTGGCTTCCAGCACCCGGTACAGGCCGAAGAAATAGAGCTCGCGCCGCAGGCCGCCGTCTGCATCGATGGGCGCGGTTCGGCGGCGAAGCATCAGCAAGGCCGGGGTCCTTGGGTGGCGATGGGCGAGTATAGGGGCGCGGTAGGTCGGGGCAACGCCCCCGACGCGACGCCACGAAAATTCCGAGCGTCGGGCGCGTAGGCCCGACCTACGATAGCTGGCGCGAAAAGCCGGCCCCTCTCCCTGGCCCTTCGGGCCTGTCCCTCCCCCGCAAAGGGGAGGGAAGAGCGGTGCTCGCAACGTTGCGTCCCGTGCCTTCTTTGCCTCGCAGCCGCACGCTGGGCGACAATAAGGGTCCCGCGCCGCCCGCCGCCGGCCCTGTCCGGCGAAATACCGCGCGCGGTCTGTCTTTCTGCATGGACCCCACATGAACTTCCACGAATACCAGGCGAAGCAGTTGTTTGCCGATTACGGCATTGCGGTACCGGCCGGGCGCGTCGCGCGCACGCCGGAAGAGGCGGTCGATGCCGCCAAGGCCATCGGCGGCGACTTCTGGGTCGTCAAGGCGCAGATCCATGCCGGCGGCCGCGGCAAGGCCGGCGGCGTCAAGCTGGCCAAGACCTTCGACGAGGTCCGCGAATACGCCAAGGGCATGCTCGGCACCAAGATGGCGACCTACCAGTCCGCCGGCGTCGCGTTGCCGGTCGACAGCGTGCTGGTCACCCAGGCCACCGACATCGCCAAGGAGTTGTACCTGTCGGTGCTGGTCGATCGCGGCAGCCAGTCGGTCACCTTCATCGCTTCCAGCGACGGCGGCGTGGAAATCGAGAAGACCGCCGAAGAGAATCCGGACGCCATCCAGACGCTCAACGTGAATTTCGTGCAGGGTTTGCAGCCGTACCAGACCCGCGACCTGGGCTTCGCGCTGGGCTTGAACGCCAAGCAGGTCGGCCAGCTCACCAAGATCATGCTGGGCCTGTACAAGCTGTTCAACGAGAAGGATCTGGCGCTGGTGGAACTCAATCCGCTGGCCATCCTCACCAACGGCGACCTGGCCGTGCTCGACGGCAAGGTCAATTCCGACGACAACGCCAGCTTCCGCCATCCGGAACTGGTCGCGATGCGCGACATCCGCCAGGAAGACGAAACCGAAGTCCGCGCCAGCCAGTACGACCTGAACTACGTGACCATGGACGGCAACATCGGCTGCATGGTCAACGGCGCCGGCCTGGCGATGGCGACGATGGACGTGATCAAGCTCAACGGCGGCGAGCCGGCGAACTTCCTCGACGTCGGCGGCGGCGCCACCAAGGAGCGCGTGACCGAAGCGTTCAAGCTGATCCTGTCGTCGAAAGACGTGAAGGCGATCTTCGTCAACATCTTCGGCGGCATCGTCCGCTGCGACATGATCGCCGAAGGCATCATCGCCGCGGTCAAGGAAGTGGACGTGAAGGTGCCGGTGATCGTGCGCCTGGAAGGCACCAACGTCGAAGAAGGCAAGGCGCTGTTGAAGGGCAGCGGCTTGGCGATCACGCCGGCGGACGATATCAACGACGGCGCGAAGAAAGCGGTCGAGGCCGCCAAGAAAGCGGCGTGACTTTCTCTCTCTCCCCTTTGCGGGAGAGAGACAGCTTCGCGCAGCGAAGCAGAGAGAGGGGCCGGCTTTTGATGGATGTCGCTAAAAGCCGAACCCTCTCCCTGCGCGCTACGCGCGCTTTCCCTCTCCCGTAAAAGGGAGAGGGCGACAAACCCAAGGATTCGAAACTCATGAGCGTATTGGTCAACAAGAACACGAAAGTCATCGTCCAGGGCTTCACCGGCACCCAGGGCACCTTCCACGCCGAGCAAATGCTCGACTACGGCACCAAGGTCGTCGGCGGCGTCACGCCGGGCAAAGGCGGTACCGAGCATCTCGGCCTGCCGGTCTTCAACACCGTCGCCGAAGCGGTCAGCGAGACCGGCGCCGACGCGTCGGTGATCTACGTGCCGCCGCCGTTCGCGGCCGATGCGATCCTGGAAGCGGCCGACGCCGGCATCAAGGTCATCGTCTGCATCACCGAAGGCATCCCGGTACTGGACATGCTGCGCGTCAAGAACACGTTGAAGGGCTATAGCGACGTGGTGCTGATCGGTCCGAATTGCCCGGGCGTCATCACCCCCGGCGAGTGCAAGATCGGCATCATGCCGGGCCACATCCACATGCCCGGCAAGGTCGGCATCGTCTCGCGTTCCGGCACGCTGACTTACGAAGCCGTGAAGCAGACCACCGACGCGGGCCTGGGCCAGTCGACTTGCATCGGCATCGGCGGCGATCCGATCAACGGCACCAACTTCATCGACGCGCTGCGGCTGTTCCAGGACGATCCGCAGACCGAAGGCATCATCATGGTCGGCGAGATCGGCGGTTCGGCCGAAGAAGAAGCGGCCGAATTCATCGCCGAACACGTCACCAAGCCGGTGGTGGGCTTCATCGCCGGCGCCTCGGCGCCCAAGGGCAAACGCATGGGCCACGCCGGCGCGATCGCTTCGGGCGGCAAAGGCACGGCCGAGGGCAAGTTCGCTGCGCTGGAGAAGGCGGGCGTGACTACGGTGAAGTCGCCGGGCGATTTGGGTGCGGCGATCGCGAAGCGCCTGAAGGGCTGAGTTCTTCGGCGCTGGTTCGAAAAAGCCGCCTTCGGGCGGCTTTTTTTCGTCAGCAATGAGGGGTTTGACGCGATCGGTCATCGCGCGCGCCCTCTCCCAACCCTCTCCCGCAGGCGGGAGAGGGCTAAAGCCGACGCGATCTGAAGCCCTCTCCCGCTTGCGGGAGAGGGTTGGGTGAGGGCGCGCGGCATTTTCCGATAGCAGCGAGCGCACGCTCTTGCGATGTTGATTTCTTTCAGTCCGGACTCAAAGCATGCGCGGTGCTCAAAAAACCACACTTGCCCGGCAGTTGCGCCAAGATATGACCGACGCCGAGCGCGCTCTGTGGCGCGTCCTACGCGACCGCAAAGCGACGGCAGGCCACAAGTTCAGGCGCCAGCATCCCATCGGGCCTTACGTGGCGGACTTCGCTTGCCTGGAAAAGCGGCTGATCGTCGAAGCGGACGGCGGTCAGCACCAGCAATCTCGCCATGATGCCGGTCGCGATACCTTCCTTCGCCGTGAAGGCTTCCGAATACTCCGCTTCTGGGATAATGACATCCTGCAAAACCTGGAAGGCGTCTGCGACATGATCCTCCGGCAACTATCGGAATCCACGCGATGATCCTGCGCATCGCCCTGGCTCAATTCGACTTTCCCGTTGGCGCGGTCGCGAAGAATGCAGAACGCATCGCCGCTATGATCGCCGAAGCGCGCGACGCGCACGGCGCCGATGTGGTGTTGTTTCCCGAACTGGCGCTCAGCGGCTACCCGCCCGAAGACCTGCTGCTGCGGCCCTCGTTCCTGGCCGATTGCCAGGCGGCTATCGAGACGATCGCTGCGCAGGCGACCGGCATCGTCGCCGTCGTTGGCTGGCCGCAGGCAGCCGGCGCGGTGGTCTATAACGCGGCCAGCGTGCTGCGCGACGGCGCCGTCGCGGCGACTTACCGCAAGCGCGAATTGCCCAACTACGCGGTATTCGACGAGCGGCGCTATTTCGATGTCGACCCGGATCGCGAGACTTGCACGTTCGAAGTGAACGGCGTCCCGCTCGGCCTGATCATCTGCGAAGACCTGTGGTTCCCCGAGCCGCTGGCGCAGACCGTGCAGGCCGGCGCGCAGCTGGTGCTGGTGCCCAACGCTTCCCCGTTCGAGCGCGACAAGCATGCCCAGCGCGACGCGCTGTTGGCGCAACGCGTGTCCGAAACGGGCGCCGCGCTGGCCTATATCAACGTCGTCGGCGGCCAGGATGCGCTGGTGTTCGACGGCGCTTCGGTATTGGCCGACGGCGACGGCTTCATCCATCCTGCCGCGCGCGCCTTCGAAGAGCATTGGTTGCTGGCCGATTACGACCCGGCGTCGCGCAAATTCGCGCCGGTGGCGTGGCCGTACGAGAACGACGAAGGGCGCGACGCGCTGGCCTGGCGCGCGGTGGTGCGCGGCACCCGCGACTACTGCCGCAAGAACGGCTTCGACAAGGTCTGGCTGGGCCTGTCCGGCGGCATCGATTCGGCGCTGGTGCTGGCGATTGCGGTCGACGCGCTGGGCGCCGGCAACGTCAATGCGGTGCGGATGCCTTCGCGCTACACGGCGGGCCTGAGCAACGACCTGGCCGCCGAGCAATGCGCTGCGCTGGGCGTGCGGCTGCTGGAATTGCCGATCGAAAAGCCGTTCCAGGGCTATCTCGACGCGCTGGCCGAGACCTTCGCCGGCAAGCCCGTCGATACTACCGAGGAGAACCTTCAGTCGCGCACCCGCGGCGCGCTGCTGATGGCCTTGAGCAACAAATTCGGCGGCCTGTTGCTGACCACCGGCAACAAGAGCGAGTACGCGGTCGGCTACGCGACGATCTACGGCGACATGTGCGGCGGTTATGCGCCGATCAAGGACCTGTACAAGACCGAGGTGTTCGCGCTCGCGCGCTGGCGCAATACCGTGGCCGGCGCGCCGGTGATCCCCGAAGCGGTGATCGCGCGGTCGCCGTCGGCCGAACTGCGCGAGAACCAGAAGGATCAGGATTCGCTGCCGCCTTACGATGTGCTCGACGCCATCCTGCTGCGCCATGTGGACCAGGAGCAGTCGCGAGACGAGATCGTCGCGGCGGGCTTCGACGCGGCCACGGTGGACAAGGTATTGCGTTTGGTGCGGATCAGCGAATGGAAGCGCCACCAGGCCGCGCCCGGGCCCAAGGTGTCGCGGCGCGCCTTCGGCCGCGAAAGGCGCTATCCGATCACCAACGGATATTCCGGCTGACGCTCTCGCTGTTGCCCCCTTTGAAAAAGGGGGCGGATCGCCCGAAGGGCGATGGGGGATTTGCTTTTGATTTTGCTGCTTGAAGCAACAGCGAAGCAAATCCCCCTCGATCCCCCTTTTTCAAAGGGGGAAGGACAGCAAGGTCAGTTCGCTGGCTGCGACACGCTGCGGCGTTCGCGCGCGAACGGGTTCAGGCGGTTGAAGATCGACGGATCCTTGGGCCAGCCGCCGGACAGCCAAGGGTGGTCGGGATCGTTCTGCTGCAGCACGCGCTTGGCGTCGTCGGCCAGGGTCTGGTTGCCCAGGCGGGTATAGGCCTCGGCCATGATCGCGACGGCGTCGTTCTGGTATTCGCTCTGCGGATAGGTTTCCAGCAGGTATTTGCTGCGGTCGGCGGCCGCCACCCAGGCGCCGCGGCGCAGGTAGTACAGGCCGGTATTGATCTCGTAGCGCGCGAACTGGTTGCGCAGGAACACCATGCGCTGGCGCGCATCGGCGGCGTAGCGGCTGTTCGGGTAGCGCTCGGCGACGATGCTGAAATCGTTGTAGGCCTGCATCGGCGCGGTCAGGTCGCGGTTGCTGGTGTCCAGCGAGAACACCTGCTGCAGGAACACGGTATTGCGCGCCGAGTTGGACAGGCCGCGCAGGTAGTACATATAGACCGTGTTGCGGTGGGTGGGGTAGGTGCGGATGAAGCGGTCGATGGTGGAGATCGAATCGTCGTGCTTGCCGGCCTTGAACTGCGCGTAGGCCAGTTCGACCTGCGCCTGCTCGGCGTAGGGACCGTACGGGTATTGCGCGATCAGGCGCTGGAAGGTCTCCGAAGCGGTGCCGTAGTTCTCTTCCATCACCGACTTATGGCCCCGGTCGTACAACTGTTCGGCCGGCACGCCTTCGTTCTTGTCCCCCTTCTTGAACATCTTGCCGATCCGCGCGCAGCCCGTTCCGGCGGCGATGGCGACGATGAGCACGAGCAACAGCAGGCGCGGCAGGGCAAGGCGTGAGGTCATGGGCGACAGTTAGGGCGCTTGGGGCACGAACCGCGGATAATAACAGCCCGTGCCGGCCGCCGTGCCCGCCGCCTGAACCGAAGCCTTCCGCATGCCTGCCGCCGATGCCGTCCCCAGTCAAGAAGCGATCTCGCCCCGCACCGCGCGCGTGCCCGAGGCCGCCGCCGGCCGCCGTTTCGATGCGGTGCTGGCCGAGCTCTTCCCCGAATTCTCGCGCTCTCGGCTGGCGGAGTGGATCAAGTCCGGCGATGCCCTGCTCGACGGCCGCACCCAGAAGCCGCGCGACCCGGTGCGCGGCGGCGAAACCGTCAGCCTGGCCGTGGTGCTCGACGCGCAGACCGACGCCGCGCCCGAAGACATCCCGCTGCAGGTGCTGTACGAAGACGCCGACGTGATCGTGATCGACAAGCCGGCCGGCCTGGTGGTGCACCCCGGCGCCGGCAATCCGACCGGCACCCTGGTCAACGCCCTGCTGCACCGAGACCCCGGCCTGGCCGCGCTGCCGCGCGCCGGCATCGTGCACCGGCTCGACAAGGACACTTCGGGCGCGATGGTGGTGGCGCGATCGCTGCCCGCGCACGCCGCCCTGGTCGCGCAGCTGTCGGCGCGCGACGTGCACCGGCAATACCTGGCCATCGTGGTCGGCGCGCTGGTGTCCGGCGGCACCGCCAACTTGCCGATCGACCGCCATCCGCGCGACCGGCTGAAGATGGGCGTGCGCGACGACGGCCGCGAAGCCGTCACCCACTACCGCCTGCGCGAACGCTTCCGTGCCCATACCGCGCTCGAATGCCGCCTGGAAACCGGGCGCACCCACCAGATCCGCGTACACATGGCGCACCTGAAGCATCCGATCGTCGGCGATCCGCTGTACGGCGGTCCATTGAAGCTGCCCAAGGGCGCGACGCCGGAACTGATCGACGCCTTGCGCGGCTTCAAGCGCCAGGCGCTGCACGCCGAGACGCTGGAATTCGCGCATCCTGTCAGCGGCCAGCCGGTGCGCGCCACCGCGCCGGTGCCGCAGGACATGCGCGATCTGTTGCGCGCGCTGCAGGACGACGCCAAGCAGGCGCAGGCGAAGAAATGAACGCCGCGCTGCCCGCCGACTGGCCGGCGCCGCCGGGCGTGGTCGCCTTCACCACGCTGCGCCATGGCGCGGGCGTGTCGCAGGCGCCGTTCGACGCGTTCAATCTGGGCGCGCGCTGCGGCGACGATGCCGGTGCGGTCGCGACGAATCGCGACCGCCTGATCGCCGAATTTTCGCTGCCGTCCGCGCCGCATTGGTTGGCCCAAGTGCACGGCACCCGCGCCGTCCGTTTCGCCGGGCGGAAGGACGACATGCAAGAACCCGAAGCCGATGCCGCCGTGACTTCCGCGCCGGCGACCGTGCTCGCCATCCTCACCGCCGATTGCCTGCCGGTGGTGTTCGCCGCCGCCGACGGCAGCGAGATCGCCGCTGCGCATGCCGGTTGGCGCGGATTGGCTGCCGGGGTGCTCGAAAATACGGTCGCCGCGTTGCAGGCGCCGGCGGACGGCATCGTCGCGTGGCTCGGTCCGGCCGCCGGTCCCGGAGCCTATGAAATCGGCGAGGAAGTCTTCGGCGCTTTCGTCTCCCGCGACCCGCAGGCGCGATCGGCCTTCGCCGCCACGCGCCCGGGCCATTGGCGCGTGGACCTGTATGCGCTGGCCCGGCAGCGTCTGCAGGCCGTCGGCGTGCGGCGCATCCATGGCGGCGGCCTGTGTACGATCTCCGACCCGCAACGCTTCTTTTCGCACCGCCGCGACCGGCGCACCGGCCGCATGGCGACGCTGGTGTACAGGAAACCATGAGCTCGACACTCTTCCAGAAACTGCTCGGAGCGCCGTTCTTCCGTCTGCCGACCGCGGTGCGCATGCTGCATTCGATTCGCGGACACGGTAAATACGCCGGGCGCGCCACCATCACGCGCGGCCGTAATCCGATCGCCCGGCTTTGCGCGACCATCGCCGGGCTCCCGCGTACCGCCGTCGACGTGCCGACGACGGTCGAATTCCACACCGACGCATCCGGCGAAATCTGGCAGCGCGATTTCGGCGGCTTCCGGATGCGTTCGCGATTGCGCGATTGCGGCGGGCAGTTGGGCGAACGCATGGGGCCGATGCAGTTCCGCTTCGCCTTGAACGTGCACGACGGCGCGATCTGGTGGCAGACCGTGGGCGTGCGCCTGTTCGGCCTGGTTCCGCTGCCCGCGTCGTGGTTCGCCGATGTGCGCTGCCGCGAGCGCGAGCACGAAGGCCGCTACGAATTCCTGGTGGAAGCGTCGATGCCGCTGATCGGCAGCCTGATCCGTTACGAAGGCTGGCTGGAGCCCGCCTGATCTCCGCTCTTGTAGGAGCGGCTTCAGCCGCGAGCTCTTTCCATCAGGTCGCGCGAACTGGCGGCAAAGAGCTCGCGGCTGAAGCCGCTCCCACAAAAAGGCGGTTTCCATCACCGCCTTCGCAAATCGGTTTCGATGGCGTAACCATCCAGCGCCTGCAGGAATTCGTCCAGGCCGAACATGTCCAGGCACGGTTTGGCGCCGCTGCCCGGCAATTCGCCGCGCGCCAGCTTGCGCGCCAATAGGATCGCGGCCGTGCAGGGCACCTGCGGGCCGTCGCCGTCGCGTGCGAGCAATGTCCAGCGCAAACGCAACGGCGTGCCGTCGAAGTCCACGCCACTCAGGCCGACATGCATCGCGCCGACATCGGAACCGTTCTCGATCCAGCGTTCGCTGATCGCCAGCAATCGCTCGGCCCATCCCTGCATGCCGGACACCAGCCGGGCACGCACCAGCCAGCTTCCCAGCCACAAGCCGAAATGCATCCTGCGCAGATCCAGGCCGGCGCGGAAGTCGCAGGTTTTCAGCGACGGATAGCGGCGCGGCAGCACCTCCAGATCGGGCACTTCGCAACGCGCCAACCAGCGCGCCCCCAATCCCGGGTAGACGACGCGCCGCAGCGATTGCCAGCCGTGCACGTCGCGCCATTCCCCCTTCACTAGCGCGGCATACGGTTGGCCGACATAACTCAGAATCGCGCGCGTCGTCGCCAAGCCGCGCGGCGTGCGGTTGCCCGGGCTGATGCCGGTCTGGACCGCATCGAGCCGCGAAAAGCGTTCGCGCAGGGATTCGACGACGGCCGCCGTCAGCCCCGGCACGCTGCTCGCGCCGCCGATCGCCCAGCGTTGCGTCGCGCGCGCCTTGGCGTCGAGCGCGTCGATGCCGGCGACGAAACCGCGGCCATCGGCGAGATCGACGTAATGCGAGCCGCAAGCCAACGCAGCTTCGGCGACCCGGTAGTCGCGTTCCTGGAACGGCCCGGCGGTATGGATCACCAATGCCGGCGCGAGCGCCCGCAGTTCCTGTTCGAAGGCGTCGCTCTCCACGTCCAGCCGCGCGGCGCGCATACGTTCGCGGCCGAGCGCGGTCTCGACGATGAAACGCTCCGCGCGCGCGGCATCGCGGCCGGCGACGATGATGTCCATGCCGGCGTCGGCCGCCAGGCTGCGGGCGATGCGGCCGCCGAAATGGCCGTAGCCGCCGAGTACGAGGATGCGCATGGCGCGATGTTAAACGCGCCGTCGCCTCAAGCGCGCGTGGCGGCGAGCGCGGACAGGAAATCCTTGCGCCAGGCGTGGATGTCGTAGCGGCCGACGCGTTCCATCATCTTGCGCCAGCGTTTCCTGCGTTCGGCCAGCGGCATCTCCAGCCCGGTCGCGATCGCATCGGCCACGCCGTCCAGATCGTAGGGATTGACCTGCAGCGCGCTGTCGAGCTCGCGCGCCGCGCCGGCGAAGCTGGACAGGATCAGCACGCCGGGATCGTCCGGATCCTGCGCGGCGACGAATTCCTTGGCCACCAGGTTCATGCCGTCGCGCAGCGGCGTGACCAGCGCGATCCGCGCCATCCGGTAGAAGCCGGTCAGCGTGGCGTGCGGGTAGTTGCGGTTGACGTAGCGCACCGGCGTCCAATCGGGTTCCGCATAGCCGCCGTTGATGTGGCCGGCCAGTTGTTCCAGCTCGCGTTTCAAGGCCCGGTATTCGCCGACGCCGCCGCGCGATACCGGTGCGATCTGCAGGAAGGTCAGCTTGCCGCGTTTCTCCGGATGGCGGTCGAGGAAGCGCGCGAACGCGCGGAAGCGTTCCGGTATGCCCTTGGAATAGTCGAGCCGGTCGACGCCGATCGCCAGAGAACGGCCGGCGAGGCTGGCCTGAAGGCGTTTGACGCCGGGCTTGCGCACCGCATCGGCGGCCAGTTCGGCGATGCGCGGCGTGTCGATGCCGATAGGAAACGCACCGGCGCGGAATTCGCGGCCGGCGCGGTCCAGCAACACGCCTTTGCGCACGACCTTGCCGCCCGCGTACAGCCGCAAATAATCCTGGAAGCGTTCGAGATCGCGCTCGGTCTGGAACCCGACCAGATCGTAGGCGGTCAGCGCGCCGAACGGGCGGTTGTGGCTGGGCAGCGCGGCGATCAGGTCCGCGGAAGGCAGCGGCACGTGCAGAAAGAAGCCGATCCGCGACTCGACGCCGCGCATGCGCAGTTCCTCGGCCAGCGGCAGCAGATGGTAGTCGTGCACCCAGACGATGTCGTCCGGTTTCAGCCGCTTGGCCAGCTTTTCGGCGAACAGCGCGTTGACGCGGCGGTAGGCGTCGTGCGTTTCGCGGTTGTAGTCGACCAGGTCCGGCCGGAAATGCAGCAGCGGCCACAGCGTGCGGTTGGCGAAGCCGTTGTAGTAGCCCTCGAAATCGTCGCGCGACAGGTCGACGGTGAGATAGCGGATGTCGCCTTCGCGTTGCTCGTGCAGCTCGCCCGAATTGCCGCGCACCGTGCGGCCGCTCCAGCCGAACCACAGCCCGCCGGTTTCCTGCAGCGCCGCTTTCAACGCGACCGCCAGGCCGCCGGCCTGTTCAGCGCCGGGCAGGGCGACGCGGTTGGAGACGACGACCAGCCGGCTCATGGGCGGCGCCTCGCTCTTCGTGGGAGCGGCTTCAGCCGCGAGCTTTTGCTTTGAATCACCTCGTTCTGCGAACAGCTCGCGGCTGAAGCCGCTCCCACAAGAGAAAAAGCCGTCGGATGCGATGTCAAGCCCATCATGCGGCGTCCTGCCAAGGCCGCGACAACCGCATCGCCGCGATGATCAAACCCACGTGCGAATACGTCTGCGGAAAATTCCCCCAGGCCTCGCCGTCGTCGAAGGCCAAGTCCTCGGACAGCAGGCCCAGCGGGTTGCGCCGCGCCAACAGCCGCTCGAACAGCGCGCGCGCCTCGTCCTTGCGGCCGATCGCGGCCAGCGCGTCGATGTACCAGAACGTGCAGATGGTGAAGCTGGTTTCCGGATCGCCGAAATCGTCCGGCGCGATATAGCGGAACAGCGCGTCGCCGCGCTTGAGGTCGCGGCCGATCGCCTCGACCGTGGCGATGAAGCGCGGATCGTCCGGTTTGACGAAGCCGATGTCGGCCAGCAACAGCAGGCTCGCGTCCAGGCGATGCCCGTCCAGCGATTCGACGAAGTGGCCGCGCTCGGCATCGTAAGCGTGCTCGATCACGCGCGCATGGATCGTGTCGGCGCGGCCGCGCCAGTAGCCGGCGCGTTCGCCCAGGCCCAACTGCACTGCGATCTTGGCCAGGCGGTCGCACGCGGCCCAGCACATCACGCTGGAGTACGTATGCACATGGGCGCGGCCGCGGAATTCCCACAAGCCCGCATCCGGCTGGTCGTGCAGCGCGAACGCACGCTCGCCCAGCGGTTCCAGGCGCTGGAAGGTGGCCAGGTCGCCGGGATTCTCCAGTCGCTGGTCGAAGAACAACTGCGCGGACGCCAGCACCACGCTGCCGTAAACGTCGTGCTGCTTCTGCACCCAGGCCAGATTGCCGCGCCGCACCGGCCCCATGCCGCGATAGCCGGCCAGGCTGTCGATTTCCTCTTCGGCGAGCGCGGTCTCGAAGCCGATGCCGTACAGCGGCTGCAGGCCGTCGTCGGAGGTGGCGATGTTGAACACGTAGCGCAGGTAGTCTTCCATGCTGCGCGTGGCGCCTAGCCGGTTGAGGGCGCGCACCACGAAGGCCGCGTCGCGCAGCCAGCAGTAGCGGTAGTCCCAATTGCGCGGCGTGTGCGGCGCCTCCGGTATCGAGGTGGTCATCGCGGCGACGATCGCGCCGGTTTCCTCGTACTGGCACAGCTTCAGCGTGATCGCGCTGCGGATCACCGCTTCCTGCCATTCCAGCGGGATCGACAGGTAACGCACCCAGTCGCGCCAGTAGCCGATGGTGCGTTCTTCGGCCTCGCGCGCGAAGCCGGATACCGATTGGGTGAGCGTCTCGTCCGGGCCGAGCACCAGATGCAGCTCGCGGTCGAGCGCGAACGGCAACTCGTCGCGCAGCATCCGCACCGGCACGTCGCTGGTCAGGCGCAAAGTGAAGCCGGGGACGAGGAAACGGATGTGGTTGCTGCCCCAGGTGGTCTCCGGCTGCGTCGCGCCGTAATCGGCCAGCGGGCGCAGGCGGATGCGGACGCGCGGATGGCCGACCAGCGCGCGCACCCGGCGGATCAGCATCACCGGCCGGTACAGGCGGCCGTTGCGGTGCCAGCGCGGCGCGAAATCGGTGATCTCCACGGCATTGCCATGGCTGTCGCGCAGGATCGTGCGCAAGATCGCGGTATTGGGCAGGTAGCGTTGTTCGGCATCGCTGAAATCTTCCAGCGCGACTTCGTAATAGCCGCCGTCGCGCTTGGGCGACAGCAGGTCGCAGAACGTCGGATCGCCGTCGAAGGCCGGCAGGCAGCCCCAGACCACGCGGCCCTTGCCGTCGAGCAGCGCGCCGAAGCTGCCGTTGCCGATCAGGCCCAGGTTGAGGCTGGCTTCGCTCATGTCGCGGCGTCTCCGGTTGCTGCGGCGAGCCATGCGCGCACGGCCGACGGGTTATCGAGATGGAAGCGCGCGGCGCTGGCCTCGCGCGCGCCGACCAGCACGCTGACGCCGCCGCGGGCGTTGACGATGTCGAAACCATGTTCGTCGGTGAGATCGTCGCCGGCGAACACCGGCAGGCGGCCGCGGAACGGCGCTTCGTCGAGGAAGGCCGCGATCGCGTCGCCCTTGTCGGCCCGCGCCGGGCGCAGTTCGACCACATGGTCGCCGTGCTGCAGACGATAGCCGGGCAGCGCCAGCAGCGCGGCCATCGCGAAGGCTTCGAAATCGGCGGCGGCCAGCGGTTCGGCGCGCCAGTGCAGGGCGATCGCCGGCGCCTTGTCTTCGACCAGCGTGCCGGGGTATTTATCGGCGAGCCGGCGCGCTTCATCGAGAATGCCGTCCAGCGCGGCGGGCGCGGCCGGCGGCGAAACGAGCAGATCGCCGTGGCGGCGTTCGAGTCCGTGCAATCCTGCGGCAGGCAGATGCAGCGGCGCGAACAACGTATCGAGGCTGGCGAGCGCCCGCCCGCTGACCAGCGCCAGCGCGCCGTCCAGGCGGCGCGACAGCGCGCCCAGCGCGACGGGCAGTGCGGGCGGCACGATCACGCCTTCGGGCGTGTCGGAGAAATCGAGCAGGCAGCCGTCCACATCCAGGAACAAGGCCCAGTCGTCTGCGGGCGCGGGTGGACGCTGCCGTAAGTTGGCGCTTTGGACAGGCATCGCCGCGTATTGTGGCTAACGCGGCGTTAGCATTAAGTTCACATCGCGATGCCGCTTTTGTGGGAGCGGCTTTGTGGGAGCGGCTTTAGCCGCGAGCTCTTGATCTTTTTATCGTCTCCACAAGAAAGAGGTTGCGGCTAAAGCGGCTCCCACAAAACGCTGGTTGGGCTAGTTGTTCGTAGCCGGCGTCGTCGACCACGGCAACTGCACGCCCGGCGGCAGTCCGTACCGCTGCACGTAATACCAGCCGCCCGCAGCCAACGCCGCTAGGATGATCAGCGACCATAGCAGCCAGCCGAAACCGCCGCGTTCGCGCCGCGGCGGCGGCCGGCGGAATTCGACATCGCGCAGCAAAGGCTCGTCGGAAAACACGGCTTCGGTGATGGCGGCGACATGCGGATCGATCGGCGCGGCGGATCCTTGCGGCTCGGTGCGTACGCCGTCGCGACGCAGGTTCGCGCTGGCGATGCGGTCGCCGGAATAGGGAGCGGACGCCGCATGGCCTAAAACCACTCCGGCATCGGTAACGGCTTCGCGGTCGTCGTCGGCGTCGACAGGCGCATCGGTGTGCGCCGTACGCGCATCGGTTGCTTTGACCGGGCCGGCACCGAACGCTTCCGGCAAGCGTCCGCCCGGCGTGAGTTCGCCGATCAACCGAGGCAGCACGCCGGCGATCGCCGCGGCCACCGTCGCGCGGCTGGCGCCGATGCGGTTGCCCCAATCACTGAGCAGGCCTTGTCCGAACACCATGCCCACGTCGCTGGCGGTGAGCGTGCGTTGGCGGCGCGCATCGCCGCCGAGCCAGGAAGCGAACAGGTCGCCATGGCCCTGTTGGCGGAAACTTTCGGCGAAACCGCCGAAGCCGCCGCGCCGGTCGTTGTAGATATAGCCCATCAGCAAGCCGAACAGATCGCGGCCGCGGTCTCCCAGGCCGTAGCGCTCGGACAGCTCGCTTACCAGGACATCGAACATGCGTTTTCCTCCAAGCGATCGCGCCGCGGATCGTCTGGATGCTAACGGCGTAGGCCGTCCGAAACCTTAACTCCGCATTATCGCGGCTTCACGCGCCACGTATGCCCGCCCTTGAAGAATGCCCTCCTGACTCCCAAATGAACGGCTTCGGCGCGCATGCGCCCTCTTCACATGTTGGAGCTGTCCGATGCGGATGGACAAACTCACCTCGCGTTTCCAGCAGGCGCTGGCCGATGCGCAGTCGCTGGCCGTCGGCCGCGACCACAACCTGATCGAACCGGCGCATTTGCTGGCGGCTTTGCTCGATCAGCAGGGCGGCAGCACGCGTCCTCTGCTGGCGCAGGCCGGCGTCAACGTGCCGCTGCTGCGCGAACGCTTGGGCGAAGCGCTCGAAAAATTGCCGAAAGTGTCGGGCCAGGCCGGCAGCGTTTCGCTGGGCAACGATCTGGGGCGCTTGCTCAACGTCGCCGACAAGCTGGCGCAGCAGCGCGGCGACGCCTACATCGCCAGCGAGTGGTTCGTGCTGGCCGCGCTGGACGACGGCGGCGATGCCGGCCGCGCATTGAAAGCCGCCGGCGCCGACAAGCAGAAGATCGAAGCCGCGATCGAAAAAATGCGGGGAGGCGAGAGCGTGCAGAGCGAGAACGCGGAAGATCAGCGCCAGGCGCTGGAGAAATACACCATCGACCTGACCGCGCGCGCCGAATCGGGCAAGCTCGATCCGGTGGTCGGCCGCGACGAGGAGATCCGCCGCACGATCCAGGTGCTGCAGCGGCGCACCAAGAACAACCCAGTGCTGATCGGCGAACCCGGCGTCGGCAAGACCGCGATCGTCGAAGGCCTGGCGCAGCGCATCGTCAACGGCGAAGTGCCCGAAGGCCTGCGCAGCAAGCGCGTGCTGTCGCTGGACATGGGCGCGCTGATCGCCGGCGCCAAATACCGCGGCGAATTCGAAGAACGATTGAAGGCGGTGCTCAACGATCTGGCCAAGAACGAGGGCCAGATCATCCTGTTCATCGACGAACTGCATACCATGGTGGGCGCAGGCAAGGCGGAAGGTTCGATGGACGCCGGCAACATGCTCAAGCCCGCGCTCGCCCGCGGCGAGCTGCACTGCATCGGCGCGACCACGCTGGACGAGTACCGCAAATACGTCGAAAAAGACGCCGCGCTCGAGCGTCGCTTCCAGAAGGTGTTCGTCGGCGAGCCGAGCGTGGAAGACACCATCGCCATACTGCGCGGCCTGAAAGAGCGCTACGCGGTGCATCACGGCGTGGAGATCACCGATCCGGCCATCGTCGCCGCGGCGACCCTGTCGCACCGCTACATCGCCGACCGCCAGCTGCCGGACAAGGCCATCGACCTGATGGACGAGGCGGCTTCGCGCATCCGCATGGAGATCGATTCCAAGCCCGAAGAGCTCGACCGCAAGGAACGCCGCCTGATCCAGCTCAAGATCCAGCGCGAAGCGCTCAAGAAAGAGAAGGACGCCGAAAGCAAAAAGCGCCTCGCCGATTTGGAAGACGAAATCGAAAAACTGCAGCGCGAATACAACGACCTGGAAGAAGTTTGGAAGGCGGAAAAGGCCACGCTGCAGGGCGCGACCAAGATCAAAGAGCAGATCGAAGCCGCGCGCCTGGAACTGGAGGCCGCGCAACGCCGCCAGGATTACGCGCGCATGAGCGAGATCCAGTACGGCCTGCTGCCGGAACTCGAAAAACAATTGAACGCCGCACAGGAGGCGGAAAACAAAGGCTTCAAGCTGCTGCAGGACCGCGTCACCGCCGAGGAAATCGCCGAGGTCGTGTCGCGCTGGACCGGCATCCCTGTGTCGAAGATGCTCGAGGGCGAGCGCGAAAAACTATTGAAGATGGAGGATGCGCTGCATGCGCGCGTGGTCGGCCAGGAGGAGGCGATCAAGGTCGTGTCCGACGCGGTGCGGCGTTCGCGCGCCGGCCTGAGCGATCCCAACCGTCCCAGCGGCTCGTTCCTGTTCCTGGGCCCGACCGGCGTCGGCAAGACCGAGCTGTGCAAGGCGCTGGCCGAGTTCCTGTTCGACAGCAGCGATGCGATGGTGCGCATCGACATGAGCGAATTCATGGAGAAGCACGCGGTGAGCCGCCTGGTCGGCGCGCCTCCTGGCTATGTCGGCTACGAGGAAGGCGGCTACCTGACCGAGGCGGTGCGGCGGCGTCCGTACAGCGTGATCCTGCTCGACGAAGTCGAGAAAGCGCACCCGGACGTGTTCAACATCCTGCTGCAGGTGCTCGACGACGGCCGCCTCACCGACGGCCAGGGCCGCACGGTGGATTTCCGCAATACCGTGATCGTGATGACGTCCAACCTCGGCTCGCAGATGATCCAGGAGCTGGCCGTCGACGATTCTCCGGAAAGCTACACCCAGATGAAAGCCGCGGTGATGGGCGTGGTGCAAGCGCATTTCCGCCCGGAGTTCATCAACCGGCTGGACGATATCGTCGTGTTCCACCCGCTGGACAAGGCGCAGATCAAGCAGATCGCCAAGATCCAGATGCGCGGACTGGAGAAGCGGCTGGCCGAGCGCGGCATCCGCCTGGAGATCGCCGACAAGGCGCTGGAGCTGCTGGGCAACGTCGGTTTCGATCCGGTGTATGGCGCGCGGCCGCTCAAGCGTGCGATCCAACAACAGCTGGAAAATCCGCTGGCGCAAAAAATATTGGCGGGCGAGTTCGGCAATGGCGACACGGTGCGGGTCGATGCCGAAAGCGGCCACCTGATCTTCGCGAAATGAGCTGTTCCCCCCTTTGAAAAAGGGGGGCAGGGGGGATTTGCTTTTAGCTTTTAGCGCGACACCTCATGACTGAGGTCAAAAGCAAATCCCCCCGTGTCCCCCTTTTTCAAAGGGGGAGACGGCAAAAGCAGCCTCTGCCTACGAAGCGTCGGTAGCCTGGGTGGCGCGCGTCGGCCGGTACGGCGGCGTCGCCATCACCATCTCCGCCAGCGAATACGCCAGCTCGCGTTCGGCCAGCACCGCGCCGTCGGCGCCGTGCTCCAGCAGATGCTTCACTTCGGCCTCGCTGTGCGCACGGGCCAGCAAGGTCAGCGCGGGGTTGATCGCGCGAAGCCGGGCCATCGTCTCGCCGGCTTCCAGCGCATGCGGTATCGCGAACACCACGATTTGCGCCCGCTCGGGCCGCGCTTCGAGCATCACCCGTTCCGAAGCGGCATTGCCGCGCACGCTGGGGAAGCCGGCGGCGCGCGCCTGCGCGACCAGATCGGCATCGTCTTCGACCACCACCACCGGCACGCGGCGCTCGCGCAACAATTTGGCCAGCTGGCTGCCGACGCGGCCGTAGCCGACCACGATGGCGTGATCGCCGATGCCGTCCGGGATCGCATGCATCCTGTCGTCGGCGGCCAACGCGTCCTGCGTGTCGCGCGCTTCGCGCTCGTCGTCCCTGGCCAGGCGGCGGTCGAGCAGGCCGAACAGGAAGGGATTCACCACGATCGACAGCAAGGCGCCGGCCAGGATCAGGTCATGGCCTTCCTGCGGCAGTATCTTCAACGAGAGGCCGAGGCCGGCGAGGATGAAGGAGAATTCTCCGATCTGCGCCAGGCTCGCGGAAATGGTCAATGCCGTCGAGTTGGACTTGCCGAAGGCGCGGACGATGGCCCATGCGGCGACGGACTTGCCGAAGACGATGATCAGGAACGTCGCCACGATCGCCAGCGGCTGCTCGACCACGATATGCGGATCGAACAGCATGCCGACCGAGACGAAGAACAGCACCGCGAACGCGTCGCGCATCGGCAGCGAATCCTGCGCCGCCTTATGGCTGAACTCGGATTCGTTGAGCAGCATGCCGGCGAAGAACGCGCCCAGCGCGAACGACACGCCGAACAGTTCGGCGGCGCCGAAGGCCACGCCCATCGCCACCGCCAGCACGCACAGCGTGAACAGTTCGCGCGAACCGGTGCCGGCGACGCGCTCCAATACCCACGGGATCACGCGACGGCCGACGATCAGCATCACCGCGACGAAAGCGCCGACCTTGGCCAGCGTCCACAGCAACGCCTTCCACACATTGCCCTCGCCGCCGCCTTCGCCGCCGAGCGAGCCGGCCAGGGCAGGCAGCAGCACCAGCGCCAGCACCATCGCCAGGTCTTCGACGATCAGCCAGCCGATCGCGATCCGTCCCTTGCCCGTTTCAAGCAGGCGCCGCTCCTCCAGCGCGCGCAGCAGCACCACCGTGCTCGCTACCGACAGCGCGAGGCCGAACATCAGGCCGGCGCCGTGCGACCAGCCGAGCCAAAGCGCTAGCGCCCAGCCCAATACGGTAGCGACCGCGATCTGGATGACGGCGCCGGGCAACGCGATCGCCTTCACCGCCATCAGGTCGCGCAGCGAGAAATGCAGGCCCACGCCGAACATCAGCAGGATCACGCCGATCTCGGCCAACTGCGGCGCCAGCGTCTGGTCGCCGACGAAGCCGGGCGTGAACGGCCCGGCCAGGATGCCGGCGACCAGATAGCCGACCAGCGGCGACAGCCGCAGGCGCTGCGCCAGCAGGCCCAGCACGAACGCCAGCACGAAGCCGACGCAGAGGATCGCGATCAGCGAGGTGTGATGCGGCATTGAGGCTCCGTCGATGTCCGAATGGCGATAGTGAACGCCATGCGCGATCGGCGCAAACCGATCAGGAGGCTGCGCTCAGCTTCGCTTCAAGCGCGGCGATGCGCGTTTCGAGCGCGTCGATGCGCTCCAGCAACGCCTGTTCGTCCGCAGCCGCGGCCGAAGGGCGCGCCGCGGCCGCGAGCTGCGCTTCGGACAAGGGACCGCAGAGCAGGTGCCCGTAGCGGTCTTCGCGCTGGCCGCTGCCGCGCGGCAGTTTCACCGCCATGGCCGGTTCGCGCGCGGCCAGCCGTTCCAGTGCGTGCTGCACGTCCTCGGCGCCTTCGAACTTCACCCAGCGTTCGCTGCGGCTCAACAGTTCGTGCAGCGTCTGCGGTCCGCGCAGCATCAGCAGCGCGAGCAATGCGGTCTGCTGGCGGGTCAGGCTGAGCACCGCTTCCATGCGGTGCGCGTAACGACCGGCGCGCGCCGAATGCTGGGATTTGACCAGGCCGCGCACTTCCATCTGCCGCAGGGCGTGCTCGATCTCGCCCGCATTCAAATGAGTGACCGGATCGCGCGAAGTCTTCTGGTTGCACGCCAGCACCAGGCTGTTGAGCGTCAAAGGATAAGCGTCGGGTGTGGTGGCTTCCTTCTCGACCAGGCTGCCCAGGATGCGCGCCTCGATGGGGCTGAGCAGGGCAGGGGGCGTAGCGGAAGCAAGGTCTGGCGAAGTATCCATAAGTGCGCAGATTATGCGCGCTGCGGCGGTTTCGCTATCGCCCGGCAGTAAAGGCCGCTAAACTGCGCCCGCCTGAGGTGACCGCGCGCGTCCTACGCCAGCGGTTGAAACGGGAATCCGGTGCGCCATGACGGCAATCCCGGAGCTGCCCCCGCAACGGTAGGCGAGCATCGGCCGCAAGGCCCTGGACCGGCAAACAGCCACTGTGCATCCGCATGGGAAGGCGCCGTTCCGAAGACGTCCGCGTCTTCGCTCGCGAGCCCGGAGACCGGCCTTCGGCAGACCAAACACGCGGTGGGCGATGTCGTGGAATCGTGCCTCCGCGGCACGACCCATGCGCTCCGCCGCCTGTCCTTCCCAACCATTCCGCGCGGGCAGGCGCGGCTCAGGAGCTCATCATGTCATTGCGTCACACCCATGCCGCGCGTGTTGCGTTGGCCATCGCCGTTTCGTTCGCCTGCGCTCAGGCGAGTGCGGAATCGGGACCCGAAGCGACCGTCACCGATCTCGACCAGATCGTCGTCACCGCCACGCGCACGCCGCAGTCGCTGGCCGATACGCTGGCTTCCACCACCGTGATCGACCGCGAACGCATCGATCGCCTGCAGCCGGCTTCGTTGCCGGAACTGCTGCGCGGCACGCCCGGCCTGACCTTCGCCAACAACGGCGGCAACGGCAAGATCACCACGATGTCGCTGCGCGGCGCCGGCGGTTCGCAGGTGCTGGTGCTGGTCGATGGCGTGCGCATCGGTTCGGCCAGCGCGGGTTTGGCCGCGTTCCAGGACATCCCGGTCGATCAGATCGAGCGCATCGAGATCGTGCGCGGACCGTTCTCCAGCCTTTACGGTTCCGAGGCGCTGGGCGGCGTCATCCAGATCTTCACCCGCCGCCCGGAAGGCGCGTTCGCGCCGCATGCCAGCGTCGCATTGGGCAGCTTCGACACCCGTCGCGCCAGCGCCGGCGTCGCCGGCAAGCAGGGCGACGGCTGGTATTCGATCAACGCCGCGCACGAGCGTACCGAGGGCATCGACGCTTGCCGCGGCAGCGGCACGCTGTTCGCGGGCTGCTTCACCGACGAGCCGGACAAGGACGGCTACGAGAACAATTCGCTATCGCTGCAAGGCGGCTACCGCTTCGGCGACGCTTGGGACGCCGAAGCACGCGTGTTCCGCGCCGAAGGCCAGAACGACTACGACGGCAGTTTCGCCAACCAGGCCGACGTGGTGCAGCAGGTCGCCGGCGCACGGCTGCGTTACGCGCCCAGCGAAAAGATCGCGGTGACCTTCAATGCAGGCCGCAGCGTCGACGAGAGCGACGACTTCAAGGACGGCGAGTTCAGCAGCCGCTTCGACACGCATCGCGATCTGGCTTCGTTGCAGGCCGACATCGGCGCGGGCACCGGCTTGGTCAGCTTCGGTTTCGACTGGCAACGAGATGCGGTCGACAGCGACGCGGAATTCGACGAAACCCAACGCATCAACCGCGGCGTGTTCGGCCAGTGGCAAGGCGACTTCGGCCGGCAAAGCTTCCAGGCCAGCCTGCGCCGCGACGACAACAGCCAGTTCGGCGGCGAGACCACCGGCAGCGCGCGTTACGGCTTCTCGTTCACCGAGGATCTGAAGCTGGTCGCGAGCTACGGCACCGCTTATCGCGCGCCTACTTTCAACGATCTGTACTTCCACGGATTCAGCAATCCGGATTTGTCGCCGGAAACCTCGCGCACTTTCGAACTGGGGCTGCGCGGAACGCACGCTACCGGCAACTGGTCGATAAGCGCCTACCAGACCCGCGCCGAAGACCTGATCACGTTCGACGCGGTGACCTTCCTGCCGGCCAACGTCGACCGCGCCTTCATCCGCGGCGCCGAGGCGACGCTGGATTTCGACATCGCCGGCTGGACCGTGCTCGGCACCGCCACTTGGCTGGACCCGCGCAACGACAGCGGGGGCTTCAACCGCGACAATTTCCTGCCGCGGCGCGCGCGCCAGAGCGGCCGCGTCGATGCGGACCGCAGCTTCGGCGCTTTCAGTTTCGGCGCCAGCGTCTATGCCGAAGGCGAACGCTACGACGATCTGGCCAACCGCACCCGCCTGCCCGGCTATTCGCTGGTCGACCTGCGCGTGGGCTATGCGCTGAGCAGCGACTGGTCGATCCAGTTGAACGCGGCCAACGTATTCGATCGCGAATACGAAACCGCCGCCTGGTTCAACCAGCCGGGTCGCAGCTATACGCTGAGCCTACGGTTCCAACCGCGTCAGTAAGACCGCGCCTCTAGAGCGACCCCTTCGGTCCCATTTTCAAAGGGGGTTCCGTCTGGATCGAACACGCGATGCTTTTGCTTGTCTCCCTCCTTTGAAAAAAGAGGGCCGGGGAGGATTTGCTTTTGCTTTTCGTAGGAGCGGCTTCAGCCGCGAGCTCTTGATCCCGGCAGAAGGAAAAGCTCGCGGTTGAAGCCGCTCCTACGAAGGACCAGATCAAAGCAAAACCCCCTTAGCCCTCATTTTTCAAAAGGGAAACGGCAGCGCCTTCTGGCGTGACTCTGGCCATTGGCCCGTTGCGGCGCGGTGTGCTTGACTGGAGCTCCCGCCCCACGAGCTCGTCGCATGGCCGCTCCCCGTCCGCAGTGGTTCCTCGTCGCCGGCCTGTCTCTGCTGGCATCGCTCACGGCTTGCCGCCGCGAAGACGTCGCGCAAGGCCAGACCCTGCGCGTGCAACTCGCCGATAGCGCTGCCCAGCCCGCATCCGGCCGCCTGCTGCTGTTCGCGATGCCCGCCGCCGAAGCGCGCGCCGCGGCCAAAGACGGCAAGGTCGTCTCGGTCGACACCAGCCCGTTCAAGCCCACCCAGGTCAGCGTGGCCGCAATGGAGGTGACGCAGCTGGCGCCGGGCGCGAGCGTAACGGTCGATACCGAATCGCTCGCGTTCCCCGCCGCTTTCTCCAAGCTCAAGCCTGGCGAATACGCGATGCAGGCCGTGCTCGACGTGAACCACGATTACAACTACGGCGGTCGCGGCCCGGGCGACTGGGTCAGCGACGTGACGATGGTGAAGCTCGGTGCCGGCGCGGCGGCGCCTATTTCCCTGGCGCGCGCCTTGCCCGGGACGAGCGGCCCCACCTGGGAATTGCCGGCCGATGCACCGAAGGAAGTGCAGGACGATGCGGCCGCGGCGCGCCCGCACGCCGAGCCGCTCGACTTTCCCAGCCCGGCGTTGACCGCGTTCTGGGGCCGGCCGGTGCACATCCGCGGCTGGGTATTGCCGCCGCCGGATTACGCGGCGCATCCCGGACAGCGTTATCCGACGGTCTATTACACCCATGGCTTCAGCGGCAAGCTCTCGCGCTTGATCGCCGATGTCGCGTCGATGGACGAGCGCATGCGCGACGGCCGCATGCCGCCGATGATCTGGGTGTTCCTGGACGAGTCCAGCGCCACCGGCACCCACGAATTCGCCGACTCGGTCAACAACGGACCGTGGGGCACGGCATTGACCACCGAACTGATTCCCGAACTCGAAAAGCGCTACCGCATGGATGCGCGACCGTCCGGGCGCTTCCTCACCGGCCACTCTTCCGGCGGTTGGGCGACGCTGTGGCTGCAGGTGGCTTATCCGAAAGTGTTTGGCGGCACCTGGTCGACATCGCCCGATCCCAGCGATTTCACCGATTTCACCGGTGCGGACCTTTACGCCAAGGATGCCAACGTCTACCGCAAACCCGACGGCAAGCCGCTGCCGCTGGTGCGCGACAAGGGCGAAGTGAAAGCGACGTTCGAAGAGTTTGCCAAGCTCGAGCGCGTGCTCGGTCCGTACGGCGGCCAGATGTCGTCGTTCGAATGGGTGTTTTCGCCGCGCGGCGAGGACGGGCGTCCGGTACCGCTGTTCGATCGCGATACCGGCCGCGTGGATCCGCAGGTGGCCGCCTATTGGCGCGAGCACTACGACATCGCGCATCGCCTGCGCACGCAATGGCCCGCGCTGAAGGCGGATCTGGACGGCAAGGTCCACGTGATCGTCGGCGACGCCGACACGTTCTATCTCGACGGCTCCGCGCGCAAGCTCAAGGCCACGCTGGAAACGCTGGGCGCGAAGACGGATGTGCGCTTTCTGCCGGGGCGCACCCATTTCGATCTTTATGCGGAAGGGGACGATCGCCGCGCCTTATCGAGCAAGATCGCTTGGGAGATGTATGCGATCGCGCGCCCGGATGCGCCTAAGCCGGCCAAGGAACAGGCGCCGACGGATGCGGTGCCGGTTAAGCGATAGGCCCCGCTTTTGTGGGAGCGGCTTCAGCCGCGAGCTCTTGATCGTGCTGCGCCCGCAGGGAAAAGCTCGCGGCTGAAGCCGCTCCCACGAAAAGGCGCGACCAGGTCGCTGGAGCGGCGGTAAAACAGGTAAAATCTGTATCCTTATGATTTCCTTCCGCAATTTCGCCCTGCGGCGCGGCGAACGCCTGCTCCTGTCCGATGTCGACCTGGCCCTGCACGCCGGTTGGCGCGTCGGCGTGGTCGGCCGCAACGGCACCGGCAAGTCCTCGCTGTTCGCGGCCATCCGCAACGAACTGGAGCCCGACCGCGGCGATCTGGACGTGCCCAACCGCGTGCGCATCGCCAGCATCGCGCAGGAAATGCCGTCGCTGCCCGACCCGGCGATCGACTTCGTGCTGTCCGGCGATGCCGAAGTGCACGCCGCATTGCAGGCCGAAGCCAATGCGTTCGCCGCGGAGGATTGGGAAGCCGTCGCCGAAGCGCACCATCGCCTGGAAGAAGTCGGCGGTTACGACGCTACCGCGCGCGCGGGCAAGCTGCTGCATGGCCTGGGCTTTTCCGCCGAGACGCATTCGCGCGCCGTGAGCACTTTCTCCGGCGGTTGGCGCGTGCGCCTGAACCTGGCGCGTGCGCTGATGACGCCCAGCGACCTGCTGCTGCTCGACGAGCCCACCAACCACCTCGATCTCGACGCGGTGCTGTGGCTCGAGCAGTGGCTGCTGAAGTACCCCGGCACGCTGCTGCTGATCAGCCACGACCGCGAATTCCTCGACAACGTCAGCACGCATACGCTGCACCTGCACGAACAGCGCGCCAAGCTCTACGTCGGCGACTACACGGCATTCGAACGCCAGCGCGCCGAGCAGTTGCGCCAGCAGCAGATCGCGTTCGAGAAGGAACAGGCCGAGCGCGCGCACCTGCAGAGCTTCATCGACCGCTTCAAGGCCAAGGCCAGCAAGGCCAAGCAGGCGCAGTCGCGGATGAAGCGCCTGGCCAAACTGGCCGGCACCGAGGCGGTGCGCGCCGAGCGCGAATTGCGGATCGAATTCCCCGAGCCTCTGAAGCTGCCGCATGCGCTTTTGCGCTTGAACCATGCCGATTGCGGTTATAAGCCCCTCTCCTTGCGGGAGAGGGGTTGGGGTGAGGGTTCGGAGGATCGGGGAACCTCGCCACACGCCGAACCCTCATCCGGCGCTACGCGCCACCCCGGATCAAGTCCGGGGCAGGCTCTTCTCCCGGAGGGAGAAGGGGAAGCGCGCGTCATCCTCCACAACGTCGGCTTCGGCCTGGAGGCCGGCGACCGCATCGGCCTGCTCGGCGCGAACGGCGCCGGCAAATCGACGCTAGTGAAAACACTGGTCGGCGAATTGCCGCCGCTGTCGGGCGAGCGTTATGCGCATCCGGATTTGCGGATCGGCTACTTCGCCCAGCACACGGTCGAATCGTTGAAGAAGGGCGCGTCGCCGATCGACCACCTGCGCGAGCTGTCGCCGAACGCATCCACGCAATCGTTCCGCGATTTCCTGGGCAAGTGGAATTTCCCCGGCGACCGCGCCTTCGAAAGCATCGACGGTTTTTCCGGCGGCGAACGCGCGCGCCTGGCGCTGGCGTTGATCGCCTGGCGCCAGCCGAACGTGCTGCTGCTCGACGAGCCCACGAACCACCTCGACCTGGACATGCGCGAGGCGCTGGCCGAAGCGCTCAGCGACTTCGACGGCGCGATCGTGCTGGTCTCGCACGACCGCCACCTGATCGGCCTGGTCAGCGATACGTTCTGGCGTGTGGCCAATGGCCGCGTCGAACCCTTCGACGGCGATCTGGACGAATACGCGGCATGGTTGCGCGCGCGGCCCGCAAGCGACATGGCCGCGGCGCCTGTGGCGCCCATCGCTGCGCCTGCGCCGATGCCGGCCGCCAAGCCCAAAGCCGGCAAGGTCAATCCGCACAAGCTGGCCAAGGCCGAAGCGCGCGTGGCCGAACTGGAAACCGAAATGGCGGGCATCGAAAGCGCGTTGGCCGATCCGATGCTGTACGCCGACGGCGGTGCCCGCGCAGCGCAACTGGGCAAGCGCCAGGGCGAACTGCACGACGCGCTGCAGGCCGCCGAAGCCGAGCTATTGCAACTGTACGAGGCCAGCGCGGCCTGAATCCCGCTTGGAATCGGCTCCGGCCGACCCCAAAATCATCCTGCGTCTCCAATTACTGGTTCCCGCTATGCCGATTTATGCCTTCCGTTGCGCCGAGTGCGGCCACGAATTCGACCGCTTGCAGAAGCTATCGGATCCCGATCCGGACACCTGCCCGAATTGCGGCGCGCATGCGGTCGGCCGCCAGGTGACGGCGCCTTCGTTCCGCTTGTCCGGCAGCGGCTGGTACGAGACCGACTTCAAGAAGGGCAGCGACAAGAAGCGCAACCTGGCCGAAGGCGGCGAAGGCGCCAGCAAGGCCGCCGCGCCGGCCGCTGCGGGCAAAGCCGAAGCGGCGCCGAAAGCCGACAGCAAACCGGCGGCCAAGCCCGCCGCCGACTCGGCCTGAGGCTTCAGTAGCGCGGCTGGATCTGCGGCTGCGCAAAGCGACCGCTGCAACCGCTGCTGACCCAGATGCTGCCGCGCGCGCTGTCGTAACCCCAGGTTTGGTTTTCGACGCAGGCGCTGCTGGAGAGCTGCCGCTGCAGGGCCGGGCGGCCGTAATCGCGATTCCAACCGCAGTTGGCCGGCCGCATGTTGCGGCTGGTGCAGGTGACGCTGTAGTTGGGATTGAGCGCTGCGCCGGGGGCGAATTCGCCGCGGCAGCCGCCGCTGACGAACACCTGCCCGCGCTGCGATTGCCAAGTGCGGCCTTCTTCGCAACCCGTCCCCGACAACTGCCGGACCAATCGTGAAGGGCCGGCCCATGGGGTGGCGCAGGTGCGCGGACGGTTGTTGACGCTCTCGCAGCGCACGGTGCCCTGCGGCGGGCCGATCGGTGCGGCCTCGAATTCGCCGCGGCAGCCGCCGCCGACATAGACCTGCCCGCGCTGCGACTGCCAGGTGCGGCCTTCCTCGCAACCGGTGCCCGACAGTTGCCGGACCAGGCGCGAAGGCCCGCTCCACGGCGTCGGGCAGGTCTGCGACCGGTTGTTGATGCTCTCGCAGCGGATCCGGTTGCCGTTGCCGTTGCCGGGGTAGGGCGGCTGCGGTCCGCCGCCGCCATAGCCCAGCGACTGCGAGATGTCCTGCTTGATCCGGCTGAAACCCCAGTTGGAGCGGTTGACCTGGTCCAGGTAGAAGCGCAACTGGTCGTCCGGGATGCGGCGCCCGCGCGATTGTTCTTCGTATTCCAGGCTGATCACGCGGACCTGGTCGTTGTAGTTGAGGGTGCGCAGGTTTTCCGGCGCGTAGGCGCGGGTCTGGGCTTGCGCGAAAACCGCAGCGGGCATCAGCAGCGACAGGCCCAGGGCCAGCGCGACGCACTTCAGAAGGCGCTTCATATCGTTTTCCCCAGCTGTGTGGACGGGCGTTCCGGGTACCAGGCGCGACAGCGAGCGCAGTAAGGCGCCGCAGCCGTTAAAATGACGTGTTTCCGGCCCAGGCCGGCCCCTTGTCCTCCGGCCGCGGCCGGGCGGATCGCAACTCCCGGAGCATCCATGCGTACCCACTTCTGCGGCCTCGTCGATGAGGCGCTGATCGGCCAGACCGTCACCCTGTGCGGCTGGGCCGATGTCGCCCGCAACCTGGGCGGATTGTGCTTCATCGATCTGCGCGACCACGAAGGCATCGTGCAGGTCGTGGCCGAGCCGACGACCGACGCGAATTTCGGCGCGGGCGAAGCCAATGCTGCGGTCGTCGCTGCGGCCGCACACGTCGGTTACGAGGATTGCCTGCGCGTCACCGGCGTCGTACGCAAGCGCCAGTCGGTCAACGACAAGATCAAGACCGGCCAGGTGGAAGTCGTCGCGACCAAGATCGAAGTGCTGAACAAGGCCGAGCCGCTGCCGTTCCACGCGCACGAAAACCCGGGCGAGGACATCCGCCTCAAATACCGTTACCTCGACCTGCGCACGCCGCAGATGCAGCGCATGATGCGCACCCGCATCAAGCTGGTGCAGGCGTTGCGCCGCTGGCTGGACGCGCGCGGTTTCCAGGACATCGAAACGCCGATCCTGACCAAGGCCACGCCCGAAGGCGCGCGCGACTTCCTGGTGCCCGCGCGCATGCATCCGGGCGAGTTCTACGCGTTGCCGCAGTCGCCGCAGCTGTTCAAGCAGATCCTGATGATGGCCGGCTTCGACCGCTACTACCAGATCGCGCGCTGCTTCCGCGACGAAGCGCTGCGCGCCGACCGCCAGCTCGAGTTCACCCAGCTCGACATGGAATTCGCCTGGGTCGACGAAGCCATCGTGCAGGACACCGTCGAAGTCCTCATCCGCGACGTGTTCCGCGAAGTGATGCAAGTCGAACTCGCCGAACCGTTCCCGCGCCTGACTTATGCCGAAG